>DATBXT010000238.1:0-2534 GCA_036514115.1 Gemmatimonadaceae bacterium
CGGCCCCACAGCGCCGGATCGTTCGAGATCCGCGTCCACGTCGCGCCGGCATCGTCGGAGCGGAAGAGTCCGCCCTGTCCCGGTGGCGGGCTCGATGGCCGCGCACCAGCGGGCGCCGGCTGCGGCGGAGGCGCGCCCAGAGGTGGCTCGGTCTGCGGCTGCGCTTCGGGGACGAGGCAATCGACGATCGCGTAAACGCGATTCGGATTCGTCGGCGCGACGGCAATGCCGGTTCTGCCGATTCCTTCCTGCGGAAGGCCCTTGCTCAGCCGCGTCCACGTCGTTCCGCCGTCGGTCGATTTGAAGATGCCGCCGCCCGGCCCGTTGGTCGGCGCGTAAGTGAACCAGGGTGGACGTCTGGTGTTCCAAAGTCCCGCGTACACCACACGCGAGTCGGCGGGATCGATCACGACTTCGACGGCACCGACGTTGTCGTCACCAAGAACTTTCTTCCAGCTGCGTCCGCCGTCGGTCGATTTGAACACGCCTCGCTCGGCGTTGGCGGCGTAGAGCTTCCCGATTGCCGCGACGAAGACGTTGTTCGGATTTCGCGGATCGATGGCGATCTTGCCGATGTGGTGGGTCTCGTCGAGACCGAGGTGCGTCCAGCTTTTACCGGCGTCGACCGATTTGTAGACGCCATTGCCGAAGACCACCGAGTCGCGAAGCGTCGATTCCCCGCTGCCGACGAAGACGATGTTCGGATCCGACGGTGCCACGGCGATCGCACCGATCGACGAGGTGGATTGTCCATCGAAAATCGGGAACCAGACCCGACCACCGTCGATGGTTTTCCAGACGCCGCCATTGACGGCGCCGAAGTAGAACTCGTTGCTGCGACCGGGAACTCCAGTCGCGGCGGCGACGCGTCCACCGCGAAACGGTCCGATCATCCGCCAGCGGAGTCCGGAGAAGAGATCGGGTGCGACGGGAGCGCTGAGGATTCCGTGATCGAGTCGTTCAGCCGAGTGCTCGTCGAGCAGGGGCCGCAGCCTGGCGCGGAGGCCCGGGGGCAGGATTGCCAGGGCGATTCCGGCACGACTGGCGCGCGTCACGAAATCGCGGCGCGACAAACCGGATTCTGAAGGTGACTCGTCGTTCACTCGACCTACTCCACTGGGATTTGGAAGCAAGGGCTCAGCGAGAAAAATACCCGTTCCAGTCTAAGGTGTTATGGAACCGGGAATCACTGCTCCTATTCTTCGTCTGACAGGATGAATCCCCCTGCTTTCAAGGAGATAACAGTGAGTAGAGCGCGTGTAGTCGCCGCCAGTATGGCTCTGATCCTCGCGGCAGGGTGTTACAGCTATCCGCAACCGGTGCAGATCAGTCCGCCCAAGCTCCTGACGCGGGGTTCGCTGGCAGAGCTGAGCTTCCCGAATCCCAATGTTCCGCAAAGCGTTGAAATCGACGTTATGATCGAGACCAACGGCATGCCTCTCATGTCGACGTTCAAGGCAGTGGGCCCGGCGGCCGCGGCGAATCAGGAGGTGCTTTACAAGTACATCGAGGCTTCGACTTTCAGGCCGGGACTTCAAAACGGGCAGCCGGTTACCGCCAATTACCACACGCGGATGCAGTTCAAAGTACCAGGGACATAAGCGAGAGGAGATGTCCTGGCCGTTTGGCCGTCGCGGCGCGTCGACCTACTGCGCCGGCGCCTCGCGCGCTTGTGTGTTCACCCCCTTCACCAGCAGCCACGCCACTAACCCCAACTCGGCCAGACCTCCCAATCCAAACAGGACCGGCCATATCGTCCTCGCCAGCGGAGGCCACAGGAATGTCAGCCAGCCACCGCCCGAGGCCATCCATATCCACCCCAACACTCTGGGCACATACCGCGACTTGACGATCAGATAACCGAGCACCAGCTCGAAGAGCGCGAAGAGTATGAACGAGATGTCGTAGACGTGGTTGTACACGGCGAGGCTGAGCACGCTCGCCGCCTGCATCTGCGCGACGGTGAAAGCGCCAGCTACGTGGCTTTCTGTCAGAAGGACAACGGGCACGAGGCGGAGTAGCTCGCCGAAGATCTGTACGATACAGCCGGTGAGACTGAAGAACGCCGCAATCAATGCAAGGTTGCGATTCACCGGCCTGAACAACCCATATAGTAGTGCGGTGAGCGCGAGATAAATCGCGTTTCCGATCAGGTCGAACGCGAACCCGGCGCGATAGCGACCAGCGTGGGCCAGAATGGATGTCGCCGTGAGCGCGGCGTCCGTGGGAACGATCAGGCCTTTGGTGAAGACTGCGCCGAGGGACGAGATCACGAAGTACAGCAGCCAAACCGCGCCGATGGTCCGCGCGGACGGCTGCGCCGAGTCCGCTGAACCAACCGGAAAAGTCGTGCTATTCTCTGGCATTGTAGCCACAATTATCGGGTGGAAACTGCTCGCGAGCTCCGGGCAAAGTAAGGCCTGACCAGCGTTGCCGCCCCCGTGAACCATGCGTCTATAGGGCATGGAGATCGGTCCGCAGATTCTGGTTTATACGGCTTGGCTAGTCGTGGCGATCGCAGGTGGTGGGCTTAT
>DATBXT010000239.1:0-18799 GCA_036514115.1 Gemmatimonadaceae bacterium
TCGCGAGCTACAGACTCGCGGCGCGCGATTCCGCCAACGACGCGCGTCTCGCCGCGCTGCAGTACGTCGCCGCGGTGTTCAAGAAGGACAGCGCATCGCTTGGTCAGGCCGCGCGCGCGGAGCTGTCCGAACTTCCGGTTCCCGCTGATCCACTTGAGCGAGCTGCTGGTAGCGCGGTGCCAGTCTGGGGCAACTGGAAAACGGTTACTCCCCAGCCACGCCCCATCGGGTGGTACGAAGCGATCGTGAGGGACGTGGTGCTACCGGCCGCCTCGGGAAAACCTTTGAACGCGACCATCAACACTGTCCGGGGCCCGATTCGCCTCGAGATGTTTGGTGCGGACGCGCCAATTACGGTATGGAACTTTCTTACGCTTGCGCGGTCAGGATACTACAGAAACACGCGCTTTCACCGCGTCGTTCCGAATTTCGTGGCGCAGGACGGAGATCCGAGAGATGATGGGAACGGCGGTCCAGGATACTCCATTCGCGACGAAATGAATCGGCGGCGATACGAGCGCGGAGCGGTTGGAATGGCGTTGTCAGGCCCCGACACGGGCGGCAGCCAATATTTCATAACACACTCTCCCCAGCCACACCTCGATGGTCATTACACGGTTTTCGGACGCGTTGTCAGCGGATTCGATGTCCTCGACAGATTGGTGCAAGGCGACCGGATAACGGGTATCACAGCCAAATGAAACGTCCACTCCTGCTTTTTGTCGCTGCCTTCACACTCGGCTGCATTCCGAAGGCGCCGCCGCTCACCGGCGTGCTGACCTCCGAGCATTCGCTGCCGCAGCTCGCGCTGCCGACTGGGCACCGTCACGTCGTTTTCAAGTGGGACTTCCAGGAAGGCGACATTGCCGCCCGCGGCGACGGGTCGGTTCGCACGGCCGCGCCTGACAGCGCTCGCCTCGATTTCTTCCTCGGCGGCGGGCTTGGCGCAGGCGCGGCGGTTCTGATCGGAGACTCGTTGCGTTCGCCCAATCCGGAGCTCGCCCACCGGTACATACCGCCCACGCCGATGATGTGGGCAGCGCTTGGACGTCTTGCGATTCCGGCGCTTGCCGACACAGTGGTTCGGTTGGACGGTGACATCCTGCGGGCGGATATCGGCCGTCCCATTCAGTGGCGCATTGGAATTCGCGCCGACACTTTGCTATCGCTCCAACACATCTCCGCTGGTAAGATCATCGAGAGCGTGACGCGCCAGGCGAACAACGAGGTAGTCTATGAAAAGCCTGGCTCGCGCCGTCGCCTCAGCATAACCGTCCTTCGCGAGCAACCTGGATCTTTCGATGCGACGATCTGGCGCTTATAGTCTTGTCCTGGTCGCGCTCATCGCCTGCTTCCCTTATGGATTCACGGGCGGCGGGTTGCCCTCTCACATAAGGACGGTTGCGATCGTTCCTTTCGAGAACCAGACTGCTACGCCTGATTTGCCCCGGGAGATATCGGATGCTCTGCGTATCGGTCTCCACAACCGCTTGGGACTCCGTGACGCCGCCGAGTCGCGTGCGAGCGCCGTCGTCCGCGGCACCGTCCAACGCTACGAGATCGACATACCGATCGGCTACAGCGCCACTAACAAGCAGGCGACGACATCCAAGCGGCTATTGCAGCTTGTAGTCGATATCGAGATGGTGGATCAGGTGACGGGCAAAACGCTCTGGCAGCGGAAAGGTTTGCTTTCCGAGGGTCAATACGAAGAGCGGGGCGAAACCGCGGGTCGCAAGCTGGCCATCGATCGAATCGTCAGCGACGTCATAGAAGGGGCGCAGTCGCAGTGGTGAACCGTCCCGGCGCCAGCAGGCTGGGATGTTTGATCGTGCTTTTGGCTCTCGCTGTCTCCGCCTACGTCGTGGTGGATTTTGGTGAAGCCTACTTCCGCTTCTACCAGTTCAAGGATGCGATGGGGCAGGAAGCGAGATTCGCGACGACCAAAACCGACGATCAGATCACAGAGCGTTTGTCCGCGCTCGCCGACTCGCTTCAGCTGCCGCCCGGCGCCGAGCTCATTTCGATCCAGCGGTCGCCGACAGTCATTACGATCTCCAGCGACTACGACGAAGTCATAAAGCTTCCGCTGAACAAGGAAAGAGTCCTGCATTTTCATCCTCTCGCAGCGAGCAGGCTCTGACGCCTCGCAATCCCGCCGAGAAGGTTGCGACGTGGGTTGAGGCGGAGCGCTGGAGAGCGGAGAACAAGGGCCGGGTTGCGTTCACCAACGGCGTGTTCGACCTGCTTCACACAGGCCACATCGACGTGCTGTTCGCTGCGCGACAGACCGCGGACTCGCTTGTTGTCGGCATTAACAGCGACGAGTCGGTTCGCCGGCTCAAAGGCCCGACTCGTCCTGTTCGCAGCGATGCCGAGCGGGCTTATGTGCTCGCAGCGCTGGAATGCGTCGATCTGGTCGTCGTTTTCCCGGAAGACACTCCCCTGAATCTGGTGAAGCGCCTCAAGCCTGACGTTATTGTAAAGGGCGGCGATTACACCGAAGAAACGATCGTCGGATCCGCCGAGGTCAAAGGCTGGGGCGGAAGCGTTGTCGTTGTTCCACTCACCGCGGGACACTCAACTACCGCAATCATTCGGAAGCTAAGTGAAAGCTGAAAAATCAAAACGCGAAGGCAGAGCGACCACGGCTCTACGACCGATTACGTTCGAGCGCGGAGTAGCACCGTACGCCGAGGGATCGTGTTTGATCTCTTTCGGCGCCACGCGGGTCCTCTGCACGGCTTCGGTCGAAGAAGGAGTGCCCGGCTGGAAGCGGGGCAAAGGCGAGGGCTGGCTGACCGCCGAGTATGCGATGCTGCCGCGTGCGACGCGCACGCGCACCTCCCGGGAAAGAGCGCAGCTCGGCGGACGGACGCAGGAAATTCAGCGCCTGATCGGTCGCAGTGTGCGCGCCATGCTGGATGATTTCAAATTCGGCGAATTCACCGTCAAGCTCGATTGCGACGTGCTGGTTGCCGATGGTGGGACGCGTACCGCCGCCATTACCGGCGCGTGTGTGGCGATCGTCGACGCCTTCGCCTGGATGGTCGACAACGGCAAGCTGGCGACGACGCCCGTGAAGCGCCGCGTTGCCGCGGTCAGCGTCGGTGTGATCGATGGTGAGCCGCGCCTCGACCTGGATTACGAGGAAGACGTGCGTGCCGAAGTGGACATGAACGTGGTCATGAGCAGCGAGGGAAAGTTCGTGGAGGTGCAGGGCACGGGCGAGCATGGCACCTTCGATCGTAAGCAGCTCGACGAGCTGCTCGAGCTCGCCATGGCCGGCATTCGCCAGCTCGACGCCGGCCAGGCGAAATCGCTGGCCGAGTGAGCGGGCAGCAATACCTCCTCGGAACCCGCAGTGAAGGGAAGCTCCGTGAGCTGCGACAGATCTTCGCGCACTTTGGCCTTGATGTCATCGACCTTTCCACTGCGGGAATTCCCGAGCTCGACGCCGAGGACAACCTCGAGGCGTTCGGGACCTTCGAGGAGAATGCTTTGGCGAAGGCGCGCTATTTCCACGAAGTGTCCGGCGGTCTTCCCACCTTCGGCGATGATTCAGGAATGTGCGTCGATGCGCTTGGCGGCGAACCCGGCGTTTATAGCAAGCGTTGGTCGGGTCGCGATGATATCACCGGCTCTGCGTTGGACGCGGCGAACAATCAAAAACTCTTAAGGCGAATCGAGAAGGCGCGCGCCGAGCAGGGAAACAATTTCACCGATACCGCGCGCTTCGTGGCGGTCGCCGCTTTCAAGGATCTACAGGGCGAGCAATTCCGTCGCGGAGAAATCGAGGGTCGCGTCGTAACGGTCCCGCGCGGCAATGGAGGATTCGGTTACGATCCTCACTTCGAGGCGCCTGAACTCGGAGGCACTTTCGCCGAATCTCCCATCGAAAGAACGGCGAGATTCAGCCACCGCAGCAGGGCATTTCACGCTCTACTCAGTGCGTTGCGCGCTCAGGGCAGGGTATAGTAACTTGCCCGTTCCTCGGGGCGTAGCGTAGCCCGGTATCGCGCCTGCTTTGGGAGCAGGAGGTCCCCGGTTCAAATCCGGGCGCCCCGACTGATACTACCAGTAGCCCCACCGCGAGCGATTGCGGTGGGGCTTTTTTGTTTCACGCCTCGCGTTGTCGACTGTCCCGCGTTAGGGGGCCCGGTTCGAATTCGGCCGTGCGACCGCGTACATCTCCTTGGCGATGGCCTTGTAGAGTCCCAACCGATCGTCGCCCACCCGGTACAAGTCGAAATGTGTGCGGCCTTCGACGTAGCGGAAATCTGTTTTCGCGCCGAGCGCCTTCATCGTCGCTTCGAGCCGGTGCGCCGAACCGTCGAGGTAAAAAGTGTCGGCCGATCCGACGGTCAGATGGATTTTGCCGTCGAGATCACGTCGCAACTCCGGCCAGTGGCGCCGCAGACGCTCGGCAACGTCGAAATGCTCCTGCCAATAGGCTACGACCACTGAGTCGACCGCGCCTGTCGTGCGGTCAAACATGGGGACAGGCGCACCGTCAGCGCCACGCGGCGAAAAGGTCCACTCGAACGAGGCCATCTGACCACCATAGCCGCCCACAACGACTTCCCGGCGCGCGTAGTCTTCCATGGAAACCAGCACTTCACCCTTGTCGCGCGCCAACGGCCAGGGTGATCCATCCGGTTTGCGATACACGTTCGCGTTCCGAGCATAGAGGTCGATGCCCGTGAAGTCGTGGAAATCGCTGGGATCCGGAGATGTCGGCCACGCGCCCCCGAAGAGTTTGGGGTAGTTCACCTGCAGCCACAGCGCCGCCCATCCGCCGGAGGAGTGTCCGGTCAGCAGACGGCCAGACGGCTTGGCGTCCATGCGGTAAACGCGTTCGAGTTCGGGAATCAGCTCCGCCGCCAGCGCCTCTCCCCACGGCCCGTTGTTGACGCTGTTGACGAATTCACTCGTGCCAGTGGGGCTGGACTGGTCGACAGCGACCCAGATCATCGCGGGCGTCTTGCCCGTCTTCATGTCATCCCACCGGGCGACGGCGGCGTCGTGGAGGGAACGCAACGAGCCGCCATAGCCCTGCGTGTAGTAGACTGTCGGATAGCGCTGGCGGGGATGAGCCGCATAATCCGGCGGCGTGACCACCCAGCCGTGTAAGGCGACCGGCCGACCCCAGAACCGACTGAGTGCACCACTCGCAAAATCCAAGGGATGAATGTCCGCCTTGGCCGCGGCGTAGATGTCCTTCAGTGCGAGCGGGACATTCGGCGACGGCTGCAGCGGATCGGATTTCTCTACAGCGGTCGCAAGAGTAAGGAGCTGAGCTACGCCGGGCATGTCGATCTCGATCACTCCGCTCACGAGATCACCGGGGCCGCGCCCGGAATAGTTGTAGTTGTGGTCGCGATCGAGCACCGCTTGTACGGCGTATCGGCCGGGCTTCAGTTGCGAGAAAGGTTTGGGGTAGGCAATGACGTCGGCATCGACGTCAACCGATCGGCCGGGCTCGAGGCGCGCGATCTCCTGGGCAGCGATGGCAGTCGCGTGAGTATCTATCTCGTCCATGTCGACCGTCGCGATGGGCCTCTTGTCGGAAGGACCAAGGAGCTTGGCGAAGACGAGCAGCCGGCCAGAGACCGGTGTGGGCGAGGCTTTGCCGAGGCTCACACGAAACACCACGGGCGCGGGCGAAACCTGCGCGGGCAGTAGCGGTGCGGCGAAGATTGTGGCCGCAAGGAGAACAGTGCGCGCCAGTCTCCGGGGATGCACGCTGGGCGAACGGAGAAGAGTCTTCGTAATCATGACCGGAATCTTAATCTCACGATCTTCATCGCGGGCCGTCTAGCCGCATCCGTGTACTCCCGAGACGAAAGGCAGACCATTTGCGTTCCGTATGGTTAATGACACGGATCGCATTCATTCGCACGAAGTGGTTGGCGGGTATCCTCATTGTGGCGACGGGCTTTGTCTCAGCGTGTGGCCTTCCACACGACGCCGAGGGAACGCTGCCGCGCGTGCAGAACGGAGTGATGCGCGTTGGTATATCGGCGGACTCGCCGTGGGTGGTGCAAGCCGGCGGCAGCGTTAGCGGCTACGAGGCGCAGATAGTAACGCAGCTCGCCGCCCAGCTGCACTCGCGAATCGAAACCCATGCTGGATCGGAGTCGGAGCTACTCGAGAAGCTCCACAAGCAGAATCTGGATATCGTGATCGGTGGGCTCACCGATGATTCTCCCTGGAAAAAGAGCCTGGCCCTGACCCGGCCTTACCACGAAGACAGGGAAGGGAAGAAACACGTACTCGCCGTGCCACCGGGTGAAAATGCCTGGTTACTCACGGTTGAGCGCTACCTCCGCGACAACGAAGAACGCCTCAAGGCGATCCCGGAATGAATTTCGGCCGCCGGTTCATATTTCCCGAAGAGCAGTGGGAAGAGCGCAAACGCGCCAAGCGTCTCTCGTGGATAAGCCTGGCTGTCCTTACATCGACGGCCGTGCTCATGTACCTCACCCTCGGACAGTCGGAGGCCATGAAGACGGCGTGGGTCGAAGATCTGCTCGGGATGATCCCGCCGATTGTCATCCTGATCGCCTACCGCATCGAGACACAGAAGCCCACAAAGCGATTTCCCTACGGATATTTCCGCGCGGTCTCAGTCGCATTTTTGGTGACAGCCGCAGTCCTCGCGATCGCGGGTTTGTCACTCTTGTTCGATGCCGTGACGAAGCTCCTCGCGAAAGAGCGGCCGCCCATCGGGTCTATCACACTCTTCGGCCATCAGTTCTGGCTGGGCTGGGCCATGATCGCTGCCCTGTCGTACTCGATCACGGTGAGTGTGTTGCTGGGAATGCGCAAACGACCGGTCGCCGAGAAGCTTCATGACAAGGCTCTCGATGCCGACGCCGATATGAATAAGGCCGATTGGATGTCCGAAGGCGCTGCGATCGTCGGCATTCTGCTCGTCGCGTACGGCAAGTGGTGGGGCGACGCGGTGGCGGCTGGATTTATCTCGATCAACATCATTCGCGACGGAATCAGAAATCTTCGGGAGGTCCTCGCGGATCTTATGGACGAAACGCCGACCAAGCTTGGCGGCGTGGAGACAGAAGACTTACCGCGCAGGATCGCGAGAGAGGCGGAGAAGCTCGACTGGGTGGAGAAAGCCTCGGTCCGTCTCCGTGAGCAGGGTCACGTTCTCAACGGTGAGGTCTTCGTCGTCCCGAAAACCGACGACGTGAAAGTCAGCAAGATCGAGGAAGCGTCGCGCGAGCTCGCGAAGATTGACTGGCGGATCTATACGCTCTCCGTGATGCCTGTCGCGGGCCTGGAGGACGGCAACCTTCCGAAGATTGAATCACGCTAGCCAACTGAAAGAAAAACGGCTCGACACTGTGTGGTGTCGAGCCGTTTTCTACTTCCGTGCTTCGCGTCCGATCTTAGCGACGCGCGTTGGGATCGCCCATTCCGCCGGGGGTCGTGCCCGTACTACTGGAGGCTGCGCGCGAGGTGACGTTCATCCGATCGTCGGCCGCGGTCCCCGTCGTGGTCGTCGTCCGGCCGCCAGGAACCGCCGTCGTCGACGCCGTCGAGGTCTCGCGTACGACCGTCTTGTCGCGCCCGCGGAACAGAGCGAACAGGATCAGCAGGATGACAACGGCAACTGCCAGGATTCCCAGAACCCCGCCGGGGAAGCTCGTCGTGCTGGTGCTGGTCGTCGTTGCGTCGGTGGTGCGTGTGTCGGTGCCTGTGGTCGTTACATCCGTGCCGCCAGTGGTCGTCGGTGCCGCCGTCTGTGCGGTGGCGTCGGTGCCGCCCGTGGGGGCGCTAACGCTGCCGGTTCCCCCCTGCGGGGCGGCGGCGCTGCCGGTCGCTGCGGGGTCGGATGTTCCAGGCGTGCTCGTGTTCTGGGCATAGCCTGAGACGGCGAACAGGCACAGGGTCGTACCGGCCAGTCCGGCCATTAGCCTAAAGCGATTCTTACGCATGGGTCTCCTCATTTGGTGGGGTTTGAACATCTCAGAGACGGGGCACTTCCCACGCCAGAGAGTCATTTGAGTGCTTAATAGCAGACTGCATTCCACCTCGCATATTGCGACCAAATAGCCCCGGAAAGCACTTTAGACTACGCCTGTAGCACGTTGCAGCATAGCGACTTAGAAGCTTCTGGGAGTTTGGTACTGACCCTGCCTTATACCGTCGCGTGGAAGAGTGAGCTGCCCGTCCGTTTGGGTGATGACGGAAGCGATTCTCTGCCTCACCAAACTGATTCCGGAGATTTGATGCACAATAAAAAGGGCTTCACCCTCATCGAGCTTCTTATCGTAGTCGTGATTATCGGCATCCTCGCCGCAATTGCGATTCCGAAGTTTGCCAATACGAAGGACAAGGCTTATGTGGCGCAGATGAAGTCTGACCTGCGTAACCTCGCCACCTACGAAGAGCAGTACGCCGCCGACAACGGTGGCTCGTACTTCGGTGGAACGGCGACGATGGCAGCGCCTCTTCAGGGGTTTACGCCGTCGCAGAACGTCACCATCGTCGCGGTGAACGTTGCCGGCCCGCCGCCTTCATGGAGCGCGAATGCCACCCACTCGCAGTCGGCAAAGGTTTGCGACATGACCAACGGTGTGATTACCTGCGCGTAACCGCCGAGATCGTATAGATGAAAAAGGGAGCGTCCTTGGACGTTCCCTTTTTCGTTTGGCGGTGACCACTCGCTATGACGCGGATGCCGCCCCGGGCGCGGACAGTCGGGCGGACTGATGCTCGGATTGAAGTCGGGCCGTGAATCGCTGTGATTCCGATATCCTTTCCACTTCAATCGCGATCGCATCCACCGCAGCTTCGATCCTTCCGAGCCTGTCACTGATCGCCCCAAGCTCGCGCGGCGGAACAGGCCGGGGCTCCAGCCATTTGGTGATGAGCCTCACGATCGGAAAGCCAAGCACCATGGTGACCAGCCCGGGGATAACCCAGGAGAACACCTCGTGAACGATGAGATTTGGATCCGGCGGCATTGTTTCCCTCACCTTGGTCGCTACTTAACCAACGGATAACTGCAGTCCACGGATTCAGCACATAACTTCGACGGCAAACGAATTGCACCTTCGATTGAGAAGGAACTTAGCAGCACACCCGGGAGGCTACACGTGCACCTGAGATCAGTCTTTTCCGGCCTTGCGATACTCGCCGTCGTCGCCGGCTGCGAATCCAGCACAGATCCGTTCATCGGCATTGGCGGGGGAGGGGGCGGATCCCTGACCGCGGCTGATGCCAGCGGCGACTGGTCGATCACGCTCACGAGGAACTCGAGCCTCCCGTGTTCCGGTGCCTTGGCGAACGGCTCGGTGATCCCGGCCCACATTTCCGTTTCGAACGACGGGACGCTCACGAATCTCAGCACCTGGCGGAACCCTGTATCGGGAGCGGTTCAGACCTCGCTGTCCGGCAGCGTGAACCTCAGTACGGGCGCGCTCAACCTCACGTTCGGCACGGCCAGTGGTGCTATGGAGCTGATACCCGGAACGATGAGCTCGGCAGGTACGATCACGGGTGCTACGGTGACGGATCCCGCGCCGGGATTTGGTCAGGCGTTCGGGACTAACGGATGCCAGTACACGGCGACCGGAACCAAGGTCGGTTGAAAACTCATTAACTTCTCGACACGCGCCACTGACGGCGACGTCGAGCCCGTGACCCAATGAACGCGAAAGATATCGTTTACGTGAACGGCCAGTACGTGCCTCGGTCGGAAGCGCGTGTGTCCGTGGAGGATCGCGGATTCGTCTTCGGTGACGGAGTGTACGAGGTGCTGCGCGTGATCAATGGGCGGCCCTTCGCCGCGCGCTTTCACAATGACCGGCTGCGCCACAGCCTGGAAGGCATTCGCATCGCTCTCACGGGCGGAGACAGTCCGGAGCGGTTCGTAGAAGTAGGAAAAGATCTGCTGAAGCAGAACTCATTGCTCGAAGGGGAAGCGACCCTGTACATGCAGGTTACGCGGGGCGCTGCTACCCGGGCGCACAATTTCCCCGCCGACGATGTCGCGCCGACAGTCTACATCTCCGCAGCCCGTTTTCATCCTCACCGGGATCTGGCGGAGTCCGGAGCGGCGGCAATTACGTTGCCCGATCAGCGGTGGGGTCGCTGCGACCTCAAGACCCTGAACCTCCTGCCCAACGTGCTCGCGTCCCAGATAGCGAAAGAGAAGGGTGCATTCGAGGCAATGCTCATTCGCGACGGTGTCGTCACCGAAGGGACGAAGGCCAACTTCTTTGGCGTCGTGGACGGCGTGCTTCGTACCCACCCCTGCGACAATCGCATCCTCCCGGGGATCACGCGATCCGTGCTGCGCGATCTTGCGCGCGAGGTCGACATCGATCTCGATGAGCGGCCCATAAGAGCGGAAGAGATTCCGCGCCTGAGCGAGCTGTTTCTGACGGGAACGACCACGGACGTCACGCCCGTTGTCACTCTGGATGGCAAAGCGGTGGGAAAGGGTAGGCCCGGCGAGCTCACCAGAAAGTTGCAGGCGGTTCTGGCCGAGAGTCTTGCCTCGGGCAGCGACTGACAGCGCGAACTTGGCGCGCGGTGTGTTCTGCAACAATTGATTCGAGTCCTACGTCTCGCTAGTTTTCGGTCCGTTACGCGCCAGTAGCTCAGTTGGATAGAGCAACAGCCTTCTAAGCTGTGGGTCGGGGGTTCGATTCCCTCCTGGCGCGCCAAGCGACCGCAAGCGCCGTTAGCTCAATTGGCAGAGCAAATGACTCTTAATCATTAGGTTGCAGGTTCGATTCCTGCACGGCGCATTATGGGCCTGACAACTGAGCCAACAAGCAGTGAAACGGAACGGCCACTCCAGCGGTGGCCGTTTTCGTTTGCGCAATCGCGCCTGAATCCGTGGCGCGGACTCGGAGGACTGCCACGCGAAGTCTGGCTGCTGTTCGCCACGAACCTGATCAACCGCGCCGGCATGATGGTGCTGCCTTTTCTCGTGCTGTACTGCACGCGTGAATTGGGCTTCACCGCAGGCCACGCCGGACTTGCGCTCGCCATCTACGGAGCTTCGGCGATAATTGCCGGTCCCATTTCCGGACGTCTTAGCGACCGCATCGGCGCCTTGCCCATCATGCGCGCGTCTCTGCTCATGTCAGGGACGGTACTGCTCTTCTTCCCATTGGCGCGCACGCGTCTCGCGGTGTATGCCATGACCATCGTGTGGGCGGCATGCGCTGAGCTTTTTCGTCCTGCGAGCCTCGCCGCGATAACCCACGTCGTTCCGTCAGCACAACGACGCTCCGCACACGCACTCAACCGACTCGCCATCAATCTCGGTATGAGCATCGGACCAGCGCTCGGCGGATTCCTCGCGACAGTTTCCTTCCGGGCGATGTTCGTGGTCGACGCGGCGACGACTATAGTTGCCGGGCTCGTATTGTCGGCCACCACTTGGCGCGCAACCACCGGACGAAGCGCCGATGAAGCCGATTTGCGTTACGAGCGAGGTGAGGCGAAGAGCTTGCTTCGCGATCAGCGCCTCCTCGTGTTTCTAACGGCGTCGATTCTCTGTGGCATCGTATTCTACCAGCACGAGTCCGCGCTCCCCCTGTATCTCGTGCAGTACCTCAAACAATCGCCCGCGTTCTACGGCACGCTTTTCACGATCAACACGCTGCTCATCGTTGCACTCGAAGTTCCTATCAACAGAGCGACTTCGCATTGGCCAAACTCCTGGCCGCTCTTCATTGGTTGCATGCTGTTCGCGATCGGCTTCGGCGGTTTGGCGCTCGTCTCTTCATCCACGGGAGTGCTCGCGACCGTGGTTATCTGGACATTCGGCGAGATGATGCTTTTTCCTGCGATGGCCGCGCATCTTGGCGATATCGCGCCCGAGAGCAAACGCGGAGCGTACATGGGGGCTTACAGTATGTCGCTCGCTGTCGCCCTTACCTTCGGACCATGGCTCGGAACTCAGCTGCTCGCGGCGGTTGGTCCGACGGCGGTTTGGTCCGTTATGTTCGGGCTGGGGGCGCTGGCCGCTGGACTGATGGTGTACGGCGGCTCACATCGCCGTCAGCTGCGCGTTGCAGTCGCCGCTGGATCTTAGCGACGATCATCTCGATGGCGATGGCGTTGTGCCCCCCGCGCGGAACGATGACGTCGGCATATCGCTTACTCGGCTCGACAAACTCCTGGTGCATCGGCTGCACGGTGGTCAGATACTGATCGATGATTTCATCGAGAGGCCGGCCACGCTCGTGGGTGTCGCGTTCGATTCTGCGAATGAGCCGAATGTCCGCGTCGGCGTCTACGAAGACTTTCACATCGCATAGGTCCCGAACGCGCGCGTCCACGAACAGCAGGATTCCGTCGATCACGACTACATCTGCCGGGTCGACTCTTGTCGATTCTGCGCGGCGAAGGTGGGTTACGAAATCATACTCTGGTTTTTCGATCGACTTGCGAGCGCTGAGCGCGCTGAGGTGTGAGCAGAGCAGGTCGTAGTCGAAGGCGTCCGGGTGATCCCAGTTCAGCTGGCGACGCTCGTCGAGTGAGAGGCGCGTAAAGTTCTTGTAGTACGCGTCCATGTCGATGAAGGCCACCGAAGATGTGGTCAGGAGTTCCGCCACATTGCGCGCGACGGTCGACTTTCCCGAGCCGGAGCCGCCGGCGATACCGATGATGAGTGGACTGAGCATCGACACCAAAGCTACGCCGCCCCGAACTGGAACGCATTATGCTTTTTTTGGGCCGAGTCAATGGCTGCGACTGCGGCAGGATCACAATGAAATTCAAATCGACGTCTCTCGCCTTTCTCACCGCTGCTCTCGGCGCGTGCGGTGGTTTTAATCAAGCCACACCCGCTGCCGACACCTCGTCTTCGACAATCATACAGGTCGACAATCAGGGATTCGTGGACATGACCGTTTACGCTGAGCGTACCTCGCAGCGCGTCCGCCTTGGCATCGCGAACGGAAATGGAAAGACCAACCTCAGGATCCCTTCCGTGCTGATGAGCGGTCTCACTCCTTTGCGTTTCGTCGCCGATCCAATCGGCGGCCGCCGCGCGTCGGTCAGTCAGGAGATCACCGTCGCGCCCGGGGACACCGTCGGCCTGCTGATTCCTCCCGGATAGCTCTCAGCCGAGCGCGCCGGGTGCGGACAATACGGCGAGCGCCTTTGGTATGCAACGCAGCTCGACGGTTCTGGATGTGGCGACGCGCAGCTCACCATCCACTTCCATCGACGGGTTGTCTGGGAATGTGAGGGTGAGCCGCTGAAATTGCGCGGTCTGGACAGACGGCATTCCGACGTGAGTCCCGCGGAATGCGCCGGCGAACAGCCTGACGCGTTGTATGACGTTGCTGTCGCTGATGAAACAGGCGTCGAGTCGGCCATCCTTTGCCGAAGCCTGCGGCGCGATCTTGAAGGCTCCGCCAAGCCAACGTCCATTCGAGACGGTTACCATCAGCATCTTGCCGCGCGTCCCCTCGCGAGCACCGTCCGCTGACACATCGACTCCGCGGTACGTGAAGAGCTGTTTAAGCGCGGCGTAAATGTAGACCGCGTCGCCCTTGAGAAAGCGAATACTCCTAGTTGCTTCGAGCACCGAAGCATCGAAACCAAAACCGCAGCTGTTCACGAAATAGTGGCCGTCGACCTCGCCTACATCAATGCGGCTCTCCTGTCCGCGCACTACCAGTTCGGCGATTTCATCGGGAGTGAACCGGCCGACCCCAAGGGTTTTGGCGAAATCATTCCCGGTTCCCGCTGCCACTACGGCGAGACGACAAGTCGCCTTCGACCTAACGATCTCTCCCGCGATCCTTCCGCAGGTTCCGTCGCCGCCGACCGCGACGATTGTTGAACAGCCTTCCTGGATCGCACGCTTCGTCAGCTTCTCTTCGTCGCCCGCCGCCGACGTTTCGTACACCGTCGTGATTCCGCGACTCCGGAAAACTTTCCGGATACTGGCGAGCCGTCCGTGAATCCCGCCGCGGCCGGCGACGGGATTCAATATCAGGCAGCTCTTTGAAAACAAGCCGTCAGAGTACAGGCTTTCAGGTGCAACAGCCGTTATTGCAGTCGATCCAACCACCACCGGTCCGAGGGTTGACCGCAAACAGGGTCGTCAGCCGTGCAACAACGGCGTGAAAAAAAACCGTCGCAGACAGTGACGAGGTGGTTCCGGACGCAGCCGCATCGACGTCGTAGGAGCATTTGTTATGCTTCTGGTCTGCGAAATCAGCATCCGAAACTCTCGCCGCATAAGTTGTGTCGCAATAGTTGAAGTCATCGGTCTTGACGACTCTGAGTTTTTTGCTCGGTGACATTTCTACCAGACTCCAGCGCGCCTTCCCTTTGTCGGAACTGAAGTAGACCCAGAGATCATAATCTCCGTCCTTCTGGCTCCCCATGTGATAATAGGCCTCCTTGGCACCAGCACTATCGTGAAACAAGTGGGCGACAGGGACGGCAACATTCTGCGGCGCGTGTTTGGGGTCGATAGCCAATGTGTTTCCCCGCGCCTGGATTGTCACTTCGATCGTATCGTGACATAGCAAACACTCTTTTTTTCGCTTCCTCGTGTGTGGGCTGCCGCTTAAGGGATACCCATCCAGGACTTGCCGGTACTTGACAGGATCGGATGGGATTTCCTTCGGCAAGCTCCTCGAAGCGTCGTCCCCCATATCATGTCTGCATCCAATCGCGACGATCATCGCATACAAAACCAACCACTTACTGACAGGTTTGCGAGAGTCAGATAATCGCTTCACGGGATTCTCCTGTGGTTAGTCTGGGCGTCCATTCTAGTGTCAATTCGTTGGCGTCGCGAACGAGCGCATTCGGCGAACGGTTTCGTCCAAAGGCGCGTCGGCATGCGCCCATAACTCGGCGACCGAACGACCCCACTTCAAGCGCTCCTTTGTTTCGCCACGTGCGCGCGCGAGGTCTGCTCGGAGTGCCATCGCACGGACAGCTGCGGCGGACGACCCCGGCTCTCTAAGCGCTGCAGCGCCTATACTCGGGAGGGCGCCCAGCGTCCTGTCCAATTGAGCGACTGCCCCGGCCGTGTCGCCGACTGCAGCGCGAATCCAGGCGTACTGATAGGCGATATCCAGTGAGATGTCGCCCGGACGCTGAGTCCTCGCATCTGCACCGATGGCCTTGAGCATCGAGCGGACCTGAACCAAGTCACCTCTAGCTAATGCTTGCTGCATCGCGATGAGTCTGCTCGCGCCGTAGGAAGGAATTCTGAGGCTGGCTTTTCCGCCGGTGCAGGGCGCCAACATCGACAAGGGTCTCGTTTTTACTGCAGCGGAGATCTGTGTTTGCTGATCTTCGGCGACGGAGTGAGCGATTTGGTCGTCCAGACGGCTCTCAAGGCGTGCCGTCGTATCACTACAAACGCCGAGCGCCGCGAACGCAAAGAATGGAGCCGCAGCGTCCATCACCGGAACAGGCAGGTTGAAGGCGCTTGACGCATAAGGCGTCGTTACACGCGCGAGCTCCGCCGTTCTCGCAAGTTTGCCAGTCAAGGCCGCCAACCCAATGATGGTTTGTGCTTCTTCAGCAATCGAGCGGCGCGGAGCCGCGAGCACCGAGTCTGCCAATGCCGTGGCGTGCACAAACTCGCCCTGTTTAAAGAACAACCACGCGGCACTTGTTGCGGCGACAATCCTGTCGTGAGGCGTTGCTGCTAATAGACGCGCTCGAGCCACAGCCTGAACCGCCGACATGCCGGTGGAATCGCTACGTGTTATTTCGCCCCGCGCTTCGCGCACATCTGCCAGCGCCTGAAACGCAGGCGCACTCTGTGGGGCGTCACGTGTCCAGTCGAGGGCAAACTCGAGCAATCTCTGGAGATTCCGAGAGAGGGCACCGGATTGCTGCACGGCCGTTTGACGCGCGGAGAGCCGTCCGAACTCGGCCAACGGATACGGGACAAACAACACGGTGTCGCGAACCAGCGCAGGAAACGCGGCGAACTCTTGCCCTGCGGCGTTCGTGCCACGCCGCGTTTTTGTGGCGTCGATCGGCAGCAGTCGCTGTAGCTGATCGAAGGAGAGGATGGCGTGAGCGGAAGGGTTTGCTCTCACGGCTCTCTCGAAAGCGCTTGCAGCGTCTGAATAGCGACTGCGAAATGCCCAGCGGGACGGACTTGAGCTGGACGGAACGACTAGTGAATCGAGGGCCTGACACTGGCCCAGTCCGTAAAAAGCTGCGAAGTCGAGCGAATCGGCCGCGATGAGGCGGGCGTAGGTAGCGCAAGCATCCGGGTACTCTTTGTCGGCGAGGCTCGAGAGCGCCCGCGCCAGGAACCGATCTCTGTCTCCCAGCCCACTTCTGGCGTGCAAGCCGTGAGCGACATCGTCACGCCAATCCTGAGGTTTCGAGCCGGACTTCCACGCGCGTGCCTGGGCCAGCCAAACCCACGCGGGTCCGAAGTCCGGATCTGCTGTTGCAGCGTCCAGGAATTTCTTCTCGGCGGTGTCGATCAGGCCGCTTCGAAGCGCTATATGACCGCCGGCGTAGTCCCTCCACGCCGAGAACGAATTTGTCCTTCCGTCTCCACCGTCAGCGTCAGCTGGCCGATTCTCCGGCATCAAAAGCTGGCGAACCACTCTAGCGGACTCGCCAGTATCGCCATCTCTCGCGAATCTGATAGATCGCAGCAGTGTCCCGGACGCAGCGTCATACAATTGCACCCGCGCCTGCGAAGAGTCGATCGCGTCGATCTGCGCCCAGATGAACCGGCCTGCGCCGGCGTGCGCTGCCAGCGCTGCAGCGGAACGCGTCGAGCTGGGTGGCCCCCCCGAGCGAAACGCGTCGGCCATGTCCTGGTCGCTGACAAGAGGAAGATCTCGCCATTCACTAAGTGCGGCATAGAGCGCGTTCGTCAGCTGGTCCCGTGCGGCAATCGAGGCTGTTCCGGAGGACGGAACTAACGCGATTCGCGCCGTATCCACATGCGGGCGAAAGACCGCGTTCCGCAACAGCGACGATGCGTTACTGGCGACAAACGTCCCTATGAGTACGACCGCCACCGTGGACGCAGCAACCAGCGTGGAATGCGTGCGTACCGTATCCCGGAGCCTTCCCCACAGCGAGGCCCGTGACTGAGCCCGCTGTTCTTCGGCTATCGCTGTTCGAACATTTAACGGTGCGCGGAATTGGGTGGCGTTGACATCCGGGTTGGCGGCGTATGGGGCCAGCGGTTTCGCTTCGCGCGCATTGTATCTCGGATTACTGTTTGCTGACGTCAGTTCGGACAGCGCATTCGCAAATTCCTGCGCGCTCTGGTACCGCTCGCTTTGATTTCTCGCCAGCGCTGTGGCAATCACGGTATCCAGGGCGGGAGGTGCATCACGCCTGTCCAGTGAGGCGCGTGGGGGGTCCTCGGTGAAGCGTCTTACAAACCCTTCCTTGCCGCTGAACGGGGGCCGGCCGACCACCATCTCGTAGAGCACACAGCCAAGACTATAGGTGTCGCTTCGGCCGTCCAGTTCACGATCGCCCATCAACTGCTCGGGACTCATATACGCTGGGGTGCCGGGACTGCCCATTCCCGTTTGCGTCAGCTGACGTACACCCGCGAGGTCGATTGCGCGGGCGATTCCAAAATCCGCGAGGATGGGATGCCCTGCTGATAGGAGAATATTCTCAGGTTTTATGTCTCGATGGATTACTCCCTGGCCGTGTGCGTACGCGAGTGCGTCAGCGACCTCGCGCGCAACGTTGCATGCGGAGGCCAGGTCGAGCCGGGCCTCGCGATTGATCCGGCCGCGCAGCGTTTCGCCGGCGACGTAAGGCATTACATAGTAGAGGAGTGCCTCGACGTGCCCCGAGTCATGCAGCGGAAGAATGTTGGGATGCTGTAGCCGTGCGAGGAGGCGGATCTCTCGGATGAAGCGCAGCTCGCCGGTTTCCGAGGTTGGGTCCGCGTGCAAAACCTTTACGGCGACTTTCCGTTCGTGCTTGAGGTCCTGGGCGAGATAGACGGTGGCAAATGCTCCCTGGCCGAGCTCGCGCTCGAACTCATAATGACCGCGGAGAGCAGTTCGCAGCGACGCAATAGAATCAGGCGGAGGAGCCAAGGGATTGGTTCCCGCTGCGGTGTAGGGCGTAGGCTGCTGAGGAGATTTAGGCATTCCACCCACCGGTGTGATGCTGGGCCAACATAGGGTGGAAGCGCGGAGGCTGCCAGACTTGGTTCAGGCGGTGGGCGTCTGATACCGGACAAAAAAGTTGGATGGAACTGGCCTTAACGCGCGGTGTTTGAAGGCGTCCAATCAAGACGCGAACGTCGCTGATTCTCGTATCGAGTGGGACTTGAAATGAGCGACGGCGCACGCTAGGTTGAAAATCCCCTTCCGACTGGTTTCCAATCAGCTCAGGAAGTGCGGAAGAGCTTCGAAGCCCAAACAATTTTGCTTCGAATCACTTGACGAATGAACCGATGCGGTTTATTCTGCAAGGCTGCTGCGGAAACGCAGCCAAAGCTGTTTGAAAATCGAAATTGAGATCGATGGATGTGCGAGGCGAGGTCTTTGATCCGGGACTATTCAGTATCCCGGGGAGACTTCAAAACCTGAAACATTCAAAGTGACTCCGGACGTGGAAGTCAAAACGACTTACGTCTGGAGACGACCGCGTTCGGAAGAGCAGTCAAATCTTCAATACTATTGGAGAGTTTGATCCTGGCTCAGGACGAACGCTGGCGGCGTGCTTAACACATGCAAGTCAAGGGGGCCCAGCAATGGGCAACCGGCGAACGGGTGCGTAACACGTGAGCAACCTACCGAACTGTGGGGGATAGCCG
>DATBXT010000240.1:0-4487 GCA_036514115.1 Gemmatimonadaceae bacterium
GGCGATCGAGGCCAGCGGAACTCCGATCGCCTTGGAGACGAACGGCACAGTGCGGCTGCCGCGAGGATTTACCTCGAGCACATAAACATGCCCGTCCTTTATCGCATACTGCACGTTGATCAGCCCGACGACGTTGAGCGCGCTCGCCAGCGCCACCGTATGCTCGCGCATTTCCTGGATGTCGTCTTCGTCGATCAGATACGGCGGAAGCACACATGCCGAATCACCGGAGTGAATGCCCGCGTCCTCGATATGCTGCATCACGCCGCCAATCACTACGCGCTCGCCGTCGGAGATCGCGTCGACATCCGCCTCGAATGCATCTTCCAGGAAACGATCTATCAGAACAGGCTTGTCTTCGGAAACGCGCGCCGCGCGCTCGAAATAATCCTTGAGAGAGTGCTCATCGTACACGATCTCCATGGCGCGGCCACCGAGGACGTACGAAGGCCGAACTAGAACGGGATAGCCGATTCGCTCCGCGGCTTCTGCGGCTTCCTCGAGGCTGGTAGCAGTTCCGTTCTCCGGCTGTCTGATCTCCAGGCGCCGGGCGATCGCGTCGAACCGTCGCCGGTCTTCGGCGATGTCGATCGCGTCCGGCTGGGTGCCGAGAATACGGACGCCTGCTTTGGCGAGCCCGTTCGTGAGCTTCAGTGGAGTTTGTCCACCGAGCTGGACGATCACGCCTAGCGGCTGCTCCCGCTCGACGATATCGAGCACGTGCTCGAGAGTGAGCGGCTCAAAATAAAGCTTGTCGGAGATGTCGAAATCGGTGGACACTGTTTCGGGGTTCGAGTTGATCATGATCGTCTCGTAACCCTGATCGCGGAGCGCGAGGGCTGCACGAACGCAGCAGTAGTCGAACTCCACACCCTGACCTATCCGGTTCGGCCCACTTCCAAGGATGACCACCGAGCGCTTTCCTGTTCTTGGAGCCTCGCTTTCTTCGTCGTAGCTGCTGTACAGATACGGAGTTGCCGAAGGGAACTCACCGGCGCACGTATCGACCATCTTGTACGCGGGAACTACTCCGAATCCGAGCCGCCTTCCCCGGGCTACAGCCTCCGGCTCTCCGCGTAAATCCGCGAGCTGTCTGTCGGAGAACCCCATTCGCTTCATGCGCCAGAGGACGTCACTATCTATGGTCTCCAGCGCCGCGAAGGCGCTTTCGGCCTCGAACAGCTCGGTCATCTGCGCCAGAAACCATGGATCGATGCCCGTGAGCTCGTAGATCTCCTCGAGGGGCAAGCCGGCCTGCATCGCCCTCTTCACCTGAAAGATCCGCTCCGGCGTAGGTTGCCTGAGCGCACCGCGAAGAGTTTCCACTGCGTCGTCGGCTAGCCGATCATCGACGAGCGTGGGTGCAACGCTCCATCCCGGTCGCCCCGTTTCCAGCGCGCGCAGAGCCTTCTGGAATGCCTCCTTGAACGTCCGTCCGATCGCCATTGACTCGCCCACGGATTTCATCTGCGTGGTGAGTCGCGGGTCGGCCGCGCGAAACTTCTCGAACGCAAACCGCGGGCACTTCACGACGACATAGTCGAGCACCGGCTCGAACGATGCCGGAGTGGTTCCGGTAATGTCGTTGGGGATTTCGTCGAGGCGATACCCGACCGCGAGCTTGGTGCCGATGCGGGCAATCGGGAATCCCGTCGCCTTGGACGCGAGCGCCGATGACCGCGAGACACGCGGATTCATCTCGATCACCAGCATCTCGCCGTCCTTTGGATTGATGGCGAACTGGATGTTGCATCCGCCCGCTTCGACTCCGATCTCGCGGATGACGGCGACGGCGGCGTCCCGCATCAGTTGATACTCGCGGTCCGTCAGCGTCATTGCGGGCGCCACGGTGATCGAATCACCCGTGTGCACGCCCATCGGGTCGATGTTCTCAATCGAGCAGACGATCACGACGTTGTCGGCACCGTCGCGCATCACCTCGAGCTCGAACTCCTTCCAGCCAATGACGCTGCGCTCGACGAGCACTTGGGTGACCGGCGATAGATCGAGTCCGCGACGGATGATCTCCTCGAACTCTTTGCGATTGTACGCGATCCCGCCGCCGGTTCCGCCGAGGGTGAACGCCGGTCGGATGATTGCCGGATACGAGGTGATCTCCAGGATCGCGAACGCTTCGTCCAGCGTCGTCGCAATTCCGCCCTGTGGCACGGCGAGTCCGATTCGCTTCATAGCCTCGCCAAAGAGCTTCCGATCTTCAGCCATTGCAATCGCCCGCGCATCGGCGCCGATCAGCTCGACGCCGTATTTCTCCAGCACGCCGCTCTCGTGCAGCTTCATCGCGACGTTGAGCGCTGTTTGCCCGCCCATCGTCGGCAGCAGGGCGTCGGGCTTCTCCTTGGCGATTACGAGCTCGACGTATTCCGGAGTGACCGGCTCTATGTATGTGCGGTCCGCAATCTCCGGATCCGTCATGATGGTGGCCGGATTCGAGTTGACGAGAATCACTTCGAACCCTTCTTCCCGGAGCGCCTTTGCCGCCTGCGTCCCCGAATAGTCGAACTCCGCGCCCTGGCCGATAATGATCGGGCCCGAGCCAATCAGAAGGATTCGGTGGAGGTCTGTTCGCTTAGGCATCGGGACGAGTCATGGGACCAAAGTTAGCTTCTCGCATCTGGAAGCTCCAAGCTATTAGGTGCAACTGAACGGGTGCCAGCAGTGAGAAGTCTAGGCGAGAGCAGCGAGTTCACTACGCCGGGACTTACTTCTTTGGCGTGCCAGCGAGTGCCTGTGGCCGGAACCGTGCTGAGCGACGTCCCGACGTCCTGAACTGCCGCCTCGCACCATTGGTTACTCACTGCTGGCACCCGTTCAGTTGCTGTTCCCGCTTTGCGCTGCCCGGAGACCAGAACTCGGAGATAGCTAAGAAAAAGGGAGCCTCAAGGGCTCCCTTTTTCGTTTTGGACAAGAACGACTTAAGCAGCGGTTTGTCCCCGAGGCGCTCTCTTAACTTTCCCTGCGTGAAGGCAGCGGGTGCACACCTTCACCTTGGTGATTTTTCCATCGATGACCACCCGCGCCACTTGCAGGTTCGGCTTCCATGTCCGGCGCGTCTTGTTGTTCGCGTGCGAGACATTGTTGCCGAAGGCGACGCCCTTGTCGCAGATGAAGCAGCGGTTTCTCTTGATCTGTGCCATGTATTAACCCTCCGCCGCGATGAGCTCGATGCGCGCCATCTCGGCACCGTCGCCCTTGCGGTGGCCCGTCTTGAGAATGCGGGTGTATCCGCCCTTTCTCGAAGCGAACTGTGGCCCGACTTCGCGGAACAGCTTGTCAGCGGTCGCGCGATGAGCGACGTGACGGCCGGCGAGGCGGCGGTTGTGAAGTGTTCCGGTCTTGGCCTTTGTGATGAGCTTCTCGACGAACGGGCGAAGCTCCTTCGCTTTCGCTTCCGTCGTCTCGATGGCTCCGCGCTCGATGAGCGCTTTCGCCAGGCTTCTCATGAGAGCCAGCTTCTGCTCGCTGGTGCGGCGAAGCTGCTTCCCTTTCTTACGGTGACGCATCCTTACACTTCCTCTTCGTCGTCAGCACCAACGGTGGCGACATTGCGGTTGGGCGGCGTGCCCTGATCCGTGATGCGAACGCCGTCGGGAGTATCCTCGTACTTCATGCCGAAGTTGAGGTTTTCCCGCTCGAGCAGATCTGCGATCTCGTTCAGCGACTTCTTGCCGAAGTTCTTGACCTGGAGGATCTGGCTCTCGCTCTGGCGGACCAGATCGCCTAGGGTGCGAATGTTGGAGTTCTTGAGCGAGTTCACGGAGCGAACCGAGAGCTCGAAATCTTCGATTGGCGTCTTCAGGACTTCGCCCAATCTGTGCGCGTCGCCACCCGGCATGTCGGTACCCGGAACGAGCGGCGCCGATGCATGGGAGCCGAAGCCCGCGAAGTACTGGAAGTGCGTCTGCGCCAGCGCGGCAGCGTAGCTCACCGCCTCTTCCGGGGTGATCGTACCGTTAGTCTCGACTGTCAACGTCAGCCGATCGTAGTCGGTGCGCTGGCCGACGCGCGTCTCGGCGACAGCGAAATTGGCGCGGCGAACCGGATTGTAGATCGAGTCGATACGGACGACGTCAACGGGAAGCGTCTTGTCCACGACGTGCTGATCGGACTCTACGTACCCACGACCGCGACCGACGTACAGCTCGACGTTGATGTCGCGATCGCCCTGCAGCGTGAAGAGGTGCTGGTTGCGATCGATGATCGTGACGCCACCCTGGCCCTCGATGTCGGCAGCGGTCACAGCGCCGGCAGAGTTCTTCGCAATGCGAAGGACGGTGTTCTCGACGCCCTCGTCCAGCGACAGCGTGAGCGCCTTGAGATTGCCGATGATCTGGTGGACGTCTTCAACGACGCCCGGGATCGTCTGGTGCTCGTGAAGAACGCCATCGATGCGGAAGCCCCATACCGCGGAACCGCGGAGCGAGGATAGAAGAAGACGCCGCATGGCGTTTCCGAGGGTGTGGCCGAAG
>DATBXT010000241.1:0-5152 GCA_036514115.1 Gemmatimonadaceae bacterium
CCTGATCGACAAGTCCGGGATAGTCCGATGGGCGCACATCGAAACAAACAACAGCCAGCGCAGGGAGAATCAGGAACTGTTGTCCGCGATCGAACTGCTGAGCTAGGGAGAACTGGCTTAAGCCCCGATACGCAGTGTTAACTCGGATTTTGGGGCATTTCGGGGTGACCGGCGTATCCAGTACTCGTCCATCCTGAAATGGGAACACTGCATACGAGACAGGCGAGGACCCCCGGGTTCTCGGCTGCCACCACGCGTGGGTAAAACAGCATGAAAAACACAGTGCAACCTCACAAATATGCTCGGCCAGGCTTCAGCATGGTGGAGATCCTGGTCGTTGTTGGTATCGTAGGCATTCTGGCAACCATGGCCGGGCCAGCGATGTCGCGGGTGGTCCGCCACCAGCGAACCAATCGCGCCGCGATGGTCATCACCGCAGATCTACAAAACGCTTTTGCCGTCGCCGCCCGTCAGCGCCAACCAGTTCGAATCCAGGCCGACGAGGTGTCACGCAGCTACCAGTTCGTGGATCGCAAAACGGGTAGCGTGCTCCGTATCAGAACCTTCTATGGTGACACCTCCGAGTATCGCCTGACCAAGCTCAAATTCACGCCGGCCACGATCGACGTGTTTCCCAGCGGCATCTCGTCCGCGGCGGTGACCGTCGACTTGGCGAACGGTGACTACAGCAGACAAATCAAAGCCAGCACTGCTGGCTTCATCCGGGTGTCACACTAATGCGCATCTCTATCCGCAGGTCGCCTCGCGCTGCCCAGGCGGCGCCGTCTGGCGAGAGCCGCAAGGGATTCGTAATCGTCGAGGTCATCGTAGCTATGGTGATCCTCGCCGTCGCGATTTCCTCACTCGCTGCGCTCGTTCTGTCTGTATCAAAGAGCGGCATCAAAACTACGGGTGATGCGTACCGAAACGGCATCCTGATGCAGGAAGTGAACAGACTGGAAGGAATTCCCTACGACTCCGTTCGAACCGGCACGAGCACGGTAGTGGTGAGCAGCGGCACTTACGCACATACGCGGGTAGTCACTGTCACCGAGCCCACCGTTAACGTGCTGAAGACGATCAAAATCGTCATCACTCCGTCGAACCCGCGCTACAAGCCGGACTCTGCAAGCTTTATCCGCACCAAGGCCCGGACGTCAAAAGTGCTTTGCACTGATTGCGCCGAGGGGGTTCTATGACAAACGCTATGGAACGCAGCGCACGTCGTGGTATGACGCTGATCGAGCTGATAGTCGGCATCGTGATCTTCGCCATCGTCGGCACCGCTTTTACGAAGCTGATGACTGTGCAGGGCAAATTCTTCGATCGTCAGGGAATGGCGAACGCCGCCCGTAACGTTTCGCGGTCATCGCTCAATCGCGTCATCTCGGATTTCCGCATGATTGACGCCGGCGGTGGCGTAGTGGCGGCCACGCCTACGTCCCTCACGATTCGTGTTCCTTTTGCGATCGGCGTGATGTGCGCTAACGCGAACGGGGGAACGCACCTCAGTCTTTTGCCTGTCGACTCGACGACCTATGAGCAGGCTCGTGTCAAGTTCTACGGCTACGCCTGGAGAAACTTCCAGACCGGTGCCTACAACTACGTCGAAGCCGGCGGAACATCGTTGAATACGGGCACTGGCGCCGTGTGCACGGGCGTGAATATCACCATGGTGCCAAACGGCAAAACGGTACTTGTTCAGCCGCCTCTGCCAGCGGGCGGCGGACTCGGCACACCGGTCTTCCTGTACACCAAGGTGCGATACGAATTCAAAGGCTCGCTGTCGGTTCCTGGGAAGCTCGGTCTATACAGAACGAACATTTCTCCGGGTGGCGCAGAGGATCCCGAAGAAATCGTGGCTCCTTTCGCCGCGACAGCTGGCTGGAAATTCTTTACCGTCAACGGCGGGGCAAATGCTGTAGTAAATCCGCCTGCGAATCTCGCTGAAATACGCGGACTCGAGCTCCATTTCGACGGCACGAGTGAATACATCGCTCCTGGTCAGACTTCGACAGAAAACGCTCCTTTTCAAACCGCGGTCTTCTTCAAGAACCGCTCAAACTAGCCGAGAGGCTCTTCATATATGCTGAACAACAACGAACGCCGCGGTTTTGCGATTCCGATTGCGATCCTAGTGATCGCGGTTCTCACGATCATGATCGCCGGTGGCTTCTCTCTGGTGAGCGCTGAGCGCAGATCGGTCGCTGACCAGAGGTCTCAGATCTCCGCTTTCAGAATCGCGGAGCAGGGGCTGGAGCTGTTTCTTGTCCGCCGTGACTCGCTCATGCAAGGCAAACCGAGCTATAGCAAAGTTCCAGGCGCAATTCCCGACACAGTCGTAATCAACGTTCCCGGCGGATACGCTGAAGTGACGCTAACGCGTCTCCGCCCGGTGAGAGGCTCGCAGTCGGGGCTTTATGTCGCGCGCTCGAGAGGCGTTGAAACCGCGAACGCGTATGCGGGATCGCCACAGGCCGTAAGAACCGTCGCGCAGTACGTTCTCTGGGAGCCGGCATCGATGCAGGTTCTCGCGGGATGGACCGCTCTCTCTGGACTCCAGAAAAACGGTAACGCCGGAACTCTCGGTGGTATCGACCTGTGCGGTGACTCGGCTGCAGTGGCGGGTGTTGTCGTACCGGTGAATCCCGGCTACGAAGGTAAAACGGTCGCGGTCGGTAACCCGCCCGTAGACTCCGTCGCTCCTGACTCTGTTGCCATCGACTGGAACGGCATTGTGAATGGCAACCTTATCACGCCAACTCTGGTTATTCCGGGAGCTGCGTGGCCCACAGCGGCGATGACGGCCTCGTTCGCCGACACGGGGTCGCGGTATTATCCCATCATCCGTGTCAACGGCAACTTCGTTCTTCCGACGTCTGGAACGGGGATGTTGATCGTCACCGGTACACTCACAGTCAACGGAAGCACGGGATGGCGAGGCGTGATCCTGGTGGGCGACGACATTACTTCCAACGGTAGCAACTCGATCCAGGGCGCGACGGTGAGCGGCCTGAACACCAAGCTTGGTACCTACATTCCGGACCCGTCCACGGCGAACGGTACCAAGCAGTACAACTACAACTCCTGCGAAGTCGCCAAGGCGACGACGACCATGGGAGCGCTTGTCACCCTGCGTAATACCTGGGTCGACAACTGGGTCGAGTACTGATGCCGGGCGACGGTCGCCCGGCCCATCGGGTCCGTCGTGGCTTCGTGATCGGCGAACTGCTGGTCGCGGTGCTGCTTCTGGCCGTCGCAGTCTCATCATTGGCAGCATTGATGTATTCGGTCTCGCGCCGGCCAACGACGCGCGCCGAGACCGAATGCGTCGTCGCGGATGCAGCTCGCGGCAAGTGCGTCCCGGACAAACCGGCAAAGCCCGAGCGAAGCGCTGAATCCAAGTTGTTACGGTCCGGCTGCGAGACGCGCTCGATCTACGACTTTCGTAACTGTAAAGACACCGTGGCCGCAGCCTCCGCGGAAGCAGCCGTCATCAAGCCGCGCACGGATTCGGCGGCGATGGCTCTCCTCGCAAAGAAAAAGGAACGGCGGCAATCCGAGCGATCCGACAGAGGATTCATACGATAGCAAGTGCATTGTGCGGGACCAAACATTCTCGTCACGGCTAAGGCGGAAAATGCGAAAAGCGTTTCCGCCTTTTGTGACTTTGTCATCCCCACCTGGAGTCATTGACTTGTGACAGGCTTTTCTGACGGTGAGCTGGTTGCTTTGGTTCTGAATGGTAACGTCGACTCATTCGCGGGACTGGTGAGACGACATCAGGACGCATGTGCACGGTTTGCGGTTCGAATGCTTGGGTCGCGTGTGGATGCGGACGATGTGCTGCAGTCGGCTTTCATGCGTGCATTCAGGGGCCTTCGCGGATGCAAGGATCCGGACCACTTCGGTGGCTGGTTGTACCAGATCGTTGTCAACGAGTGCAGGACGTACGCGTCGAGGCAACGGAAAAGAGAGCAACGATTCCCCTCGTCAGCGGCAGCGATTGAATCCGCGGTGGCGCCGGGATCGGAGCCGGAGCTCGATCCGGACGTCGGTGGGCATATCGAGCGCGCACTGGGCACGTTGCCCACGGATCAGCGGGAGGCATTTCTGCTGAAGCACGTTGAGGAGCTCACGTACGAAGAAATTTCTGAGATGACTGGAGTGAGTGTCTCGGCGTTAAAAATGAGAGTCAAGCGCGCGTGTGATGCGCTGCGTGGACAGCTCGAGGGAGTTTACAATGGCTGAAAATCCGGGGATGCAGGGCAGGGAAGCGGGAGACGATGAAGCGTTCGCCGAGCGTGTCGCCGCACCGCTGCGAGCCGCCGAACGCGCGCACCCGTCGTTTGAAAAACGCGTCATGGACAGAGTGCGAATGGAAGGGCCGACCCTCTACCCCATTCCTGGTTCCTCTCCGACGTCCTGGTGGTGGACGAAGCGTGTCTTCGAGACGTCGCCGATGAAAGCGCTTGCGGTCGCCGCGGCAGTGACTGCGATAGTTGGACTCTCAGGCATCGCCCTCGGGACCCGAATTGGTGATGGCACACGTGACGTCGCGCGCGCCCCCGCAACAACTGCCGCCCCGGACACCATCCAACTCGTTCGATTCGTGTTCGTCGATGCCCGTGCTTCGAGCGTCGAGCTAGTCGGCGATTTCAATGAATGGACGAAGGGGACTACCTCACTGAGGCTATCCGGCGCCCCCGGAGTTTGGGCTGCGTCCGTACCTTTGACGCCCGGGCGCCATGAGTACGCCTTCATCGTCAATGGAACACGCTGGGTGGCGGATCCACTGGCGGTAAAATCGTCCGATGATTTTGGGACGGAGAGCTCGGTCATTCGCGTGGCGCAGCCGGGGAGATCCGAGACATAAAACGCCCGGCGACACTTCGGTCGCCGTCTTGTATCTTTATGTCCCTTGAAACCCCCGGGACGACCCCCAACCATAATCCGTCTGGTCGCGTTCAGCGCGCTGCTTGTCAGCGCGCGGGTAGCGCTCGCTCAGCGAACCCAGACAGCGCTCGACATCGGCGGTATGGCACTGCGATACGCGGACACGGTTAATACCGGAGCAGTCGCGATCACGGGTGACGCATCATACCAGTCGCGCGGCATTGTCGGAGAGGCTCTGGGCACGTTCTCGCAGTTT
>DATBXT010000242.1:0-14466 GCA_036514115.1 Gemmatimonadaceae bacterium
TCCAGGCAGGAGCCGTCCAGGCCGCTGTCCTCTATCTGGTGCTCGCCTTCGGCCTCGTCGCCGGCTACACCGGAATTCGAACCGCCGCACAAATCGCCAAACGCAAGGCAGCGTAATGAAATCGATCCTGCTCGGTCTGACCCTGGTCGTGACGGCTGTAGCCGCGCAGGACGCGCACGCTCAACGAGTGAGAATTTCCGGTCTGAAAGACTACGCGAAGGTTAGTACCGGGGATATGACCATCCCGGCGGGCACGACGACTTCAGGCTCGGTGATGACAGTTCGCGGCAATCTCGACGTCTACGGGAATGTCGATGGCGCGGCGACCGCAGTGCTTGGCGACGTGATCGTACACGATGGTGCCAGGGTTCGCGGTGGGGCGGTTGCCCTCGGCGGACGCGTCCGCAATGAGGGAGGCTCCATACTCGGCGTCGTCAAGGACGTCGGAGCAACCCACAACAGGTCGACCATCAGCTTCGGTGGACGACCGCGCACGACCATCGCCTCATTGGTCTCTGCATTCCTGTGGCTCGTTGTGCTGCTGCTGGTGGGGACGCTGGTGTTGTTCTTCCTGCGCGATTATTTCAAGCGCGCGGTTGAAGTCGTTACCAATGAGACCGGACGTTCGCTCCTCACGGGAGTGATCGGCGGGCTTGCCTCAATCCCCGCGGTTGTTGCAATCGTGGTTGCGCTCGCCATCACGATCATCGGTGTAGTGGTGATCCCGGTTGCCGTACCCATATTCCTCATCGCTCTCTCCGGGATCGCGATGCTCGGCTTCCTCGCCGTCGCTCACGTGACGGGCATCGCCATAGCCGGCAAACGGGACGCGGAAACGCCCGGCGGACAGGAGCTGCAATATCTCTACAGCGGTATTCTCGCGTTCAGCGCGCTGTGGATCGTCGCCGCCGCCTTCACCTGGTTTCCGATACTGGGATCGGTACTGCGCATGCTCGCCTTCTCGGTGACGCTCGTGGCCGTACTGACAGGATTCGGCGCCGTGATCCTCTCCTGGTGGCGCACCAGGCCCAAAAAGAACGCCGTAACGGCCTAGGTTGCCCCGGCGTGGGCGGAGACGATCCCGCTCAACCGTCCTGCAAGATCGAGTAGCGCCTTCGCGGCCGGTGTGTCCGGTCCGCTCACCACAATTGGCTCTCCCCTGTCACCGCCTTCGAGCACACCGCCGAAGAACGGAATCTCTGCCAGCAGCGGAACCTGGAGTTCCTCGGCGAGGCGTTGACCGCCACCGCTGCCGAAGATGCGGTGTCTTTCGTCGCAGTTAGGGCAGACGAAGTAGCTCATATTCTCGACGACGCCCAGCACCGGCACGGCCACCCTCTCGAACATTTTGGCGCCGCGCAGCGCGTCACCCGCTGCGACTTCCTGCGGGGTAGTGACGATGATCGCGCCGTGCACCATGGTCGCCTGCACCAGTGAAAGCTGGGCGTCGCCTGTCCCCGGCGGCATGTCGACGAGGAAGTAATCGAGCTCGCCCCACTGCACGTCGCGGAGAAACTGGCTGATGATCTTCATGATGATCGGACCGCGCCAGATCGCCGGCTGATCACGCTCGATCATGAAACCCAGGCTCATGATTTTGACTCCATGCGCCTGCAACGGAATGATCTTCTCGTTCTCGACGGGCGGGGGTGCGTTGATGCCCATCATCCGCGGAATGTTTGGCCCGTAGATATCCGCGTCCATCAATCCAACCCGCGCTCCCTGCTGGGCCAGCGCGATGGCGAGGTTGGTGGCAACCGTCGATTTTCCGACGCCTCCCTTCCCGCTGGAGACGGCGATGATGTTGCCGAGGTGCGGGTAGGAGACAGGCGTTGGGGCGGGCGTCGTAGCGCGCTGCGACTGCGGCTCCTGTCCCATTACCGGCAGCGCGCGCGAGGCGCTCGGACGTTTCGCAGGTACGGGTTCCGGCCGTTTCGACTGCGACGCGTCCTTCACATCGACGCGCACGTCGGTCACCCCGTCGATCTGTTGGAGGGCCTGCCGGACTTCCCGCACGACGGTGGCATCGTCATCTGCCGACAGAAAAAGGCTCAGCCTGACCTTGCCGTCGGTGGTCGTGGCGATGTCGCGGACCATCTCGGCCTCCAGCACGTTGGTCCCGACGCGGTTGTTGCGGATACGCGAAAGCGCATCCGTTACACGCTCCTGGAGGTTCCGGGTCATGCTGTCGAGTCGACGTTTACGATGACAGACCTGAGCTCGGAGACGCGGCGTTTGAGCTGCACTTCGATGCCCTGCATGAAGGTCACCGCCGATGCGTCGCAGTCCTTGCAGCCGCCCATCACGTGCAGCACGGCAGTGCCGGTCGATGCGTCGAAGGCATCGAGCTCGATCGCACAATGATCGATTCTCAAAATCGGGAGGATCTCGGCGAGCTCATGTCGAATCTGGTACTCGACGTCGGCCTGCGGGCGCGCGCGATTGCGGCGAAGAACGCTCATGATCGCAAGTTAGAACAGAGGCGACTTCACGCTACCCCCTCCTTGTCCTCCGCTGCCAAGAACTCCCTCGCCGCCGCCACGACTTTCTTGCGCACGATCTCCATATCCCCTTCGATCAGAGCGCCACTCGCGCGCGCGTGGCCGCCTCCTCCGAACTGCTTGGCGAATTTGTTGACATCCACGTCGCCGGTGCTGCGGAAAGAGACTTTCACCTTGTCATGACCCAGGTCGCGGAAGAAAATGGCGAGCCGCGTTCCACCAATGGATCGCGGATGCTCGGCGATTCCCTCCAGGTCCTCGGAGCGCAGGCCATATTGCTCGGCGGCACCTGCGGCGACCGAGATCCACGAGATGCCGTATTCGGGGTCTACCTCGAGTGTCGCCAAAGCATCGCGCAGGAGATGCAGCCGGCCGACGGGCATCGACGCGTACAGCCGTCCGTACATCTCCTCGGGCTCGACCCCGGACGCGATCAGCTGCCCCGCGATGCTCAGGCAGCGGGCCGTGGTGTTGCTGAAGCGAAATCCGCCGGTATCGGTAAGGAGGGCGATGTACAACGCCCGCGCGATGTCGGGTGTGATCTCGAGGCCGACGCACGTCGCAAAATCGTAAATAAGCTCGCCCGTCGCGCACGCCGTCGTGTCGGCCAGCATCAGTTTGCTCGGCGGCTCATCGCTTGGCAGGTGATGATCGATCACCAGCTTGGGAATCGTAAGCCGTCGGACCGCCTCGGCGAGAACACCGAGACGTTTGACGTCGGAGATGTCGAGCACAATCAGCACATCGACGTCCTTGAGTGCCTTTGCGCCCTTGTCGCTCTCGTCCCGCACGTCGTCGCCGAGGAGGAACTTGTACATGTCCGGCCACGGCGTTGGATTTACCACCTTGGAGCGAATTCCCATCTGACCGAGCAGGCGCGAGAGCGCCGTCTCGGACCCACAACCATCGCCGTCGGCGTTGATGTGGGTGGATATAGCGACAGAGCGTCCCGCGCGGAGCTCCTGCGCGAGACGCTCGATAGACTCCCGTCGCTGCTGGGGGACGCTTAAAAGGTCAAGCACTGCCTTCCGCGCGGGCGAGCTTCGAGTGCGATCTGCTGTAGGTGAAGTACACGATCAGACCGAGCACCATCCATACGATGAGCCGCTCCCAGGTCGGGCCAGGGAGACTGTACATCATGTACCCGCAGATGAGAATTCCCAGAATGGGGACGAGCGGAACGAGCGGCGTCCGGAACGGACGAGCCAGGTTGGGCTGACGATAGCGGAGAACGATGACGCCCGCGCAGACGATGACGAACGCCAGCAGCGTCCCAATCGAGACGAGCTCACCCAGCAAGCCGATCGGAAAGATTCCGGCAAAGAAGGCGGCGACGATGCCGGTGAGGATCGTCGTCACGTACGGGGTCTTGAAGCGCGGGTGAACTTTGCCGAATACGGGTGGCAGCAGACCATCGCGCGCCATTGAGTAAAACACGCGGGGCTGACCCATCAACATCACCAGTACCACTGACGCCAGGCCGGCAATCGCGCCGATGTTGATTATCGAAGCAAGCCAGGCTAGAGCCGGGCCTGCCTTTTCGATGGCGACGAACACCGGATGGGGAACATCGAGCTCAGTGTAGTGCGCGAGTCCGGTCATCACCAGCGACATCAGGATGTAGAGCACGGTACAGATCGCCAGTGATCCGAGCATACCGATGGGCATATCTCGCTGCGGATTCTTGGCTTCCTGGGCCGCGGTCGAGACCGCGTCGAATCCTATGTAGGCGAAGAACACAACCGCGGCCCCACGGACGATGCCGCTCCAGCCATAGTGACCGTATTCACCCGAATTGGGTGGAATGAACGGGTGCCAGTTGGCCTGATTGACGTACATGAATCCGAACCCGATCACCAGGAGCACGATGGCGATCTTGAGGACGACGATGAAGTTATTGAACCGCGCCGACTCCTTGATGCCGATCACCAGCAATGTCGTCATCAGACCGATCAGGATGATCGCAGGGAGGTTCACCACAGCGCCGGTATGCGTGAACCCTTGTGCCTGGGTGAGGGCGTGGGTCACTGGATCGTATTTCGGCGCGTCAGCGTAAGCGTAGGGCGCGCTGGTAAATGCGGTCGGCATATGAATGCCGATCTGGTCCATGAACGCAGTGAAATAGCCTGACCAGCCGACGGCGACGGTCGATGCGCCGAACAGGTATTCGAGCATCAGGTCCCAGCCGATGATCCAGGCGATGAACTCGCCGAGCGTGGCGTAGGCGTAGGTGTAGGCGCTTCCCGCCACCGGAATCATGCTCGCGAACTCTGAATAACAGAGGCCGGCGAACAGGCATCCCAAACCCGAGACTATGAAAGAGATCACGATCGCCGGCCCGGCGTATTGGGCAGCGGCGGTACCGGTGAGCACGAAGATGCCGGCCCCGATGATGGCACCGATACCCAGCGTGGTGAGGTTCAGAGCACCAAGGGCGCGCCGCAGCGTGTGTCCCTCGGACTCTCCGGCGGCCTCGGCCTGCAGGACGGCGATGCTTTTCCTCGTACCTAGAGCCATTAGGAATCTCCGAAAGCGTGAATGTTCAGGCGATCCGTTCTGTATACATTTGACGGACGGCGCAACAAGTTTGCCGCCGCGCCCGGAGCGATGTCAAGCAACTACAGCGAGTAGTTTGGCGCCTCGCGCGTAATGGTAACGTCGTGTGGGTGCGATTCCCGCAGACCTGCGCTCGTGATGCGCACAAACTCGGCCTCGGTGCGAAGCTGGTCGATGTCGGCGCAGCCGACGTAGCCCATGCCGCTGCGCAGGCCGCCGACCATCTGGAAGAGGACGTCGCCGACGGGTCCCTTGTACGGCACGCGACCTTCGATCCCTTCAGGCACGAGCTTCTTGGCGCTCATCTCGCCTTCCTGGAAGTAGCGGTCGGCGCTTCCGTCCTGCATCGCGGCGAGGCTGCCCATTCCGCGAATCATCTTGAAGCGGCGACCCTCGAGCAGCAGAGACTCCCCGGGACTTTCCTCGGTGCCTGCGAGCATCGAGCCCATCATCACGCTCGACGCGCCCGCTGCCAGCGCCTTGACGATGTCGCCTGAATACTTGATTCCGCCATCCGCGATGACGGGTACGTCTCCCGCTCCTTCCACCGCATCGAGAATGGCCGTCAGCTGCGGAACTCCTACGCCGGTGACGACGCGCGTCGTGCAGATAGAACCCGGGCCGACACCGACCTTCACCGCGTCGACACCGCGCTCGACCAGGGCGCGCGCACCATCTCGAGTGGCAATGTTGCCGGCGACGAGCTGAACGTCGGGGAACATCTCGCGGACGTTTGCTGTCGCCTCGAGAACCCCTTCTGAGTGCCCGTGAGCCGTATCCACCACGAGAACATCGACCCCGGCATCTACAAGGGCGCGGGCGCGGTCCCGATAATTCGATGCACCGATAGCTGCCGCGACGCGGAGCCTTCCGTGCTGGTCCTTGTTCGAGTTCGGGAAATCGCGGCGCTTGTGGATGTCCTTGACCGTAATGAGTCCGCGGAGCGTCCCCTTGTCGTCAACCACCGGGAGTTTCTCGATGCGATGCTGCCCGAGAATCGCCTCGGCTTCCTCCAGCGTCGTTCCGACTGGCGCTGTGACGAGGTTCTTCGAGGTCATGGCTTCGCGCAGCGGACGATCGAGATTTCTCTCGAACTGGAGATCGCGATTGGTGATGATGCCAACGAGCTGACCGTCGCGGTTCACGATCGGTACGCCGGAGATCTTGAAGCGCCTCATCAGAGCGACGGCTTCGCGAAGGGTCCCTTCGGGCGAGAGGGTGATCGGGTTCAGGATCATACCGCTCTCGGAGCGCTTCACCCGATCGACTTCGGCGGCCTGCCGGTCGATCGACATGTTTTTATGAATGACCCCGATTCCGCCGGCGCGAGCCATCGCCATCGCCATCTCGGACTCCGTTACCGTGTCCATGGCAGCCGAAGAGAACGGAACGTTGAGCGAGATGCCCCGGGTGAAGCGGGAGCTGGTGCTCACGTCCTTGGGATGTACCAGCGAATGTCGCGGTGAAAGCAGAACGTCGTCGAAGGTCAGGACGATATCGCTCCTCACCCTCGGAAGTCCCGTTTCTTCCTGCGCCGGCCCCTTGATGCGCGAAAGCCCGCTTCCGGCTTGCGCCGGGGTTGCGGGCTTTTTTGATGTCGATGGCCGAGTTGTGGTTGCCATAGCTAAAAGTATGGCAATGTTCGGGTTCGGTCTAGAGGGCGGCAGCTTCGGCCGCTATGTCTCTCGTCCCCACCCCGTCTCGATTTAACGACTGAGACGGGATGGGCACGGGTAATTTCGAGACCTACTGGAATACGGGCGGCGGTGCCTGCTCCTGCTGCGGCAGACGGACCTTCGGCGCCTGGCCGTAGTTCCATTGGAACGTGAGGTAAGTGCCTCTCACTCCGAACCTCCGAGCGGTGATCTGCTGAAGATTGTCATCGCCCGCCTGAATCCGGAACTTCATGGTGTTGAACGGATCCTGGAAGCGGACAGCGACGCTCATGTTGTCGCCGTCAAGCTTCTTGCGGACAGTGATGGCGGCGAACTGCATCGCCGAGAACTTGCCGTTCTCGATTTTCACCGGGGCGCGATAGAAATAGTTGCCCTGAAGTATGACCGTCGGTGACAGCTGCGTTGTCGCGTTGAAGCGAGTCGACCACGTGACCGCGTTCGACGACAGCGCCGACTGCGAGCCGCCGTCGGTCACCATCTTGAACAGATTCAGTCCGCCGAATGCGTTGAGCTTGGGGCCGAGCCGAAGGTTGCCGTTCAGGTCGGTTCCCCACGAATCTGCTTTGTCCAGGTTCTGGAAGCTCACCGATGTCACTTCGCGGTTGTCCACCGTGTCAGCCGTGTTGATGTCGACACGAATGATATCCGTCGTGTGACGATAGAACGGTGAGAGCTGGACCGATCCGAGCTGACCCGATTTGCTCAGTCCGAGCTCGATTGCATCCGTGTACTCTGGATTGAGCAGCGGGTTGCCGATGAAGACATTCTGCTGATCGAAGAACTGCGGGAACGGGTTCAGCTCCTGAGTTCCCGGCCGGCGGATGCGTCGGGAATAGCTGATCTTGGCATTGGTTTGCTCGCTGAACTTGTACAGCATCACGCCGCTCGGGAACAAGCTGTGATAGTTGTACGGTACCGCAGGGTCGCCGGCGAGGTCGAAGTTGCGGGACGACCATTCAGCGCGGAGGCCGGCTTGCAGGTCCCACTTGCCGACACTCTGACTGAGAACTCCGTAACCCGCGTGCACGCCTTCGTCGAAGTTGAAGGTGTTGCTGAGATTACTCGGCACCCAATTGCCGTCGCCGAGGTCATCCTTGAGGACGAGGAATCCCTTGTCGAGCCAGCGATCCGTCTCCTTCAGGCCCGTCTCGAGCTTGGCTCGCTTCCACAGAGGTCTCGTGTAGTCGAGCTGACCGGTGAACTGTTTGGTTATGCCATCGTTTGCATCGACTTCGCCCTGAATCGATGGCCCTGCGCTGGAGCCGTCTGCGTTCTGGGGCTCCCGCCACAGCAAGGTCGCGTCTTCGTCGTGCGAGCGGCTGAAGCGAAGCTCCGTTGAGAGCTCGTGGGTGCGGGGAGCAATCGTGTGCTTCCACGAAAGGGAATTGTCGACGACGAGTCCCTTGGACTTTGTGTTCTTGTCCATGAGGTAGCGGTCGGTGAATGTCTGATTGGCATCGTACAGGTAGTAATCGGCGAGCGATGCGTCGTTGGAGTGACGCTTGTTGAAGGTCAGCGCGTTGGAAACGACATCCTTGTCGGTGACCTTCAGGTCGATGTTGCCGGTGAAATTGTGGCCGCCACTCTTGGTGGCGCCATTGATATCCTGGTTGGTGTAGTCCAGCGGGTCACCGGTCTCGTCGAAGCGCAAACGATCGTTGATGCCAACGATGCCGCGATCGTCGGAGTTGAATCCGTACGTGCCGAAGAGAGTCACCTTGCCGTGCTGGTAGCCGCCGTTCGTTCCAACGTTCAGCCGACCGGGCGAGGCGAAGCCGGAGTTCAGGCCTCCGCTGTAGCCGAGGTCGGTGTTTGCCTTCAGAACGATGTTGATGATGCCCGCCATGCCTTCCGGATCGTACTTGGCGGATGGATTGGGAACGACCTCGATGCGCTCGACGATGTTGGCCGGGATCTGCTTCAGATATGCGGATAGCTGAGAGCCCTTGATCGGCGTCGGGCGGCCGTTGATCTGGATCGCGACGTTCTCGTTGCCGCGAAGGCTCACTTTGCCCTCGGCGTCGACTTCAACCGATGGGGTGTTCTGGAGCACATCGCTGGCGTTGGCGGCTGCTGGTGCAACGTCCTTGGCCTTGTACGTGTTGCGATCCGGCTCGATCACCATCGTTGGCTTTTCGCCGGTCACCTGGACGCTTTGCAGCGTCACGGAGGCGCGAGCGAGCTTGATGCTCCCGACGTCCGCGCTGGGCGCAGCGGGAGTGATCGTGAATTCCGGGGTGTTGAGCGGCGTGAAGCCGATTCCGGATACGCGAAGGTAGTATGTCCCCGGGCGGAGACCCTGGATGCGGAAAGTACCGTCCTCGGCGCCATAGGCTCCGGTGACGAGCTTTCCATCGGCCTTGCTGCGAACGGCGACCGCGGGCCGCGCCACGGCGACGCTGCTGCTGTCCCCGCTGACAATCGATCCGCGGACTTCACCGGCAGCGGGCGGCTGCTGCAGAATACCGCCAGGCGGACCTGCGGGATTCTGCGCGGGGAGTGATGCTGCGGCGAGATTCAGCGCGAGAGCGAGGAGGGCGAACAAGATGCGCTTCATGGGGCCAGCTCTTAAGAGAGTAGTGGGCGACGGGTGTCAGTACGGCGGCAGGGTAAACCCCTGCTTATCCCGCACTACGTGTTTGACGCCCAGCGGTTTCAAATGGTTGGCTTCGTCCGGAAGGTTGCTTGCGGGCCCTTCAGTCAGGCGGTGCCAAGGCTGTAGTTGAGGTCGTACGAGTGCTTGCCGCCTTCGATTTTGATAGCCATGGAGCCACTGATGCCTTCCAGCTGCTCGCTACCGGAATCGGGGACAATAGTGATGATGAGCGAGGGCGTGCCGCGATTCATGGTGCCGCTGTGCTGGAGGATGAATGAACCGCGTCGCCCTTTGAGCGACCCTGTCACGCGCTCGATAGCCACGTAGCCCGCCGAGTTCCTGATCGGCGTACCGCCAGTGAGCATCTGGCCTTTGCTGGTCGCCTCGAGGTCCCCGTGAAACTGCTTCTCGATGGACATGCGAGCGAGCAGGGCGTTGCCCGGATCTTCGTCCATCGGCAGCGGTTTGAGAGTGACTTCGAAGGGTCCAGTGGCGCGGTTCACGAGTCGGACCTCCAGGCGGGGCGAAACCAGAATTCCCACGCTACGAAGTGCGACGTCGCGTCGCAATAGCCGGAAACATCCGGACGAGATGCGTCATGATTCCTGGTCAGATTGTAAGGGGTGGTTCGCGGTCTTCAGCGATTGAAGCGCTGAGATCAGGCGAAGAGTCTCACGCTCTACGCGACGCAGCCGCGATGGGTTTCACAACCAGTACTATTTCGCTTTCGGCGGCGGCCACGCTCCGATCAGCTGGCGAACAGTGACGATCTGTGCCACGTGATACGACGCGTGATCGACGGCGACGAGGATTGTTCGCAAGTAGGTCTGTCCGGTTCCCTTGGGGATTTTGGCAGTGAGATCGACGTCACTGCTGGTGGTGAAACGCTCGAGTGCCATGCGGTCTTTGCGCCAGGCAGCAACACTCTCGTTCCACGACTTCTCGCTGCCGGGAGCGGGATTCGGCGGCCAATAGTCCTTCGGCCACTCGAGCTTTTCCTCGTAATCCGGATTCTGCACGAAGTCGAGCAGGTCGCGCTGCGTGATGCGAATGTGCTCGAGCAGCTCCCAGACCGAATGAGGAAAACCGGTTGGCCGTTTGCCGCGGAGCTCGTGAGGGAGACCGCGCAAACTGGTTTCGAGCGACGAATGGGCCTGCTCCCAGTCGAGAGAAGAAGCGACGATCTTCCGCCATTCTTCTTTTGCGGTCACGGAAGCCTCCATCAAAAAGGTGAGACTGAAATGATGTCTCTCTTGCGCCGAGCCGCCAGTACTCCCCAGTATAGCCGCCAACGGTGGGGTGAATGCATGACCGACGACGTCGAAGATAAGTCGGGCGGGTGGGTGGGCCTCGTGCTGCGCGATGCGCAGTTCTGGGTGCCCGTGGTCGTCCTTGTCGCGGGGCTCCTGGTTCTGCGCTGGATTTCGTGAGCACCGCGAAGCCCGAGCTCTCCCGGGAAAGCACGCCTCGCGCGGCTCTGGACGCCGTGCGTCTGCGCACGCTGCAAGGCGTGGGTATGCTCTGCGGCGTCACCGCCGGGGCATGGCTGGGTGCCGCCGAAGCACCGACGAAATTAGTGACGCTTGGACTTTCGCCGGTGGTGATCTCATTGAGCATGGTCATCGGCGTGTTCCTGGCGCGGTGGACGATTCCGGCGCTGATACAGGGCACGTCGTATATCGCTGCCGATCTCAGGCAGGCGCCGCATCTGATAGTCTGGGCGATTCTGGCGGGATGTCTGTGGGCGGTTGCCAACACTCTGACGATCTTCGCGGTGCGCGACGTGGGGCTCAGCATCGCTTTCCCGTTGTGGAACAGCAACAGCCTGCTCGGGATCATCTGGGGCGTTCTGTTCTTCGGCGAGCTGCGCGGCGCGGACCGTCGTCGCTGGCTGGGCGTAATTGGTGGCGCGCTGCTGATGTTCGTCGGCGGGACAGTGCTCGCTGCCGCATCAGCGGCCCAGGTTCCGGCGAAGGACGCGATGCGCGGAGTCGCGGCGGCGCTGATGGCCGGCGCGTTGTGGGGAACGATGTACATCCCTTACCGCAAAGCGTATCTCACGGGAATGAGTCCGCTCTCCTTCATCACCTTCTTTACGGTGGGCGAGCTCGGCATGATGACGGCGCTGGCCGTCACCTACTCGGGCGGGGCAACCGAGCTATGGCATCAACTGTCCGGCGCAAAGCACATCCTGTTCTGGCTGCTGGCCGGCGGGTTTGTCTGGGTGGTGGGCGACCTGTTTCAGCAGTACGCTGTGAAATACGCCGGAATCACTCGCGGAATTCCGCTGTCAAACACGAACCAGCTCTGGGGTCTCCTCTGGGGGCTGCTCGTTTTCGGTGAGCTTCGCGGCGCGTCGAGCTCGGTGTTGACCCAGGTGATCGGCGGATCAGTGGTGATGGCGATCGGCGCGGGTATCATCGCGTTGTCGTCCGTAACCCGAAGCGAGCACGCGCGGTGGGAGGAAGCCGCCATTGAAGAGGCGAAGCGCTACCGGGTCGACACGAGCTATACGCGCGCACGCATCGCCGGCGACGATGCGGGCGGCAAGCGTAGTCGCACGTGGATCGACTGGGCGGTAGTGACAATCGCCACGGCGGTCATTGCGGGATTCGCTTTGGTGGCGAGGCCGCCGCAGATCTCACTCAACACTGGCTGGGCATTCCTGCTCGTGGCGGCGACAGTGGGGATGCTCGTCGCCGCGGCGACCGCGTTATGGAGAGCGACGCGGTTCAACTGATTGCCTTGAGCTCAAACGCCCTGGCGGTCAGTGTGCTCGCAGCGCTTTCTGAATTGCCTGCTCGGCGAGCGGAACCATGAGGCGATAGCCGGTCTCGTTTGGATGGACTCCATCGGATGCGAGACCGTCTCGCATCCCGCCGCGAGAGTCCGCCATCGGTGAGTGGTAGTCGAGATAAATAGCGCCGTGTTTCGCGGCGTAATCCTTCAGCCATTTGTTGAGCGCGATGATTTTTGGCGCGGGCTCGAGTCCCGGCTTCCACGGGTAGTCGAAGACGGGTAGCACCGATGAAAGCACCACCTTGATGCCATTGGCGCGGGCGATGTCGGCCATGGACGCGATATTGTCTTCGATCATCTCCAGTGTCGAAGGCCCTGTGTTGCCGGCGATGTCGTTAGTGCCGGCGAGTATCACGACGACCTTGGGCTTCAACGCCACGACGTCGGGGCGGAAGCGAACCAGCATCTGCGGCGTCGTCTGACCGCTGATCCCGCGATTGATGTATGGCTTCCCGGCGAACATGGTCGGGAAATACTGCTGCCAGCCCTCGGTAATCGAATTCCCCATGAAGACGACGCGGTTCTCGCCTTTTGCCGGCGGGACGAGCGTGGCGTTGGCATCACGATACTTGGCGAGATTCGCCCAATCGGTACGCAGCTGCTGGTCGGTCTGCGCGGTGGCTTCGTTCGAGGCGAGCACAATCAGTCCGAGTGCGAGGGCGACGGTTCTCATCGTCGGGTTATGCGAAACGCTTCGCGGAACGCTCGCGAGCCTTGAGGATCTCCACTTCGCGATTGCGCGGTGGCGCCGTGGTCTTCAGGGAGCGGACCAGTTTGTTGGCTGCCGCGGTGACTTCTTCGACGGCAACATTGAATGCGTCCTCGTTGGCGCGGGACGGCTTGCTGGTTCCACTCAGCTTGCGGACGAATTGAAGCGCGGATGCGCGGACTTCGTCGTCGGTGGCTGGCGGTTCGAAGTTGGCGAGCGTTTTAATGTTCCTGCACATGCGCGAAGTCCTCGTTGTTCAAAGGTCTGCTGCGAATGTACAAGCCGGGTAGGTCGGATGACCAGACTTGCGACTTATGGAACGGATATCAGCTAACGCACCCGAAGAAAGAGGGCCTGAGCTCCACGGTGTCCACCTGCCCCGCCGAGATCTTGATGTCGGTCGAATCCGGACGGTGGTTGTAGGGTTGCACGAGCAATCTGTAGGAGCCCGGGGTCAAACCGTCGAAAACGAAGCCCCCGGAGCTGTCGGCGACGACGCTGGCGCGGGTTGAGTGGAAACTGTTTCCCGGAGTCGTGGCCAGCACTGAATAGTGAGGAAGAGCGCCGCCTGCGTCCGCTACGGTTCCGACTACTCCGCCGACGCCCGACTTGAGCGCAGGCGCCGGCGGCAATCGCGGCTCGGGACCCTTGGCGTGACCACGAGTGGAGCAGCCGGTTGTCATCAGCTGCAGATCTTCGTGGGTGTGCTTGTGACATGCGCTCACCAGGGTGAGCGCGCTGAGCAACGCCGCTGTTCTACAACTCCCGCCCAATTGCACGGAGCCTCCGTCTGACTCTACGCGGCAGGAAGAACGCCGCCGCCACGAGCACGCGCTCGATATCGAGCGAGCGCAGCTGGCCGGGATCTCCCATCCAGTGATCCTCGATGACTGCTCTGCCGGCGTTGGCGATCAGCCGTTGCAGCGCGAGGACCAGAAGAAAGAGATCGTCGACCTCGCCTAAGAATGGGATGAAATCGGGGACGAGGTCTATTGGCAGAAGGACATAGCCGAAAGCGCCGGCTACCAGCAGTTTGTCCGTGTTGGAGACCCGCCGATCGGCGAGAAGGCCGCCGAGAAGGCGCAGGAAATTCGGAAGCTCCTTCATCGTCGAGACGATCGAACGTCCGGCGCCTGTCCGCGGCGCTGGGGCTGCGCCGACTTCGCGAGGGGCGCCATTCTGCCGCGACGCTCCGCCGGTCGAGGTGGCGCGCGTGCTGCGACGGCCTGTTTTGCGAGCGGAGGCGGTCGAACGACCCGATTGGGTTCTCACTTGCGCTGATCTCCCGGTGGCTGAGTGGGCGGAGTCTGATTCGCAGGCGCCGCAGAAGGAGCGGGACCAGCGGAGCCCGTGGACGGAGTCTGTGGCTTCGAAGTAGTCACCGAAGACACTGCTCCGACGATTTCAGTTGCAACTGACTTGCCAGCGTTGGCGACATCCGTGACGACGCCCACGGCCTTGGTCATCACGCTCATGGTGCCAGCAATGGCCCCCGCGGACATCTTCCCGGCGCGCAAAGTATCCTCGACGCCCTCGGCGAATCTCTTGAGGGGGTTGGGTGCCGCCGTGACCTTCGGCGCGTACTTCGATTCCAGAAAATCGATGTAATCGAGGATCTGATAGACCCTT
>DATBXT010000243.1:0-14717 GCA_036514115.1 Gemmatimonadaceae bacterium
CCCGCTCTTTAGTGTGCGGTTCATGGTTCCACTCATGAATCGCGCGACTGGCTACAGTCAGGCTGCGAGGTACCGCGCTTGGCGGCGGCGTGCGCGTTGTTCGCGCACCCACAGGAGGATGTTCGCAACCGGCAACGCCTATTGGACGGCGCGCATTTATATACGTCAGGCGAAACGTTCGTTTCGTCATTTTGTTTTGCGTTGACTATTTTTGTGAACCAGTCGCGCGATCAATTGCGCGTGTCGGTCCGGTTCGCTAGGAGCATGCCAAGGTTTCGAACGGTACCCAATCAGTCTACTGGCGCCGGCGCGTCATTCGACCATTTGCGAGCCAATCGCTCCAGCACATCGCGCAGATCCGGCTTTAACTGCGTCACAGACGCCATTATGTCAGTTCGTTTCCGCTCAATTCGCTCAATCGCATTTTTTATTGTAAAGAGCTTCGGATCGAGGTTTTCGTTCACTTCTTCCCACTCGATCGGCATCGACACCGTCGCTCCGGGAAGCGGACGAACGCTGTACGGCGCTACTATAGTCTGCCCATGACGGTTCTGTAGATAGTCCAGATAAACCTTGTCGCCACGCTTCGTCACGTGACGCGTGATGGTCGCGAAATCACCGCACTCGCGGAGAACGACTCGCGCCAGGAGCTCACCGAGCATGCGTGACTGCTCGTAAGTGCACTGCCTTCCCAGCGGCAGCATGATGTGAAGCCCCGTCTTTCCCGTCGTCTTCACGAAATTCGGAAGCCCGACTTCATCGCACACTCCATGAAGCACCCTCGCGCACCGAATCACATCGGAGAAAGGCGCCTCCTTTGGATCGAGATCGATCACGCACCAATCCGGAAGCTCCAGTGATCCCGCTCGGCTCGCCCAGATATGAATCGGGATCGACCCCATGTTGGCGAGATAAAGCAGCGATTCCTCGTCGTCGCAAATGAAATACTTGATCTCGCGCTGGGTGTCCTCGCTCCAGATGGGAATGGTGCGCACCCATTCCGGCGCAAAGACGGGCGCGTCTTTCTGATAGAACGACTTGCCGTTGATCCCGTCCGGGAATCGCGTAAGAACCACCGGCCGGTTCGCCAGGTACGGCAGCAGCCACTTCGACACCGCGCGGTAGTATTCGATCAAATCGCCCTTGGTGTATTTCTCCGCGGGCCAGAAAATCTTGTTGAGATTGGAGAAAGCGATTTTCTTCTCGGGCGAGCCCTTGGCGGGCGGTGGCGGCGGCTCGTGCAATGCTGTCGCATCGACATGCACGCGCTCGCGAACAATTCTCCCCTTCGCTTCCGCTCTCACGCCGGATCCGTTCCCGCTGAGTGACTCGTCCCTGCCATCAGCGGCTTCGGCCATAGCCTCACTGGCTTCGTGCCATCCCTGCCGCTCGCATTCGTGTGGCTGCTTGTCGGTGCGCAGCCGCAGAAATGCGGCGTGCCGCAGCAATCCGTCGGGAGTCACCTCGCGATACCGCACTTCACACACGTGGACCGCGTCGGTCCAGATGGTCGTTTTCGTCTCGGGAATCTGCGCGCTCTTGAGCGCCGCCGATCCTGGCGCAAAGACGGGTCCGGCACACAACGGATCCTTGCGCACGATCGGATCGAGCAAGCTGTGCAGCTCCTTCAAGAGTTGTTCGGTGAATCCGGTTCCCACCCGGCCGGCATATACCAGCTCTCCATTCACCAGGTCCGCGAGCTGCAGTGCGCCAAGATGCGAGCGACTCCCACTCGGCCTGGTGAAGCCGACGATTACGAAGTCTGCGCTTCGATCAGCTTTGATCTTGAGCCAGTCGCCCGATCGTCCGCTCCTGTACTTCGAAGTTGCCTTCTTGGCGACGATGCCCTCGAGGCCCATCGCTTTCACCTGTTCCAGAACGGCTTCGCCTTCTCTCTCGATGTGATCGAGGTAGCGAACCGCGCCGAGAGCGGGCACCGCATCCTTGAGCAGCTCCTTTCGACGAAGGAGCGGCAATGCCCGCACATCGAAGTCCTCGAAGGCGATCAGATCGAAGGTGTAAAACGTCGCCGGCAGCTCCACCGTGGCGCTACGAATCTCCATCTCTGACGAGAGTCGGCCCCGTTTCTGGAGACGCGAGAAACTGGGGATCCCCTTCTCGTCCAGTACGACTACTTCGCCGTCGATGATGCACTCGTCGGCAGGCAACGCTTTCACAGCGCGAGCGATCTCGGGAAAGACACGGGTGTAATCGTTCCCGTTGCGCGTGAGCAGCAGCGCTTCGCCGCGTGATTTGCTGGCAATCAACCGATATCCGTCGAGCTTCAGCTCGAACAACCAATCGTCGCGGGTGAACGCCTTCTCCTGGGTCTCGCAATGCATCGCTTCGACCTTGTAAGGATCCACTCGGCCGCGGATGGCCTTTTCTTCAGAAGCGAGAATAGTTCGGAGCGCCGCGGCGGGACCATCACCCGCCTTGATCTCTTCGACAGTCAGTCCGGACAGAACCGATTCTTCATTGAAGACGTCGCCCGGCGATTGGACATACGCGTCGCGCTCTTTTATGAGCAGCCAGTCCTTCTCGCTCTTCTTGATCCTGACCAGCGTCCACTTTCCGTGGAGCTTGTAGCCTTTGAGCTCGAACAGGAGCTTCCCCTTCTCGAGGCCCTCGCGCCAATCCTCCAGCGCCACCCACTCGCCGCGATCCCAGACAATCACTCCGCCGGCGCCATAATTTCCGGCGGGGATCACGCCCTCGAAGTCGCCGTATTCGAGTGGATGATCTTCGACTTTGACGGCGAGCCGCTTGTCGTTCATGTCGTAGGACGGGCCCTTCGGCACCGCCCACGATCTCAGGACCCCGTCCATCTCCAGCCGCAGGTCGAAGTGAAGGTTACGGGCGGCGTGCTTGTGGACGACGAACAGGTTGCCGGGAGCGCTGGATACCGGGCCGAACGGCTCGGGCGTTCGGTCGGGCGACCTCTTGGCCCGGTAGGCACTGAGGTTGTCGTCCGCAGAGGGCGTACGATCGGGTGCGTCCTTCATTTCCACGATTCGTTACACGCTTTCAGGGGACGTACGCCCGGTGACCAGTGATTCGCTCTTGCGTCCATGTGGGACATGGATAAGCATATGGGAGGTGGAGTTTTCCACGCAAGAAATATTTGTGATGGACTTCGGCCTCTGCTGCTTCCCCGCCCTAACCTCTTCTCCCAAGCTCATGCCCGCTCGCTCAATCGGCACCGCCACGATTTCCTTCGGGTTGGTCTCAGTCCCGGTCAACATTTACTCGTCCGCCGAATCCAAGACGAGCGTGTCGTTCAACATGTTGCACAAGAAATGTGGGTCGAGGCTGAAACAGCAGTACATCTGCACCAATGACGGTGAGACTGTGACACGGGACGACACCGTCAAAGGCTACGAGTACGCGAAGGATCAGTACGTCGTCCTGAGCGCGGAAGAGCTAAAGGCGCTCGAGGAAAAAGCGACGAGCGTCATCGACGTCGTCGAGTTCGTACCCCTCGCGCAGGTCGACCGCGAATACCTCGAGAAGGTCTACTATCTCGGTCCCGATAAGGGCGGAGATCGGGCCTACCGTCTGTTGGCCGAAGCCCTGAAGGAGACCGGGAAAGCGGCGCTCGGGCAGTACGCCGCGCGTGGTCAGCAGCATCTCGTGCTGCTTCGCCCGCTCAACGGGGTGTTGGTGATGGAGCAGCTCCACTACGGCGATGAAGTCCGCCCGACGACGGAAGTGCCAGTTCCCGAGGGTGAAGTGAAGGCTCAGGAGCTCAAGCTGGCGAAGCAGCTGATCGACCAGACATCCAACGAGACCTTCGAGCCCACCAAGTACAAGGACACCGTCCGCGAGCGTGTCCTCGAGGCGATCCAGTCGAAGGTCGAAGGCCAGGACATCACAGCGGACGTGAAGGTTGGCGGCGAAGGCAAGATCATTGACCTGATGGAAGCCCTGAAAGCGAGCCTCGAGCGCGAAAAGCCGGCGGTTAAGGAGAAGGCGAGCCGCAAGGTTTCCTGAACACTGGCCGCTCGTGAAAATTCTGGCGGGAACGAGCGGCTACGCCTTCAAGGAGTGGAAGGGAAACTTCTACCCCGAAGATCTCAAGGACGCGGGAATGCTTGGCTATTACGCCAGCAGATTTCCCGCGGTGGAGATCAACAACACGTTCTACCGGCTTCCGCGGGAGAACGTGCTTCGCGATTGGGCCGCGCAGGTTCCCGACACCTTCACTTTCGCCCTGAAGGCGAGCCAGCGCATCACGCATTACGCGCGTCTCAAGGAAGAATCAGCAAGCCTCGTCGACTTCCTTTTGAAAAACACCGCAACGCTTGGCGATCGACTTGGCCCGATCCTGTTCCAGTTGCCGCCGAACATGAAGAAAGACGTCTCGCGGTTCCGCGGATTCCTGGGCTTGCTGCCGAACGACCGGCGCTACGTCTTCGAGTTCCGGCACGAAAGCTGGTTCGACGACGAAGTCTACGACGCCATGCGCGAACGCGACATCGCGATGTGCATCGCCGAACAGGATGAGTTCAAGTGTCCCGTTGTGTCGACCTCGACGTGGGGATACCTGCGCCTTCACAAGCTGGATTACGAGGAAGGCGCGCTAGTCGATTGGGCGAAATGCGTGACTGGCCAGCACTGGAGCGAAGCTTACGTTTTCTTCAAGCACGATGAGACGGAAGGCGGGGGTTCGGGTCCGCCGGCAGTCGCTACCTTCGTCGCCGCGTGTAGTTAGCCTACTTGGCGATCCTGTCTCCGATAAACTTCATTACCCGTGGATCATCCTTCTGCCCAAGCCAGAACATAGCCTTAGCGCGCATCCGCTTGTCGCTCTCGCTCTGCGCAATCCGCATCAGCTCGTCGACTGAATCCTTGTCGTCGCGCTGTGACAGGACGAAGATCGCGTGCTCTTTGAGCGCTGGCTCGCCGGCGCTCCGATAAACTGATACGAGGTCCTTCGTCGGCGTGACCTCGTCCTGCCCCGCCCAGAATAACGCGGTCTTGCGAGTGCTTAACGACTCCTGGGGATCCCGCGCTTTTCCGATCAGCCACGCCGAGCCGTTGCGCTCGTCCTCCCTCATCCCCATCAGGACCTGTTCCTTCAACTTGTTCGATTGAAGGCGCGGAAACATTCCGCGAAGATAGGCAAACTCCGACTGAGGAACGTCGCCTCCATGGGAAAGCGCGAAAATCGCGTGCGAGCGCACGCGCTCGTCCTCGCCGGAGTTCTCGATGATGCTGTGGAGCGTTGCGAACGCGCGCGGGTCCCCGCTTTGTCCGAGCCAGAACACCGCCGACTGACGCGCCCCCGGACTTCCGGTGCGAGCGACGTCGATCAGCGCGGGCACTCCGGCTCCGTCCGGGACATAGGTCAGCGCGGCCATTGCAGTTGAAGCCAGACCTTCCGACCCCGGTCCATCGTCGTGCTCGTCGACGACATCACCCGTTCGAGGGCTTCCGGACCGCGCGAAGGCGACCAGCGTCGGAACCACCTTCGCGTCGCCAAGGAGACCGAGCCACATAATTGCCTGGCGTCTCGTATCCTGAGTGCGCGCATCGTCGCGGGCCAGTGCAGTGAGGCGAGGGGTCACGTCGCCCGCATCCGCGAGCACTGCGGGCAGGAGATTCCTTGATTTGTTTTCGGCGCGCTCGATCCGCGGAATCAGCCCGAAGAAATAGGACGACGCCTCCACCGGGGAAACCGCTCCGAGGTCAGTCACTCGCTCGCCCGTGCGAGGCCAGGTCCCGCCGACGGAAGTCCGAATGCGCGTAACCTTGCCACCCGCGACGGTGAGCGCCACCCGAACCGGTCCCGTGACGCAGCTCGGCGCATTCCAATTCCCGATCGACTGGATGTTTTCCGCAAAGAAAGCCTTACGAAATCCGATTGCATCCCGGCCATCGCCGCAGACGCCGGGGCGGCTGGCGAACTGAAGATGGGCCACGCCGTCGGGCAGGCGGGCCACGCGGGCGGCGATGTCTTGAGCGAGAATGGGGATTGCGGCAGGCGTCGCGATCACGCTCGCTGCCGCAAGAGTGTAGAGGGTATTTGAGACTCGCACTGAAGCTCCGGGAAGGGTGTAGCCGGACCTGTTGTCTCACAGTCCGGAAACCTTCTGACAACCGGCGCACCAAATGGGTTGAGGGTGGGAATGCCTCAGCATTACACCAGGCTTACGCAACCAACGACGGGAGAAACCCCGGCTTCCCTCACAGCGACGAGCTAGTATCATACAGTAGGCACCTGCCCGAGCTTCCCAGGCTCGTACCCAATCGCACGACATCTGACGGAATGAGCACATCCTACACCCGCGGATTCGCCACGACTCTCATCGCGATCGCCGCGTCCGCCTGCGCCACCGCACCTCGACCAACCAGCGCATCGACGGCAGCGGTCATTCCGACCGCGGTCATCAATCCGCAAAGCGAAGCGGCTGCGATCGAACAGGCGCGCGCAGACAGCGTCCGACACCCCTACACTGAGGCAGACATTCGCTTCATGTCGGGGATGATCCATCACCACTCCCAGGCGATAGTGATGGCCCGCTGGGCGCAGAGCCACGGCGCCAGCCCCGCAGTGCAGCGACTCGCCGACCGCATCATCAACGCGCAGCAGGATGAAATTCTGACGATGCAGAACTGGCTCCGTGATCGGCAGCAGCCCGTTCCCGACGCGACGCCCACCGGGATGACCATGTCGATGGGCGGCATGCAGCACGAGATGTTGATGCCCGGCATGCTCACCGAGGCCCAGATGAAACAGCTGGACGCGGCGCGCGGCCCCGAGTTCGACAGGCTCTTTCTGACTTACATGATTCAGCACCACAAGGGCGCCGTCAGCATGGTCAAGGATTTGTTCGGCTCATATGGCGCCGGCCAGGACGAAATCGTTTTCAAGTTCGCGTCCGACGTCAATGTCGATCAGACTACCGAGATCGCCCGGATGGAGAAGATGCTCATTTCAGTCACCTTGGGCATCGATACGCAGTAGCACCGTACTCTCAGCACCACTCGACCACCCAGAGGAATTGTTTATGGAATCAGTACATCGGATTCGTTCCAGATCGACCTTCACGATTGCTTCGCTGGCGTCGGCTTGTGTAAGCGTGGCCGCACTGATGGCCGCATGCGCGCCGGCGACTTCGTCGTCGCGCGTCAGCACCATCCCGCCTGTGAACATGTCGCCGGGAGAACCACTGCCGGATCCCCGCGTCGGGCTGAGGGCGGGCAAGATGGATGCGGCGACCGCCATCTGGAACCTGCGCGCTGTCTCGCACACTCCTCCGGCCGAGAAATTCGTCGGCGTCACGAACTCCGACCTGGCGTTCATAGGCAACTACGCGATCCAGGGCAACTACAACGGGTATGAGGTCTGGGACATCAGCAATCCGGCCGCGCCGACCCTCAGGACCGGCTACGTGTGCCCGGCATCGCAGAGTGACGTCTCGGTTTACCGGAATCTTCTCTTCGTCTCCGGTGAAGGGCTGACCGGGCGCGTCGACTGCGGCACCACCGGAGTCCAGGATACAGTGAGCAAGGACCGCCTTCGCGGCCTCCGCATCTTCGACATCAGCGACATCAACAATCCGAAGAACGTCGGCAACGTGCAGACGTGCCGCGGCTCGCATACGCACACGGTCCTCGTTGATCCCAAGGATCCGGACAACGTTTACGTCTACATCTCCGGCTCAGCGGGCGTGCGCTCGCCGAACGAGCTTCCCGGCTGCGTCCGGGCCAGACCGGAGGAAGATCCCAACTCCGCGCTGTTCCGCATCGAGGTGATCAAGGTTCCTCTCGCGCATCCCGAGCAGGCGGCAATCGTCAGCTCGCCGCGCATCTTCAACGAGCTGACTGCACCGGCACGTCACGCAGAAGCGCCTGAAGACATCGCCGAGAACAGACGACTGGTCGCAGAGGCAAAAGCGAAGGGCGGCTACACCGCGGTGATTGGCGGTACTGAACGGGTGCTATCTGCTCGGACGATCACACCATTGTTGGACAGCATCGTGAAAGCTCGGGGCGGTACGGGTGCCGCAGCTGCAACTGCGGCTGACAGCAACGCGCTGCGCGCCGCGCTGCCGACGATTCTTGCGAGATTGATCGGACCGGAGCCCGCGACTGGAACCGCGCGTCCCGGACCTACGCAGTGTCACGACATTACGGTCTATCCGGCAATCGGTTTGGCCGGCGGAGCCTGCGAAGGCTACGGATTCCTTCTCGACATTCGTGATCCAGCCCATCCTGTCCGCATCGCCGCTGTCGCGGACTCGAACTTCTCATACTGGCACTCTGCGACGTTCAACAACGATGGGACGGCAATACTCTTCTCCGACGAATGGGGCGGCGGTGGTCAGCCGAAGTGCCGCGCGACGGATCGCCGGGAATGGGGCGCCGACGCGATCTTCCGCATCGTCAACAATCAGCTCCAGTTCCAGAGCTACTACAAGCTTCCCGCAGCACAGACCAAGTATGAGAACTGCGTGGCGCACAACGGGTCGCTCATTCCGATCCCGGGACGCGACGTGATGGTGCAGGCCTGGTATCAGGGCGGTCTGTCGGTCTTCGACTGGACCGACCCTGCAAATCCGCATGAGATCGCGTACTTCGACCGCGGTCCGGCCGACTCGACGCGCATGGCGAGCGGCGGTTTCTGGTCGACGTACTGGTACAACGGTCACATCGTAGGCTCGGAGATTTCGCGAGGCCTCGACATTTTCGAGCTCACGCCAAGCGCGTACCTCAGTCAGAACGAGATCGACGCGGCGAGAACCGTGCGCCTCGAGTATCTGAATACCCAGGGTCAACCGAAGTTCCGTTGGCCGATTACACCCGCGCTTGCCGGTGCATATGCCGATCAGCTCGAGAGATCAAAGGGTCTCAGCGCTGAAAGGCTGAGCCAGATCCGTCAGGCGCTTGGCGGCGCTTCGAGCGGCGTCAACGGGATCCAAAACAAGGCGGCACTGGGCGCCATTGCCGCGCAGCTCGATGCGGATGCCGCGACCAGCAGTGATGCGCCGAAGGTTCGTACGCTGGCCTCGACGCTGAGACAGCTGTCAACATAAGGAACTGCGACCAGCGGCCTGTGGGCAGGCCGTTCTCCTGAAAGCGAAACGCGCCTTGTTCCGACACGAGAACAAGGCGCGTTTGCTTTTCTGGCGTTTATGCCGCTCGACGCAGGGTGGTCGGTGACAACGACACGAGCGTGCGCCGCGACGCCGTCTCCCAACGCCCGCGAACAACGTAGGCAGCGAGCAGTCCAACCACGGCTGGTACGATCGCCCCAACGGCAGGTCCCTGCGCAGCAGAGATCACCGTCGCGCCAATCATGATGACGACGAGCCCAGCGGCGGCAACAGGCGTGAGCTGCCTATGAATTCCCGTGAGCCACGGCACGATGACGCCAATGGCGCCGAGCACTTCGCAGACGCCGATGAATTTCAAGAACAGCGCTGGCATATGAGCCTGCGCTTCGAGCGCAGCCGCGGGCATGAGCAGCTTCATGACGCCCGCGAAAAGAAACAACGCGGCGAGTACGATCTGAACGGTCCAGAGGCGGGATGTCGGCTTCATTGCAGTCTCTCCTGATTCGTCGTTTTGTCGCCTCCGCGGTCGGTTTCGCTCCGTGAGGCATTTCTACAAATGCGACGAACGGGGATTGCCCGGATCGACACTTCTTTGAGACTGTTTTTGCCTTTCCGCCGCCGTGTACACAGGATAGTTTCTTCCTTCCAATCTCGAGTTATGAGGCTCTATATGCGTCGCGTCTACTGCTCCATCCTTCCGGTTGCCGCCGTCGTGGTCGTGGCGTGCAGCGGGAAAGCTCAACAGAGTGAAACGTCCCGACAGGTGGCCAACGGCGGCGTATCCGTCAGCGGCTGGACCGGTCAGATCGACCCCGGCGAAGCTCGGCGTGGGCAAGTGTTGGCCAACGGCAAGCTGACTCAGGAGGGCAAGGATTTACACGTCACCACCGGGCCGGCCGCCGCATACTGGAATCCGGCCAACACCGCCAAAGGCGATTACACGGTGAAAGCGACTTTCACCGAGCCCAAGTACATGAACCTGAACGACCATCCGCACCCGTACGGAATCTTTATCGGCGGCAACGACATGGGCACGCCGAACCAGAGCTACCTGTATTGCGCAGCCTACGGCAACGGAAACTTCATCGTGCGCGGATTCGGCCCTGGCCCGTTCGCGCTTAACGGCGGACATGGTGAAGCGAACGCCGCGGTGCACAAGGCCGCCGCTGCTGGCTCACCGGTCACCCAGGACATTGCCGTGACCGTGAAAGGCGACGACGTGAGCTGCGCGATCAACGGAACCACCGTCGCGACGTACAAGAAGGCCGATCTCGTTGCTGCCGGGAAATTGAAATCGACCGACGGGGTGTACGGGGTGCGGTTCTCGCACAATACCGAGGGAACGGTTAGCGGGCTTACGGTCACCAAGCCGTAGCTGGCATCTCGAAGCGCCGTTTGTAACTGCAACTGAACGGGTGCGAGCAGTGAGCAGCTAATAATCACTGCTCGCACCCGTTGGTTGCCGGTAAAAGCCCACACGGTTGCGAGGCGCGTCAGCGACCCGGTCGCCCTATGTCAACGGCGATCGTTCGCCACTTCCCCTGATTGAACCGCCACACGCTAAGAAGGCAACGCGTCGCGTGCCCGACGAAAATCGCGATCCAGATGTCGATCGGGTCCAGCCTGCTCGTCCGCTGGATGAAGAAGCAGATCCCGAGCGGCACGAGGATCTGCGAGATGATCGAGATGTAAAGCGGGCTCTTGGTATCGCCGGTGCCCTGAAGCCCTCCGGTATAAGTCAGCGCGACGGCGATCAGCAGGCCCGATATACTCAGCACCCGCAGCAGCTCGACGCCGATCTCTACCACATTCGCTTCGCGCATTCCGAAAATTGCCAGCAGCTGGTGCGGGAGGAACATGAACAGGACTCCCACGATCGCCGCGCTCGTGACTCCGATGCGGGCCGCAACGTGCACCGCGGCTGCAGCGCGATCCGCTCTCCCCGCTCCGAGATTCTGGCCCGCGATGGCGGCCGACGCGCCCATTAGGCCAACCGACGTCCACGTCACCAGCGAGAACAACTGGCTGTAGCAGACGGCGAACGCCGCCTGTGCCGCGGCGCCACGCGGGACGGAGCCGATGAAGGACAGCATCAGCACCCCTCCGATGTTCATGGCGATTCCCTGGAATCCCGTTGGCAAGCCGAAGCGAAACAGCGCGCGAATTATTTCCCAGTCCGGGCCCCAGCCCTTGCCGCGCGGAAACGACACCACCCAGCCGCCGTTCCAGAGCTTGTACAGCGAATAAATCGCCAGCAGACCGGACGCGACTGATGTCCCCATCGCCGCGCCCTTCGTTCCGAACGCGGGAATCGGCCCGAGGCCGCGGATCAGGATCACGTTGAAGATGACGTTCAACACCGTGAGGGAAATTCCCAGAATCATCGGCGTTCGCGCATCGCCGGCCGATCGAAGCGCGCCCCCAAGCATGAAGAACACAAGCATCCCGCTGCTGAACACGAACATGATCCGCAGGAACGGCAGCGCTTCTGCTTTCACATCCGGAGCGGCGTTCACGAAATCGAGCAGCGCCGGCGCCGAGAAATATCCGATCGGCGCCATGATGAAGAGAGAGATGCCGATCGCGGTGATGAAGGCCTGATAGACTGTGCGATCGACTCGCTCGTGGTCACCCTGACCGGCGAACCGCGCCACCAGCACACTCATTCCGCTGAACAGCGACGCGATGAAAATCACGACGATGAGGAAGATCTGCGAGCTTACGCCGATTGCCGCGTTGGCTTTGTAACCGATCAGGTTGCCGACCAGCGCTTGGTCGACCATCCCCTGCAACCCGCCAACGACATTGGTGAGCATCGTGGGCCAGGCGAGCTTCCAGACCGCTGGAAGGAGCGGTCCTTCGATTATCGAGCGGTCATACTTTTTCCGGCTCGGCTTTGCGTCGGGCCCCGCTGGAGCAATCGGCGCGGCTGCCGCGACCGCATCAGCCAAGTCGTGCCCCCGACCGACGGCGCGCGATCACTGCGTCGACACTCCAAGGACCTGCAGCGGCGAACATGAAATACAGGAAAAGAAAACAGTAAAGAATGGCGGGCGTACCCCAGTTCACGGTCGGCCGGAAGGACAGTGGAAAGCTGAACTGAAAATACGCGACGGCCATCTGGCCCGCCAAGATGAATGAGATCGGCCGAGTCAGGAATCCGAGCGTAAACGCGGCGCCCATGATTTGGGTCCTCAGCGGTTTTGGCCGGCGGCCTTTCGCGAGCGCTCCAGCAACATCTCTCTTTCACGCTCATTTCGAGTAAGTGAAGCGGCACGATCGAACTCCGGCTTCGCCTCACTGGAGCGACCCAGCTTCATCAGCAGGTCGCCACGCACGCTCGGCAGTAGATGATAGGATTTCAGAGAGGGCTCGGAACTCAATGCGTCGACCAACTCCAGTGCGAGGGCGGGGCCGTAGGCCATCGAGACAGCAACCGCACGATTGAGCTCCACGATCGGCGATGGATTCAACTCGGACAGTGCGTCGTACAGCGCGACGATTCTCTCCCAGTCTGTCTCGTCGGCAGTTCGCGCTCGCGCGTGACAGGCAACGATCGCCGCCTGCAAAGCATAGGGACCGCTGGCGCCGCCCAGTTGCTCGGCGCGCGCCAGTGCGGCAAGCCCGCGACCAATTAGCAACCGGTCCCACTTTCCCCGATCCTGGTCCAGGAGAAGAATCGGCTCGCCCGACGGACCCGTACGTGCGCGCAGTCTCGATGCCTGGATCTCCATCAGCGCGACGAGGCCGTGCACTTCGGGCTCACCGGGTGCCAGCTCCGCGAGAGTGCGGCCGAGCCGCAGCGCGTCCTCGCACAGCGCCGGCCGGGTCCAATCCTCACCCGCCGTCGCCGAATAACCTTCATTGAAAACGAGGTAGATCACGCCCAGCACCGACGAAAGCCGCGCGTCGCGATCGGCCCCGCGGGGAACCTCGAATGGAACGCGCGCCTCCGACAACGTACGCTTGGCCCGCACGATCCTTTGCGCCACTGTCGCTTCCGGCACTACAAACGCGCGCGCGATCTCGTCGGTGGTGAGCCCGCCGAGCAGGCGCAGGGTCAGCGCCACACGCGCTTCCGTCGAGAGCACCGGGTGGCAGGCTGTGAACATCAATCGCAGCAGGTCGTCGCCAATGTCGTCGTCGAGAGCGGTATCGAGATCCGACACGCTCATCTCCTGCTGCGCATCGAGCTCGTGCCCGATCTGCTCGTGCTTGCGCTCGATGCGCTTACTGCGACGATGCATGTCGATCGCCCGATGCTTGGCGGTGGCCATGAGCCACGCTCCCGGATTATCAGGCACTCCGGTTTGTGGCCACCGCTCCAGCGCTGCGACAAGAGCGTCCTGCGCGAGGTCCTCGGCGATGCCGACGTCACCCGTGATTCGGGCGAGACCTGCGATGAGACGCGGAGACTCGATTCTCCAGACTGCATCGATCGCACGGTTGACGTCGGACACGACAGCTTGCTACCGCGTCGCTTCGGCTGCGTGCGCTTGCGTAGCGCCGCGGAACGGCTGCGCCGAGCGCGCGTCGTATGCCGGCTGTTCGTGCATTTCGCGGACTTCACTCTCACCGCCGCCGGCGACCTTGAGGAATCTCTTGGTCAGCTCGATTGCCTCGGCTTTGGATTTCGCGTTGATGATCGCGTAACCCCCGATGATCTCCTTTGCCTCAGTGAACGGTCCGTCCACGATCTTGAAGGTTCCGTCGGCCTTCAGTGTTACGCGGGCGCCCTTCGAGCTGTGGACGAGACCGTCCGTCTGAATGAGCGTGCCCGACGCGGCGAGCTCCTGGATGAACTTGCCCATTGCTTCCATGTGCTCCTCGGTCGGCGGAGTCGTGGATTCTTCGCCAGGCTTGTAAATCGTCATGAATCGCATTGTCGAGTCTCCTACGCGCGGGCCGCGTTTTCCGCGGCCTGCCGGGCGATCCCCTCTTCCCTGGCCCTGGTTTCCGGAGTCAGGTTGGCGCCGAAATCGTCGGCTTCGAACACCTGACGAATCTCGATCTCTGCGCCGGCACCAAACGGAGCGCGCCTGAGCCATTCAGTCGCCTCTTCGAGCGATTTGCACTGCCAGAGCCAGAAACCGGCGATGAGCTCCTTCGTTTCCGGAAAGGGTCCGTCGATCACGGTCTTGCTGCTGCCCGGACCGAATTTTACGCGCACGCCTTTGGATGATGCATGCAAGCCTTCCCCGGCCAGCATCACACCCGCCTTCACGAGGTCCTCGTTGAACTTCGTCATGGCCGTCAGGTCTTGCTCGCTGGGAAGGACTCCCGCCTCGCTCTCCTCGTTGGCCTTCACTATTACCATGAACCGCATTGGAGTTTCTCCTTTATTTGTCGTTTGAGGCCGCCATCCGGCTCTACCAATGCGACGAATGAATGTTCGGCAAATCGACATGGCGTGCAATTTTGCCGCTGATGTGCGGCAAACTGTTGAGAAATCGTCATTTAGGAACGCAGCGGCTAGTGATGACTACGAGGCGCGACCTGTCCCGGTCCCACGCAGCTGATGGCACTCCGCGTTCAGCTGGCGGCGGGTAGTCTGCTCTTGATCAGTTCCAGTGCCCTTTCCGCCACGACGCGCTCAAGAACTCACCAGCGAATGAATATTCCCATCCGGATCCTTGAACCACGCCGCCCTCATGT
>DATBXT010000244.1:0-7108 GCA_036514115.1 Gemmatimonadaceae bacterium
CATTAGAGCCAAATGGATAACCCGCAAGGCCGAGATTCACGGCGCGGTACTGCTTATCTCCGCCACGATCATCCACCGGCCACCGACGTTCTTCCATACGTTGAGATAAGTCCCGCTCGACTTCACCGGCTTGCCTTTCACATCAGCGGTCTGACTGACTGTGCCGTAGTCCCAGGCCATCGAATGATCGTTGGAGAAACTGACGCCTCCGCTCTGGAAGTTGACGTCGCGCGGAGGATTCTTCACCGTCTGGGTATACGACTTCCGCAATTGGGCAGTGTCCTTCACTGCCGTGGTTCCAAGGGAAACAGCATGGGGGTCGTAATAGACCATCAGGGAATCGACCGACTTGGCCGTGATGGCCCGAACGAAGGCGGAATCGGCCCCGAGTATCTGCGCGCGCGCCGCGGTCTCGTCGAATGTTGCTGTCCTGCTCGACGCCACGGTCGAGTCGCCCACTGGCGTTGCATTCTTGCCGCAGCCGGCGGCGATCAGCGTAACCATTGCGAGTGGGATGACGTTGCGAGTGTGGCGCATGGAACCCCCTGTCAGGAAGACGACTGCGACTGAGCGCATATTCTAATGCCCGGGGGTAAGCGCGGCTGAATTCACTTCCCGCGTCTTAGCTCTTCATATAGTTCGGCGACATCGTCGGTGACGCGTATCCCGGACCCCGACAGCTCGTGCGAGAGTGAGAGAGCACCCGATCCGCCGACGAAGAGCGCGATACCGGCGGGAAGGAGGGACCTGAGAGTCCGCAGCTCACGAACGACACGCCGGCGGTCGTCCACGTAGACAATGCTCAAGGCGACAGCGCGAACATCGCTCGCGATTGCGGCGGCTGAGATCTCTTTCGCGGGGAGGTCGGCGCCGAGGTAAACGACGGTCCAACCATCGACAGCAGCGGCGGCGCCGACGAGCGCGGCTCCGATTACGTGCCGCTCACCGGCGGGAGTTGCGATCAAAACGCCGGGAGCATCGGCCTGCGCCGAACACGCGCGCATGCTCCCGACGAAGATGTCGTGAAGGACGGACGATGCGAGGTGCTCCTGCGCCGTTGCCAGACGACCCGCGTGCCATTCATCCCCCACACGGTGAAGCAAAGGGACGGCGACGCGAGCGAAAAAATCAGGGACGCCGAGGACCGCCGCGGCACGGCTCAAATGATCGTTGAGACGGGCAGCCTCGAGTGACCGCGTGAAGACAAGAGCAGCTTCGATGACCGTCGCAGCGTCCGACGATTCGGCCGCGGTTGCCACGAGTGTTGCGCGCGCCGCCGCGTCTCCCTCGACCATGGTGTTCAGCGCTTTATCGGAAAGCTTCACGACCTGACCGATGCTTCGGCCGGCGCTGGTGGCAGCATGCAGAACTCGCAACCGGTCGACGTCGGCGTCGGTATAGAATCGCTGCCCGTTGGAGCCGCGGGTCGGTTTCACTGCGTCGTACCGTCGCTCCCAGACGCGGAGGACATCCTGGCTCAGGCCCGTGCGCTTGGCAACGACTGCGATTGGGTGTTGGCCCGTGGGGGTGCGGTGCCTCGCCTTCTTCGACCGAAGCTGTTTCACGGGAGGAACTTAGGCCGTCTGTCCAAGTCTTGTCAAGTGTTTGTGTTCGACACAGCCTTGACAGAGTGGCTTTTGAGGCTATCCTCCTTGGACAACCAATGGACAACCACAACGGACCGGGCGTACGCCACGAAGGAGAATCGAGCATGATGAACATCCTCCAGGTTGCCGAGGAGATCGGCAGCTTCAACGCGCTGGTAGCTGCGGTGAAGGCAGCTGGCCTCGCCGAGACACTCGAGGGCGCCGGGCCCTTCACTGTATTCGCTCCGCCGGACGGGACGTTCGCCAAGCTGCCGCCTGGTTCGATCGGCGCGTTGTTCGCTGACAAGGAAAAGCTTGCCTCCATTCTGACCTACCACGTCATCGCCGGGAAAGTGGGCGTGTCGGACATCGCCTCATCGAACGGCGCCACGCCGGTGACGGCGAACGGACAGGAGCTCGAGATCACCGTTCGCGGTGGAAGGGTTTTCGTAAACAACGCGCAGGTGGTCACTTCCGGTATCATGGCCTCGAACGGCGTCATCCACGTCATCAACGGCATCCTGATGCCAAAACCGGAACCGGCGATGTCGGATCACTAGCTGCCGGATTCGGAGTGATGGGCCGCGCCGTACAAATCGGCGGTAACACCATCGACAGATTCTTTTATCAGACGTCGCCGTAGCCAGGCATCACCGGGGGCACTTGACCAGGAGCATGGACTTTCCGCATCCTGTTGGCCGGTGCTCTCGGAGAACGACTTGTTCGGAAGCGAACTAATCACTGGCGTGGTCCTCGCGAGGGTCTCCACCAAAACCTTCGTGAAGGAGAACGAGCAATGGCTGGTAGTCGCCTCACCGCGGACCGCGCTTCACTAGCCCTCGCCGCGGTTGTCGCGCTTCTACTCGGGGGCTGTACAGTCGCGTCTCAGTCCGGCACGCCCTCGATGAAGCCGGCCGCCGAGCCCGCGCCATTCGGCACTCTGGCGAGCGGGCAAGCCGTGCAGCTCTTTACGCTAAGAAATGCGCACGGTATCGAAGTGCAGTTCACCAATTACGGTGGGATCATCACCTCGCTGAAGACTCCCGACCGGGCCGGCCACCTCTCGGACATCGTCCTTGGCTACGACAATCTCGCCGCCTACGTAGCCAATTCGCCCTACTTTGGCGCTATCGTTGGTCGCTATGCGAATCGTATCGCGCGTGGACACTTCACGCTCGATGGCGCCACATACACTCTCGCCGTCAACAACGGTCCCAACAGCCTGCACGGTGGATTGCGCGGGTTCGATAAAGTCGTCTGGAACGCACGGCCGTTTCAAAATCAGGAAGGGCAAGGTGTCGCGCTCGACTACACGAGTCCCAGCGGCGAGGAGGGTTACCCAGGAACGGTGCACGCAACCGTCACCTATACGCTGACACCTGACGATCGATTGATCGTTGATTATCTGGCGACGACGGACAAAGCCACGCCGATCAATCTTTCGCAGCATTCCTACTGGAATCTGGCCGGCAACGCCTCGCGCGACATCCTTGGACACGTCCTCACCATCAATGCTGATGCGATTACGCCCGTAGACTCCACGCTGATTCCTACCGGCGAGATCGAACCGGTGCAGGGTACGCCGTTCGACTTCCGGACGCCAACAGCGATCGGAGCGAGAGTAGATCAACGAGCGAATACCCAAATTCGGTACGGCAACGGCTACGATCACAATTGGGTACTCAATCGCGGCGGCGCGGCGTCGGACGCGCTGGTATTCGCGGCGCGCGTCGTCGAGCCGGCAAGCGGTCGCACGATGGACATCTCCACCACCGAGCCGGGCCTGCAGTTTTACTCCGGTAACTTCCTCGATGGGACCATCACCGGCAAAGGCGGGGCAGTCTATCGCTTTCGTTACGGTCTGGCGCTGGAGACGCAGCATTACCCCGATTCGCCGAACCATTCGAACTTCCCTTCCACGATTCTGCGGCCGGGCGAACAGTATCGCTCACGCACCGTCTTCAAGTTCGGAGTGACGCCATGAAAGCAATGATGCGACATCGCCTCGCTGCACTCGTTTTCATTCCGCTCGCCGTCAGCGGCGCGGCTCAGCTTCCTGCGCAGGGGCGAGTCCTCGTTCCCCGGTCGTCGCAGGGGCGGGCGATGTGGACCCAGCAACGCGCGCGCGCGTGGGGCGATTCGACCGGCTGGCTGGTCGGGAGCAACTTCGCTCCGAGCACCGCCATCAATCAGCTGGAGATGTGGCAGGCGGATACCTTCGATCCGCGGACCATCGATCGCGAGCTGGGCTGGGCGGAATCACTCGGCTTCAACACGATGCGCGTATTTCTGCACAATCTGCTCTGGACGCAGGATCCTCAGGGATTTCTCCGTCGAATCGATGAGTTCCTGACGATTGCGCAGCGACATCACATCAGGCCGATGCTGGTGCTGTTCGACGCGGTGTGGGACCCACTTCCGCACCTCGGAAAACAGCGCGCACCGATTCCCCATTTGCACAACTCCGGGTGGGTGCAGAGCCCTGGCGCGGCCATTCTGTCTGACACGACCCGCTACGAATCGCTGCGCCCTTACGTGCAAGGCGTCGTCGGGAGATTTGCGAACGATCGGCGCGTAATTGCATGGGACATCTTCAACGAGCCCGACAACACCAACCGCCCCGCCTACATCGCCTACGAGCCGATAAACAAGCCGGCACTGACACTGATCCTGATGCGTAAAGCTTTTGGATGGGCGCGGGCGATGAATCCATCGCAGCCTTTGACGGCGGCGCCCTGGCTGGGCGATTACGTCGATCCAGCCCGCATGAGGCCCGCAACGAGATTCATGCTGGACAACTCGGACGTCATCACGTTTCACAGTTACGACGACAGCGCGACCGTCGAGAAGCTGATCACCGCTCTCGAGCGCTACGGGCGACCGATTATCTGCTCCGAGTACATGGCTCGTCCGCGTAACAGCACCTTCCAGGCGATTCTCCCGATCTTTGCACGGCGGCGCGTCGGGGCGATTAACTGGGGATTCGTTTCAGGAAAATCGCAGACGATTTATCCTTGGGATTCATGGCAGAATGAATACACGGCGGAGCCGAAAGTCTGGTTTCACGACATCTTCAGGGCGAATGGGCAGCCGTTTGATCCGAAAGAAGTACAGTTCATACGGTCGTTGACCAGCCGCACGCGGGGTCTGAGGACTTTTAGGACTGAGGCCTTAGGACCAAAGGCATTGCTGATTGCTGACTGAGTGAGGATCGGGGACAAAAGGCGGACGAGCAGGATCGAGGACACGCGTCCTCTGCCTTGTCGTGGCGACAGTTGAGCCATGCGGGAGTAGAAAAGCGTTGGCGCGCTCATATGCGCTGTGCCACAATTCGTTCATGTCTCATTTCGGCCCTCCCGTCGCAGCGGAAACATCGAATGACCCGCTGTTTCGCATGCGCGCGTACCAGATCGCCAAAGACCTAGTTCAGACAGCCTGGTTAGACGCGAAGACGCTTAGTGCTGATCCTGTCACCCAGAAAATGTCGGGTCAGTTGTATGCGGCTGTTGGATCTATTGCCGCCAATATTGGAGAAGGCTACTCTCGCAGCTCTGGAATAGACCGCTCGCGGATTTTCGAGTACGCCCTTGGCTCTGTGCGCGAAAGCATGACGTGGTACCAGGCCGCACGCCCCATGTTGGGCGACGTTGCAATTACTCGCCTAAACGATCTGGAAGAGATCCGCCGTATTCTCCTCGCAATCATCCCCCGCGAGCGCGTCCGGCGTGGTGGTCTACAAAAGCGGTGACCAGGCGAGGACCCCAGTCCTCAGTCCTGCGCTTCCGCCTTTTGTCCCCGATCCTCACTCAGTCAGCAATCAGCAATGCCCTTGGTCCTAGGCCCTCAGTCCTCCAGCCGTCCAGCTACTCTCGCTCTAGCCCCTTTGCGTGCTCTCTCACTTCCGTCTCTTCTCCCGCGAGACTATGCAACGGCCTCTCCTTCGCTCTCCTCCCGAAGTAAAGCATCGCCGCACCGAAGACGAGCATCACTATTCCCCACCACAAGTTGATAGTGATGTTCTCCGATCGCGCGTAAAGCTGCGCGTCTGATTTCGTGACCATCCCGTAGGCGGTGAGAATTCCCCCGAGCAGGAGAAAAAGTCCCCCGATCGGAAGCCGGATGTCGAAGCGAGCCGCACCACTCATGGTCCGAGTCTCCTAGAAGAAGATGATGTTGAGCAGCAGCGCGATTGCCAGCACCACCACCGCGATTACCTTCGGACGCTCGTACCACACCACGTCGCCCTCCGAAGGTCTTGGAGTCAGACTGTAGACCAATCCCCGCAGCTCGGCGTCGGGCCGCGGTCGAGTGAGGAGGCTGACGATGATGGTGACGACGAAGCACGTGACCCACGCCGAGATCGCCGTCCAGAACGTCTGGCCGAGCTCGCTGCGATAGATAATGTGTGCGCCGAAGTACCCGCCTTTCACGCCCGGCGTTGCCCCCGCGGCCAGTGAGATGCCGTGATGAATCGCCGCAGCGACCGTTCCCGCTAACAGACCCGTGAACGCCGCGTGCCCGGTAGTGCGCTTCCAGAACATGCCGAGCGCGAATGTCGCAAACAGGGGAGCGTTGACGAAGGCGAACACCAGCTGCAACAGATCCAGGATGTTATTGAATGAATTCGCCACGTATGCCGCCGCGATCGACAGCACGATGCCGAATACGGTCGCAACGCGTCCCATCCACAGGTAGTGCTCGTCACTCGCGCCCTTCTTGATGTGGCTCTGGTAGATGTCGTAGGTCCACACCGTGTTGAACGCGGTGACGTTCCCCGCCATCCCCGACATGAACGACGCCAGGAGCGCGGTGAGGCCGAGTCCGAGCATGCCCGAGGGGAAAAACCGGATCAGCATCATCGGCACCGACAAATCGTAGTCGAGTACGACGTGCCCGGCCCGATCCATCAGTGCGGCTCCGGTCGCGGGATCGATCTTGGGCGGGATGATTCCCTGCCCGCCGGCAATCGCCAGCGCACCGCCGCCCCCGGTCGAGTGCCAGTCGACGGCGAGCGCGATCATTCCGGGCAGGATTACCAGGAACGGAAAGAATACTTTCGGGATCGCTGCGATCAACGGTGTGCGACGCGCTGCCGCCATGTTCTCGGACGCCATCGCGCGTTGCACGACGAGGAAGTCGGTGCACCAGTAGCCGAACGACAGCACGAACCCGAGTCCCATCGCCAGGCCGAACCACTCCACCCCGATCGGATTCTGTGACGAATCAGCCATGTACCGCCAGGTGTGCGTCAGCGCGCCCGACTCGAAGCCGCGGCCGACGGCGACTTCAGCGAGTTTCACCTTGAGGCCCGACCATCCTCCTGCCGCTCGCAATCCAAGAAATACCAGCGGCGCGAATCCGAAAACGATCAGAAAGAACTGCAGCACTTCGTTGTAGATGGCGCTGGTGAGTCCGCCGAGGAAGATGTAGGCGAGCACAATCACTGCTGCGACGAGCATGCTGACGTCGAAGCTCCAGCCGAGCAGCAGGTTGAACAGCTTGCCCATTGCGTACATCGAGAT
>DATBXT010000245.1:0-11797 GCA_036514115.1 Gemmatimonadaceae bacterium
CTTCCCCTGCCGGCGGAAACAGGCCGGCGTAATCGACCAGGCCGGCGAGCAAGGCGTCCACTGCTTTCATACGCGGTCCTTCAACCTGCGGACGAACTTGAGGCCGGACCACGTGTCGTCGATCGCGCAGATTTTTACATCAACCAGCCCGCACTGCAACCCATGGTCGCGTACGACGTTCTCATTCAGATCCGTCTCGATACCGGACGTTCGCTTGGGCCAGGCAACCCACAGCATCCCGTTCGTCTCCAGTCGGTCGCGCAGCGGCGCGAACTGGCGCGTCAGCTCCGAGACCTTTTTAACGAAGACGATCGCAAAATCCAGAGTGCCCGTGCGTTGGACGCGCGCGCCTTCGGGCAGCTCTCCGAGCAGCGCTGGAAATTGCCCAGGCGCGGCGATGAACTGTATACGCGAATCGGATTTAATCCCGAGCTTCTTGACGAGCGGAGTTCCCGAATAGCCAAAGCTTCGCGTGTCGGGCTTAGTCATCTCCACCGGGCGGTGACCTTCGCGTCGAGCGCCGCAGACAGCCGCGGCGCGTGGGCGCTCAACAAATCGCTGCGGGAGATAATTCCGACGACCACACGAGGCTCCTCTCGATCCACCACCGGCAATCGACCAACTCCCTCGAGAACCATATGATCGGCTGCGTCGCGAAGCGTGCTGTCCTCGTAGGCGACTGCCGGCGGGCGTTTGATGATTTCGGCGACCACCTCGTCGTCGTTGTAAGCGGGATCCAGGATCTCACGCCGGGTGACTACGCCAATGAGGAGTGACGACTCATCGAGTACCGGAAACCCCTGGTGGGTAGACGGGCCTCCGTCGCTCTTCGCCGGGCTTTGCAGCCAGCGTCTCGCCTCGCCCAGTGTCTGATTCGCCGGTAATGAAATCACCTTGCGACTAGCCGCCTGCTTCACCAGCACGTGCGCCAAATGATCCACTTCGTATTCGGTACGCACACTTCCCTCTCGGCGCGCGAGCTTTTCCGTGAGCAGTGAATGGCGGTTGAACAAGAGTGACACGAGATAGGCTGCAGCGCACCCGAGCAGGAGCGGCAACAGTCCCACCGGTTGGCGAGTGGTCTCGAAGGCGAATACGATTGCGGTCAGCAGCGCGTGTGTCGCGCCGGCGAAGATCGCCGCCATTCCCACGAGAGCGGCGATGCGTGGATCGATTCCGATGGAAGGCGCAGCGGCGGCGACGAGAGCGCCAATCCACGCACCAAGACCGCTGCCGATCGTAAAGAGCGGCGCGAGCACTCCGCCCGAGGTTCCGCTGGCCAGATAGACGGACCAGGCGACGAACTTCAGCACCACAAGCACGATCAGCGCGCGTCCGACGATGGAGCCCGACAGAGCGCCGATGATATTCGAGTAGCCGACGCCGAGTATCCGCGGCTCGACGATGCCAAGCGCGCCAACCACCAAAGCACCGATCGCCGGCCACCACATCCAATGAATGTGGAAGCGTTCGCCGAGTACCTCGAACGTATCTTCGATGGCGTAGGTGAGACGGGTGATGCCAACGGAGATAAGTCCGATCAACGCGCCGAGCACAACATAGAAGGCGAGCGCCGAGTCGGTGGGCTGAAGCAGCTCGGCGATGGGGAATACGGGCGCCGACCCGACCATGGCGACGCGGATGCTGGCCGCAACTGCCGAAGCCAGTGCAACCGGAATGATCGATCGCGGGCGGTACTCGAAAAGGAGCAGCTCGACGGCGAGCAACGCAGCGGATACCGGGCTTCCGAAAGTCGCGGCCATGCCGGCGGCCGCTCCCGCCGCGAGCAGAGTTTTTCTCTCGTCCGCCGTTACGTGAAGATGCTGGCCGACCAGAGACCCCAGCGCGCCACCCGTTGCGATGATCGGGCCCTCGGCGCCGAAAGGGCCGCCAGTTCCAATGGCGACGGCGGCGGACAACGGCTTGAGGATGGTGACGCGAGCGGGAATGCGGCTCTCGCCGTAAAGGATACGCTGCATCACCTCGGGAATCCCATGACCGCGAATGGCGGACGATCCATAGCGCGCCATCAGACCGACGATCAGCCCGCCGATGACGGGGATGAGCAAAAGCAGGAGCGGTCCGCGGATACCTGCTGCCGGTTCAGAGACAGCGGTCGAAAGCGTTCCGAAATACGAGATGTTGGTCGCGAGGCCGATCAGCCGCAGGAAAAACTGGGCAACCAACGCCGCAGCGCCCCCGATCGCGATCGAGAGCGCTGCAATGAAAACCGTGCGACCCCCGAGGACTTCGTAGTCCCGCGGAGCCCTGATGTCGCCTGCTTCCGATAATGCTTCGGTGCTTTCGATCTCGGGCGCTAGTCCGGCTGCAATTGGTAGGGAGCCTTCCTGACGCGAACCGTGTCCAAGATCAGATTTCACCAGCGTTACACTCGTCGTGTCGAGCCGCGTATCAAACGGAGGATGAACAGCAGCACTACCGCCCCGATGAACGCGACGAAAATGGTGCCGCCCATCCCGCCGATGGGCGACGAGACGCCCAGTGCGCTGAACAGCCAACCGCCAATGAAGGCACCGACGATGCCGATAACGATGTCACCGATGATGCCGTAGCCGGTGCCACCCATCACCAGCGATGCGAGAACTCCGGCCACCAGCCCAACGACGATCCAGGCGAGTATACTCATTGTGTCAGTCCTCGAAAGAGAGTTTGCCAGCCGTACGATTCAGCGCAGGTGCGGGTTCCAACTTTACGTAGGATAACAAAAGAGGAGCGCTCCGACGAGAGCGCTCCTCTTTTTCGGGGACCCGCCTTGTTCAGGCGCTAGCGCTTGTACTCGTAGGATTCCACCACTCCCGTTTGCGGGTCGACTTCCTGGTAGAAGGCGGTCGCACGGCCCTGGGTGTCCACGTCGAGGGTGCCTGTCACGTTGCGCGCGGGGTTGCCGTTCTGCGCGGGCGCGAACATGGTGAAGTTCGTACCGTTATTGGTCCAGGTGCCGCTGCTGACAAATGACGTTTGCGTCGGCTGCTGGCCATTCTGGGTCGTTGTGTAGTTGTTCGTTTCCGTGAAGGTCCCGTTATTGTTCAGCGTCAGTTGACCGTTATTCACGACGAACGTTCCACCGTTGGGAAAATCGGGATCGCCAGGCTGGAATGTGTACGTCGCGGGAACACTTCTGCCCGCGAAGACCGTCAATGTGTACGTCCCCGAGAAGTCCTGGTTCGGGTTGAAGATTCCGTTGTCGGTGCATGCGGCGAGCGTCATCACCGCTACCAGACTCAGGAGTCGCTTGGTGTGTCTCATAGGCAACCGTCCTCGCTAAGTTGTGTGCAATTCACTGAAATGATCCCACTACCGGGCCGGTGATGTTCCGTGTTCAGCCGCGGGTGAAGATTTGCTGTATCGGTTCGCCCGCCGAAGCCGCGCTGGCGGTTGCAAGCGGCGCTTCCGCTATCGGCCTCGTGTCACGCATGCCCAGCGGACCTGGTCCAATCGCGGAGTCGCTGATCAGGGATATTGCGGAAACCGTGCCGCCCACCGTGTCCACGTTCTTGTTGACGTGTGAGACGACGGCCAGGCCGATCATCGCGCAACAGCGCTACTGCCGAACCAACACGCTTCAGCTCGTCGACGAGGTGGCAACGGGGGTTTACGACCAGCTGCGCGACGCTCTCCCAGGTATTTCGCTGGTGCAGGTGATTCACGTTCGCGACGAAGATTCCTTGAGTGAAGCAATCGCTGTGTCCGAAAAAGTGGACGCGATTTTACTCGATTCAGGACAACCGGGGTTGAAGATCAAAGAGCTCGGTGGCACCGGTCGCACGCACGATTGGGCGGTGAGCAGAAGGATCCGCGACGAAGTCGATGTTCCGGTTTTTCTGGCCGGCGGGCTGAATCCGGACAACGTGCGCGCGGGCATCGACAAAGTCGCTCCGTTCGGTGTCGATGTTTGCAGCGGGCTTCGCACAAATGGGCAGCTCGACGAGACGAAGCTGACCAATTTCATGCGCGCAGTTCGCGCTAGTGTCCCCGCCGAACCCGATTCACCTTCGATGTGAGCTTTCGCGCGAGTGTCGCCAGCTCTTTGCCGGCCGCTCGTGCGAGCGCGCCGAAGACCAGCCTCGCTGGCGCGCCGCCGCTGAAGGCGCCCGCAATCGCATATAGCGCCGTCGGTGAGAATCGTCGCCCCTGGGCGATGGCATAAATCGGCTCCCACTCCTGCGGGTTGAACTTGGCCTTGAAAGAGTCGAGACCGACGAAGTTGTAGAATCTCGCGCCGTGCAGGCGCACCCACTCCAGTAACAGCCGCAGCCACATTGGTTGCGGCGGCTGCTCCATCCGCGCGCGTTGCGACAACGGTGACAACCCCAACGTGGCGTATGCTGCGCCCGACGCGCCCACCGCGCGCATGGCAAAGTCGATCAGCGATTCCGATGTGCCGTTGGGCGCGCTGCGACCGCGCACGATCTGCTCCACCAGCCAGCCGTTCCTCGCCGGCACCGGAGACAGCACCGTGAAGGCGACGACCTGGCGCCCTTCACGTTCGGCAACGAAAACGCGCCTGTCGCGCAAGCTGCTCAGGGTCTCGGGCTCGACCATGAAATGAAGCGGCGGCAATCCGCGCGTCGCCAGCCACTCGCCGAGGCAGCGTCGCAAAGCCTGGTTGTTTTCAGCCTGGCGGACATCCCATTCGCGAATGGCAATTCCCTTGTTCCGCGCGCGATTGAATTGGGCACGCAGTGATGGCCTGCTGGCGACTGCGGTGGACCATTGTCGTGGGTCCCAGATCGGCTGCGCTCCCAGGAGCACTCGGGACCACCCAGGATCGTCGGCGTAAATCGATTCGAGCCGGTCACCGGCGCCGAAGTAACAGATTCTCAAGCCGCGGTCTCGCGCTGCCGCGGCGAATTCGGTGGCTATCTGATCGAGCCGGTCGAGCGCGCATACCGGCGCGCCACCCACAACCATCGTGCGGCGATGTCGCACATACCCGACGACAGCATCTCCGCTCGCCGAGAACCACAGCTCGATGCCTGGATTCAGGATCTGGTACGCCGTGGCGTTCCAGCCGTGCTCCAGAATCAACGCTCTGGCGAGCCGCAAATGTTCTTCAGTTGGCATTGCTCGGTCGCATGATGTCCTTCACCGCTCGCAACAAGTCACTCGCCCTGATCGCAGGTTCCTCCGCCCTCGCGTGGCTCGTCTGATCACTTGAACGGCGTACTTTCTACGCAGCCGACGAGGAAACCCTTTCGTGGCGAAAGCCCGAGGAGCCCTCAATGATGAATGATCTGAAACAGCATACCAGGCCGCTTGCCGGCCTTGCAGCCCTGACGATTCTCGCTGGGTGTTCAAGCGACGTTACCGGCGGCAACAGACACAACGTTCAACTTTCCTTCACCACCAACGCATCGGTGTCGAGCGCGGCCAATCGCGTCTCCGCCGATCTGGTGGTCGGATCCAGCAACGAGCTGGTGCTGCAGAAGGTGCAGCTCGTATTCAGCAAGATAGAGCTCGATCAAAGTGGTAACACGCAGTGCGTGTCCGAAGCCGAAGATGCAAACGACGACCACGGCGACGACAGCCTGAATGGGGAGTGCGAGGAAGTCGAGCTCGATCCCCTGCTCGTCAACGTGCCCGTCGATGACGCGCTGCATCCGGTGATCACCGTTCCACTCCCGGCAGGAACATTCGCCGAGATGGAAGCCAGGCTTTCTCCGGCCAACGCGCGCTTCACGGCCTTCAACACCGCAAACCCTGATCTCGTCGGCAAGAGCGTTCGGGTGGAAGGCACGTTCAAGGGAACGCCGTTCGTCTTCACTACGCCGGTTCGGGCGCATCTGGAGATGGACTTCGATCCCCCGCTGGTGGTCGATGCAACAACAACGAACACCACGATTTCCATCGACGTAAGAAAATGGTTCCTGGATTCCACCGGTGCCGCCATCGATCCGTCGACGGCAACACCGGGCAGCACGAGTCTGCAGCAGATAGAGAACAACATTCGCCGGTCATTCCACGCTTTTGAGGACGACGACGAGCGCGGCGAAGATCATCACGAGGGACATCACGGCAACGACGACGGCGAGCACGACTAAACCGGCGTCGGGGGTAGCAGGTACCTCGTCGGCCTGCTACCCCAGCCACCCCCCACCGAGCAAATTGATTTGATGCAGTTATTCGCGGCGTCATCTTTTGCGCCACCACAAAGTCTGCGCCTGAGACGCGATCGCGCGGAGCGAATCCTGAACGCGCTGCGCGCGGCCGTGGTTTTCCTGCTGGCTGCAGCTGCGTTGATGTACGCGCCGCACCTTTCCCATTCGCTGAACCTCGCCAACGTCCTCATACTCGGCCCGACGCTGCTGTGGACCGTTGCGCAGTACCTGATTTGGTACCGGCGTCCTGAGCTGCCCGACTGGTTGTCCGCGGTAAACCCCATCGTGGATGTCACCGCGGTAACGGCAATCATCGGGGGGTATGCGGTCGCACAGTCCGGCGTACTCGCGCTCCGGTCTCCGATCTTCCTGATGTACTTCGTCGTTCTGGCCGGACGGCCAGTTGCGTCGTCCGTCCGGAAAGCCGCGCTGATCTCGGTGCTTGCGGTCGTCGAGTACTCCGTCCTGCTTGTCTGGCTGTGGACCACGCAGCGCGTGCCGACGGTCATCAATCCGATCGATGCGATTGTCGCGGCCAGGATCACGCCGCTCGACGAAGCGGCCAAGCTGATTTTGCTGGGAGTGTTCGGCATAGTGTGCACCTACAGCACCCACTGGGTCGAGCATCTCGTGCGAGAGGCGAGCAAGGAATCGGCCGAGCGGCAGCGAGTGGTCACGCGACTCGTTCAGTCCGAGCTCGACACCCTGAAGCTGCAGCTCAATCCGCATTTTCTTTTCAACGCCCTCAACAGCGCCATGGCGCTCATCGCCACCGATCCGCCGGCCGCGGAGCGGATGGTGTCCGAGCTCAGCGATTTCCTGAGGCTGGTGTTATCGACGTCCAGCGAACAGGAGGTTCCCCTCGAGCGAGAGCTCGGCCTGCTCGATCGCTACGTCGCGATTCAGCGTGTGCGCTTTCAGGACCGGCTCACCGTCAATTGCAATATCGAGGACGGCGTGCGCGCCGCGCTCGTACCCAGCCTCCTGCTCCAACCGCTGGTGGAGAATGCGATACGACATGGGATCAGTCCGCGCGCGGGCGCGGGATACGTCCAGGTGACCGCGAGGCGTCTCGGAGACAAGCTGTCCATCACCATAGTGGACGACGGCGTCGGCGTGCGCGCGCGGCGGTCGCGCGAGCGTTCGCGTGGGACCGGGCTGGGCCTCACCAACACGACCACGCGTCTCATCCACCTGTACGGCGAGAACCACGAGTTCGAGAGCGGCCCTCGCGAAGAAGGTGGGTATGCGGTTCGCATCAGCATTCCCTTCAAGCTGGGACGTCTGTCACCGACGCGAAACGGAGCTCACATGGATAACAAACTCGCCACAGCCGCGAACTCATGATGGACGGGTCGATGCGCGTGCTGGTGATAGACGATGAAGCGCTCGCGCGCCAGCGGCTCTGCTCGCTGTTGTCGCGTGTGCCCGACGTCGAAGTCGTCGGTGAATGCCAGAATGGACTCGAGGCGGTCGCCGCCATTCGCGCCCAGCAGCCAGACCTGGTTTTCCTGGATGTGCAGATGCCCGAGCTGGATGGGTTCGATGTCATCACCGAAGTGGGCACCGATAAAATGCCGCCAGTGATCTTCGTCACTGCCTTCGACGATTATGCGGTTTCGGCGTTCGAGTTTGGAGCGTTTGACTACCTGCTGAAGCCCGTGGACCACGTGCGGTTTCACCAGACGCTGGATCGCGCCAAGAAACGGCTCAAGGACTCGCCGGCACCAAGCGTCTCGACCCAGCTGAGCGCGCTGCTCAAGTACGTCGGACAGCTGGATGCGCCCAGGAACCGGATCGGGGTTAAGGTAAACGGGAAAATTCTTTTCCTCGATCCAGACGAGATTTTCTGGATCCAGGCGCGCGACGATCTGGCCCGGATCCATCTCGCCGAAGTCGCCTACGACGTGCGCGAGCCTTTGAGCAGGCTGGAGGCGAGGCTGCCCCAAAACCGGTTTTTGCGCGTGCACCGCTCGACAATTGTGAACACGGCGCAGGTTCGTGAGGCCCAGCCTTTCGACCAGGGCGATCAGCTCCTCATCCTGCGAAACGGAAAACGAATCACAACCGGACGCAGCTACCGGAAAGCCGTCCAGGAATTCCTGAAGCGAGCGACATGATATTCATCCTCGCGGATCCAGAAAGGTCAGGCCCGCTACTGCTTCCCGGCCTGGAGAGCACGCAGCGCCGCGCCGAGTTGCTCGAGCTCTCGTCCGTACTCCGCCCAGTTGCCCGCCCTTTGCGCGGCGATGGCACGGTCGTAATGGGTCTGCGCCTGTCGAAGCAGGTCGCTGACCGCCCCTGACGGTGCTGGCTGCGGACGCTGAGGTGTCGGTCCGCCAGGAACAACAGAGGGTGCCACGCCGAGCGTGCTGAGTGAGTCCTGGGTGTTGATGCGCTGCTGCGTCGCGGCGCCCGCGCCGAACAACGCGTTCAGACCCTCCTCGAGTGTCTCTCCCATGACGACGCGGTTTTCATGCGCGACAACGACGCGTTTGAGCTCGGGAATATTTCCGCCCTGCGCGCGCAGATAGATCGGCTGGACGTAGATCAGGGATTCCTCGATCGGAATCACCAGCAGCTCACCTCGGATCACCTCCGACCCACGCTGATCCCACAGCGTTAGCTGACGCGAAATGTCGGTGTCCTGGTTGATACGATTGGCGATCTGCCGCGGACCGTACACGAGACTCTGCTTCGGGAAGCTGTAGACAAGGAGCTTCCCATAGTTGTCGCCATCCATCCGGGCGACCATCCAGGCGGCGAGGTTGTCCTTTCCGCGCGGGGTGAACGGCGTCATGAAGATGAATTCCGGATTCTTTTCTCCCGGCAGCCGCATGACGATGTGCCGCTGAAACGGGTTTTCGTTGGTCGCCTTATCCAGGGCACCCGGGATTTGCCACTGGTCCTCCCGGTGATAGAAGGCGTCCGGCTCGGTCATGTGATACGTGGCGTGGAGAGCGGTCTGCAGTCGGAACAGATCACCCGGATAACGCACGTGCCGCCTGACATCGGGTGGCATTGCCGCGAGCGGCTTGAAGATTCCACTGAAGATTCTGGCGTAAGTCTGCACGACGGGATCGGCAGGGTCGGCGATGTACGCGTCGACGCTTCCGTCGTAAGCGTCGATGACAACTTTGACGCTGTTCCTCATGTAGCTGGTGCCGTTCGATGCACGTTGGGCGTACGGGTAGGCGTCGCTTATGGTGTATGCGTCGAGAATCCATTTGAGCTCGCCGGCGTCAGTCACGATCAGGTACGGGTCGGCGTCGAAATCGAGGAAGGGCATCGCCGTCGTCGCCCGCTCGATGATGTTGCGGCGGTATAGAACCTTGGCGTTTTCCCTGATGTCGTCGGAGAGGAGAATCTTCAGCGACCCGAACTGGAACGCGTAAAGCAGTTTGCGGAGGAACGAGCCGACCGGGACTCCGCCACGCCCCTTGTAGGTGCTGTAGATGTTGGTGTCGCCAGCCGGATAATCGAATTCCTTTTGCCGGGTTCCGACGAACACGTAGTCGTTGGCCAGCTCCCCGTAATAGATCTCCGGTCGGGTCAGCTTGACGGAAATGGTAGAGACCGGCGGCAAATCTTTCACGAACAGAACCGGCAAGCCTTCGCTCGTCACCTGGTTGACGGGCGCCATGGTGACGCCCATCCCGTGAGTGAACGTCAGCCGTTCATTGATGAACGTTCTGGTCGGCAGTGACTGGACGTTGAGCTCGCGCGCCGAGATATGGACCTGGCGGTATCGCCCATCGACAGTGTAACGATCGTCGTCGACGGAAACGAAGTCGTAGTAGGTGCGGATCTCCTGGAGCTGTTTGAACGTCTGCATCAGCAGGTCGCGCTCCCACAGCCGGACATTATCTACGGTGGCGGCGTTGGCTTTGATGTCTGAAATGTCCAGCTGGACTTCGCCGGAAAGATCCCGCCCGACAACCTTGTCCAGACCCCAGGCGCGCCGCGTAGCATCGATATGGTAACGCAGATAAGGAGCCTCGCGCGCCAGCTCGTTCGGAGACACCACGAGTTTCTGAAATCCCGCGGGAACCAGGCCGCGGGCGAAGAGGCTGACGACGACATACGCAACCAACGCCGAAACCGCGGACCAGACGAGTTTGTCGCGCAACACGCCGAAGACAACCCACACGGCAGCGAGAAACGCGGCGACCGCGGTGACGTAGAGCCCGGGCAGCGCGACGTGAACGTCGGTGTAGCTCGCGCCCACCAGCGGGCCGGTCGTCGAGTATAGCAGGTTCGACGTGCCCACAATCCAGTGACGAAGGCCGAGCAAAACAAACCAGAACGCGAGCAATCCGCCGATGTGTCGGGCAGCGCGTGGCTTGGCGCTGGCGCGTGCAGGCGGCAGAGTGATCTCGCCGCGCAGCCAATACATCACCATGACGGCGAGCAGAGACAAAAAAGTCAGAACGATCAGCGCATCGAGGACACCGGATATGACCGGGAGTCTGAACAGATAAAACGAGATGTCGCGACCGAAAATCGGATCGGCACTTCCCAGGAGCACTCCATTGAAGCCCTTGAGCAGCGTCATCCACGACGCAGCCAGCGACACAGCTGTCACGAACGCCAGCACTAGCGCCGCGGGGAAAAAGAGCCGGGTGACAGTCCGAGAGACATCGACGTTGATTCCGTCGCCGCGATTTATGTAAAGAACCGGAAACGCTTTACCGGCCCCTCGGGCGAGCCGTACGTTGCCGTAGAAGTAGGCAAAGGCGAACGCGCCGCCGATAAAAAAGAGGGCGATCCGCCATACGAGCGCGGTCGCAAAGACTGTCTGAAATCCGATTTCCCCGAACCAGAACCAATCGGTGAAGAAGCCGGCCAGCCACGGCACGCCCACCATGGCGAGGAACAGGACCGCCAGGAAGGAAAGCAGTATGCGTCTGATGCCGCGCGGCATCGGGGGCAGTCTGCCGGGTGCCGGGCGCTCGAAGGGTGAACTCATCCGGCATCAAGATGCCAGTCGGGACGGCTTACTGCTACCAGCACTCTGCCATTGACGGCGCCGACGGTACGCACCCTGCATTTTTTTTCAGCGTTACTTCTGGGAGAAAAAATGCCACGCGGCGACAAATCGAAATACACGGACAAGGAAAAGCGGCAGGCCGAGCACATCGAGGAAGGCTACGAGAACCGTGGCGTTCCGGAGAAAGAAGCGGAGCGCCGAGCCTGGGCGACAGTCAACGCCGTGCACGGTGGTGGGGAAAAACCCGGAGGCGGTGGCTACGGTAAGGAGGAAAACCACGAGCCCATGCGCAAGGGCGGGCAGAACTCACACCGCGGCCGATCGAGCTAGTCCCACGAAATGCAAAGGGCACTCAGTTGAGTGCCCTTTTTGCTTTTGCTTCAGGAAACTTCTGCCGACGACGTTCGCCGGATCAGCCCCGAGCGTTTAAGAACGAGGCGCGTTTCTGGTCGTGATCAGCACGACGCCATACGAGGCATCGGGGCCATACTGCTTGAGGGCGGCGTGGCCTTTGATCACGCGGACTTCCGAGATTTCATCCTTCGTCAGCGTCGGGACATGGTCCCGCTGCAGGCGGACGCCATCGACGACGTAAAGCAGAGGCACCTGCATCATGGCCGGCGAGACGACCGTGCTGGCGGCCGAGTTTGAGGGCGATGCCGGCGCTACTGCGCGCTCGGCGGCGCAG
>DATBXT010000246.1:0-17805 GCA_036514115.1 Gemmatimonadaceae bacterium
ATCGCCAGCGCGATGACTACGCTCGAGGCGCTCAAGGTCGACGTCATCGGACTGAATTGCTCCACTGGCCCCGAGCACATGCGCGAGCCCGTGCGCTATCTCGCGGAGCACGCGACACTGCCGCTCTCCGTCATTCCCAACGCCGGGCTCCCCCTGAACACAGGCGTGGGTGAAGCGGTGTATCCGCTGGAGCCCCAGCCGATGGCGACCGCGCTTTCCGAATTCGTCAGGGATTTCGGTGTGCGCATCGTCGGAGGATGCTGCGGTACCACGCCCGAGCACCTCTCCGCCATTGTAAGCGCGGTGCATGCAGCGGAATCGCAGGCGAAGCCTGCGCATCACAGCCACGTTCCGCGCGTCAGCTCGGCGATGCGCGCCATCACCCTGCACCAGGACCCGCCCCCGCTCCTTGTCGGCGAGCGCGTCAACTCCCAGGGCTCGCGCAAGGTCAAGCGGCTGCTGCTGGCTGACGACTACGAGGGAATTCTCGAGGTCGCGCGCGATCAGGTCGACTCGGGCGCGCACGTCCTCGACGTGTGCGTTGCGCTGACTGAACGCGCCGATGAGGCCGAGCAGATGTCGAAAGTGGTCAAGCTGCTCTCGATGAGCGTCGAGACGCCGCTGGTCATCGATTCGACCGAGGCCAACGTCATCGAGGCTGCGCTCGAGCACATCCCCGGTCGCGGCATCGTCAACTCCATCAACATGGAGAACGGGCGCAAGCGCATCGACGCCGTGGTACCTCTGGTCAAGAAGCACGGCGCGGCCGTGATCGCGCTCACCATCGACGAGATCGGCATGGCCAAAACCCGCGAGCGGAAGCTCGAGGTCGCCAGAAAGATCTACGACATCGTCGTCAACGAGTACGGCCTGGCGCCCGAAGACATCATCTACGATGCGCTGACCTTTACCCTTGCCACCGGCGACGCCGAATGGATTGACTCGGGCAAGGAGACAATCGAAGGCATTCGACTTATCAAGCGCGAGCTTCCTGGCGTCTCGACCATACTCGGCGTTTCCAACGTCAGCTTTGGCCTGACACCGGAAGCCCGCGGCGTTCTCAACTCGGTCTTCCTGCACCATTGCGTGCAGGCCGGACTCGACGCGGCGATAGTAAACCCGGCGCACATCAGGCCGTACGCCGAGATCTCCACCGAAGAACGCAAACTCGCGGACGATCTCGTTTTCAACGAGCGCCCCGACGCTCTCCAGCGGTTCATCGAATACTTCGCCAACACCTCAGGTGAAGGCACGACCGCCCAGGCGGAGAAGGAAGACCCCACGGCGGGAATGACGTCTGATCAGCGCATCCACTGGATGATTCTCCATCGAAAGAAGGACGGGATCGAGGAGCAGCTCGACGCCGCCGGTGTGCGCGAGACTCCGGTGCGCGTCCTGAACGAAGTTCTGCTGCCGGCAATGAAAGAGGTGGGCGACAAGTTCGGCGCCGGAGAGCTGATTCTTCCGTTCGTGCTGCAGTCCGCCGAAGTCATGAAGAAAGCAGTGAAGCACCTCGAGCAGTTTCTGGAGAAGGCAGAGGGCTACACCAAGGGCAAAGTCGTCCTCGCCACCGTTTACGGCGACGTCCACGACATCGGCAAATCACTGGTCAACACGATCCTGTCCAACAATGGCTACACAGTGTTCGACCTCGGCAAGCAGGTGCCGGTCAACACGATTCTCGACAAAGCCGTCGAGGTAGGCGCCGATGCGATTGGCTTGAGCGCACTGCTCGTCTCGACCTCGAAGCAGATGCCGCTGTGCGTGCAGGAGCTGGACAAGCGCGGAATGAAGGTGCCCGTCCTCATCGGCGGCGCCGCAATCAATCGCCGCTTCGGCCGGCGCGCCCTGTTCGTGGAGGGCGAGCGCCACTATGAGCCGGGCGTCTTCTACTGCAAGGACGCGTTCGAAGGGCTCGAGACGATGGACGTGCTCCAGGATCCGAACAGGCGCAAGCCGTTCGTCGTCAAGAATCTCGATGACGCGCGCAACGACGTCTTTCTTCGCACCACCGTCGGCAAAGACATCGCAGTCGGCGACGCGGGCGGAGAACGCAGCGATGTCGCCGCGACCAATCCTGTCCCCAAGCCGCCATTCTGGGGAACGCGCGTGATCCGCGACGTGCCCCTCGACGAAGTCTTCGATCTGCTCGATCTCGACGAGCTCTATCGCCTGCAATGGGGTGCCCGCGGCTCCGGGGAGCAGTACAAGACGACGGTGAAAAACGAGTTCGAGCCGACACTCGAGCGTCTCAAGAAGGACGCGAAGAAGAACGGCTGGATCAAACCGGAAGTTGTCTATGGCTACTTCCCCGCCCAATCGCAGGGCAACGACGTCATCATTTACGATCCCGCCGCGTACTCGAGCGACGGCGGCTCGCTGCGCGAGATCGCGCGCTTCCACTTCCCGCGCATGGTAGGCCGCGAGCGTCTCTGTCTCGCAGACTACATCAGGAGCGTGGAGTCGGGAGACGTCGATGTCGTGCCGCTCCAGGTCGTCACCGTGGGCAACGAAGCGACCGCCCGATTTGAACAGCTACAGGCGAAGAACGAATACACGGAAGCGTTCTACTCTCACGGACTATCCGTCGAATCAGCGGAGGCCGTCGCCGAGTGGGCTCATCGGCGCATCAAGAGCGAGATGGGCGTGGACAGCGGCAAGCGCTATTCGTGGGGTTACGGCGCCTGTCCGGATCTCGACGATCACGGCACGGTGTTCAAGCTTCTGCCGGCGAAGGAAGCGCTGGGCATGGATCTCACCGAAGCTTTCCAGCTGATGCCCGAGCAGTCGACGGCCGCGGTCATCATCCACCACCCCGAAGCGAAGTACTACGCAGTCCGCGGTACAGCGGCGCAGGAGCAGGCAGTTGCCTGAGAATCCGCTCGTCACCCGGCTGCTCGATCCGCAGCAGGTCATCGTCTTCGACGGCGCGATGGGAACGATGCTCTACAACAAGGGCATCTTCATCAACCAGTGCTACGACGAGCTGAACCTCCGCGCGCCCGATCTCGTGCGCGACGTCCACAAGGCGTACAAGAAAGCGGGCGCGGAAGTTCTCGAGACGAACAGCTTTGGCGCGAACCGCATCAAGCTGGAACAGTACGGTCTGTCGTCACAGGTCGCCGAGATCAATCGCGCCGCCGCGAAAATCGCGCGTGAAGTCGCGGAAGACGAGCTTCTCGTCGCTGGCGCGGTCGGACCCCTCGGCGTCCGCATCGAGCCGCTGGGACCGACGAGTCTCGACGAAGCCCGTGCGGCGTTCCGTGAACAGCTGCAGGCGCTGAAGGACGGCGGCTGCGACATCTTCATCCTCGAAACGTTCTCCGATCTGCACGAGATCGAGCAGGCCATCCTGGCTGCTCGAGAAGTCGACCCGGCCATCCCCGTCATCGCTCAGATGACCGTCGGATCCGATTGTCACACTACCTACGGCATGTCTGTCGAAGATCTTGCCCAGGCGCTGGACGCTCTCGGTGCGGACGTCATCGGTCTGAACTGCTCGGTGGGCCCGCAGATCATCCTCGACGCAATCGAAAAGATGGCGCCGAAGACCCGGCGCAAGCTGAGCGCACAGCCCAACGCCGGAATGCCACGCGATGTGAGCGGCCGCAGCATGTACATGGCTAGCCCCGAGTACATGGCGACTTACGCGCACCATCTGGTGCAGGCTGGTGCCAGAATAGTCGGCGGCTGCTGCGGTACTACTCCCGAGCACATCGCGGCTATGGTGGAAGGGGTGCGCCCGTTGTCGCCGCGCCAGCCGCGCGTCCCCATGAAGGAGCGGCGTCACATTCACCCGGACCTGCCTCCGGAGAATCCGGGCGTCGCGCAGATTCCGCTCGCTGAGCGCTCGAAGTGGGGCACCAAGATCGCGAGTGGAGAATTCGTCACCTCAGTCGAGATCGTGCCGCCACGCGGCGTCGACGCATCGAAGATGCTTCGTGACACTGCCGCGTTGCGCGATGCAGGAGTCGACGCCGTCAACGTGCCCGATGGGCCACGCGCGCAAAGCCGCATGGGCGCGCTACTCTGTGGCCTCCTGATCGAGCAGCAGGTCGGGATCGAGACCGTCATTCACTACTGCTGTCGCGATCGCAATCTGCTGGGGATGCTCAGCGACTTGTTGGGCGCGTCGGCCGTCGGCCTCCGCAACCTGCTCCTCATCACCGGCGATCCGCCGAAAATGGGGCCGTACCCTAATGCGACGGCCGTATTCGACATCGATGCCATCGGATTGACCAACCTCGTCAGCAACCTGAATCGAGGACTCGATCCCGGCGGAAATCCGATCGGACAGCCGACGCGCTTCACGATTGGTGTCGGCGTGAACCCCGCGGCCATTGACCCGGCGCAGGAGCTGAAACGGTTCGAGTGGAAGGTCGAAGCCGGCGCGGAATACGCCATTACTCAGCCGGTGTTCGACGTGAATCAGCTCGAGAAATTCCTCGGCACCATCGAGCACGTTCGAATTCCAATCGTAGCCGGCATCTGGCCGCTGGTGTCGCACCGAAACGCCGAGTTTCTCGCCAACGAAGTGCCGGGCGTCGTAGTCCCGCCGACGATCATCGACCGGATGCGAATCGCCAGCGCCAGGTCGAAGGAGCACGGAGTGTCGGAGGGAATTGCCATCGCGCGCGAGATGCTGGAGCGGGTGCGCCCCCATGTGCAGGGAGTCCAGGTATCCGCGCCTTTCGGGAAAGTGGAGCTTGCCCTGGACGTCTTCCGTGACTCGATGACTGCCGAGGCGAAGACGGCCTGATGCCGGTCGCAGAAAGCTTCATCGCGCGGTCGCGGTACTGGCTGACGAAGGAGTATCCGATCAAGATCCGGCACTGCGTCGAAGCGCTACCGAGAGCGGCGGTCTGGGCGCGTCCCAACGATGGGTCGAACAGCGTCGGGAACCTCCTCGTGCATCTCACCGGGAACGTCACGGAATGGATTCTGGGAGGGGTGGGCGGTCGTCCGGTGCAGCGATACCGTGCCGGCGAATTTGCGCAGCGGGACGGCGCCGAGGCCTCGAAGCTGCTCGCGAATCTGGAGGTGGTACTCAACGAAGCGGACGGAGTTCTGGCGACTCTCACTGAGGCCGACCTCGAGCGCTCCCTGGTCATTCAGGACCGTGACACCACAGTGCTGGCCGCGGTTTACCACGTGGTCGAGCATTTTGCCATGCATACGGGCCAGATCATATACATGACAAAGATTTACGCGCCCGGCAAAATCCACTTCTATGAGGACGAGGGAGGGCTCGCCCGCCCTACGTGGCACCGCGGGACTTCGCTGGACGAGGCGCCGCACTAGTCCACGGGTTGCTCCCCCGCCATTTTGCAGGTCATATGAAGGGAATTCTGATTGTCGACCATGGCTCGGTTAGAGCCGAGGCGAACGACATGCTCCGCTGCATGTCGAATCTGGTCCAGACGATGGCCGGACCCCAGGTGGTTGTGCGCTACGCGCACATGGAGCTCGCCGCGCCGGATATCGCGCGCGGGTTCGCGGATTGCGTGGAGGCCGGCGCGACCGAGGTGACGGTTTTTCCGTATATGCTCTCGCCTGGCAAGCACTCGACGCGCGACATCCCAAGGTTGGTCGCGCAGTCGGCAAAACCCTTTGGACACGTGACCTTCAATGTCACACCGGCCTTTGGCGTCCACGAAAAACTTGCGGAGCTCGTTTTGGACCGCGCGGGTGTCGAACCAGTGAAGGCTTTCGCGGGCTCGGAAGCCGATCGCTGCTGGGATCCTGATTGTTCTGAAACTCTTTGTGGCGACGCATGTCGTGCGAGGACAGCGCGCCAGACTGCTCTTCCCGGAGGAACCACCTGATGTTCTCGCGTCGTATTTCGCTTTGCGCATTCGTCAGCCTGATCGCGCTCGCGACCCCTCTGCGCGCACAGGCACCAGCCCAGACCGTGCCTTTTGATCGCGCGAACCTCGACACCACCGTCAAGGCCTGTCAGGATTTTTACCAGTTCGCGAATGGTGGCTGGCTGACCCGCGCAAAAATCCCCGGAGACTATCCGACCTACGGCGCGTTCGATCAGCTGTTCGACCAGAACCAGGAAGTTCTGCGGAATGTCCTCGACACTGCTGTCCTGCGCGTGAAATCCGGCCAGTACAAGCCCGGCACCGGCGAGTGGAAAGTCGGGACGTTCTATGCGACCTGTATGGACACCGCGTCGATCGAGCGGCTCGGAGCCACGCCGCTAAAACCTGCGCTCGATCGAATCGCAGCCATCAAAACCATCGATGACCTGAAGCGGTCGCTTGGTGAGCTCGACAGGAAATACGGCCTCGTACCAATCGCCGATCCTTCTACCCAGGACAGCAAGGACGCCGCGAACACAATCGCCGGTCTTTATCAGGGCGGCTTGTCGCTGCCAAACAGCGAGTACTACACCAAGACCGACACCGCTTCCGTCAATATGCGGGCGAAGTTCACGGCCAGCGTGGCCAGGATGTTCCAGCTCCTCGGCGAGTCCCCGCAAAAGGCAAACGCGGATGCGAAGACCGTTCTCGCTGTAGAAACCGAATTCGCGAAGGGCTCGCGCACACCGATTCAACTGCGCGACGTCGTCAACAACTACCACGGCATGACGCTCCGACAGGTTGACTCGCTGACGCCGCATTTCTCGTGGGCGCAGTTCTACCAGGGGCTGGGCGTGCCGACTCCGGCCAAGTTCGACGTCGGACAGCCGGAGTTTCTTCAGAACTTCGACCGGATGCTCGCCACCGTGCCCGTCGAGGATTGGAAAACGCTGCTGCGCTGGCGGCTGGTCAACAGCGCCGCGCCGTCGCTGAGCACCCCGTTCGTCAAGGAGAACTTCGAGTTCAACAAGCTTTTCACGGGCGCGACCGAGATCAGCCCCCGCTGGAAGCGCTGCGTGAACAACACCGACAATACGCTCGGCGAGCTGCTCGGTCAGGAATTCGTCGCGCGCAAGTTCTCCCCTGCGGCAAAGGCGCGGGCGGTAACCATCGTCGACAACCTCGTACGCGAGCTGCGCTCGCGCATCGAGCAGCTTCCGTGGATGGCACCGGAAACGAAGCAGCAAGCCCTGATCAAGCTCGACGCATTCAACCGCAAAATCGGATACCCGGACAAGTGGCGGGATTATTCGAAGCTGGCGATTACCAGCGACGGATATTTTGAAAATGTCGTTGCCGGCCAGCAGTGGGCGTCAGCACGTAACTGGGGCAAGATCGGTAAGCCGACTGATCGTACCGAGTGGGGAATGACACCGCCTACCGTCAACGCTTACGAGAACCCGCTTCTCAATGAGATTGTATTTCCGGCCGGAATCCTCCAGCCGCCATTCTACGATCCCAACGCCGACGACGCGCTGAACTACGGAGCGATGGGCGCAGTCATCGGGCACGAGATGTCGCACGCATTCGACGACCAGGGCAGGCAGTACGACAGGTTCGGCAATATGCGCGACTGGTGGACCAGGGAAGACGCGACGAAATACGAGGCCGAGGCCAACAAAATCGTGACGCAGTTCGACGCCTATACGGTGCTCGACACCGCCACTCACGTTCAGGGCAAGCTTACCCTCGGTGAGAACATCGGAGACTTCGGAGGTTTGACCGTCGCGTATGCAGCAATGAAGCGGGCGCTGGCCGCCAAGCCTCAACCGGTGATCGATGGCTTCACGCCGGAGCAGCGTTTCTTCCTTGGCTGGGCTCAGGTTTGGCGCGAGCTCGATCGACCCGAGTTCCTGAGGTACCTGGTCGCCTCGAATCCTCACCCGCCGGCCAAGTGGCGCGTGAATGGACCCCTCAGCAACATGCCCGAGTTCAGAGCTGCGTGGGGATGCAAAGAAGGAGATCCAATGGCGCGCGCCACTGCCCTCCAGCCACGAATCTGGTAACAACTCATGCAAGCTGACACGACGGCATCGCCGGCATTGACCCTCCTCAGCGAAGAAGAGGCGATGTTCCGCGATGCCGTCGCCGCATTCGCGCAGGAAGAAGTGCGGCCGCGGGTGATGGACATGGAGAAGGCGGGAAAGATCGATTCTGCCTTGCTGCCGAAGTACTTCGAGCTCGGTCTGATGGGCATCGAAGTGCCAGAGGAGTACGGCGGCGCGGGCGGCAATCTGTTCATGGTGACGCTCGCCGTCGAAGAAATCAGCAAGATCGACGCGGCGGCAGCGATCGTCTGCGATGTGCAGAACACGCTCGTCAACTATCCGATCACACGATACGGCAGCGACGCTCAGAAATCGAAATACCTGCCGCAGCTGACGTCTGAGATCATCGGCGCGTATGCGCTTTCTGAATCCGGCTCGGGTTCAGACGCCTTCGGCCTCGCGACCCGCGCCGAGAAGCGCGGTGATACGTGGGTACTGAACGGGCAGAAGCTGTGGATCACCAACGGGGCGGAGGCGGGCGTGTTCGTGGTGTTCGCCAACGCCGATCCGTCGGCCGGTTATCGCGGCATTACCGCGTTCATCGTCGAGCGCGATTTCAAGGGCTTCAAGGTCGGCAAGAAGGAAGACAAGCTCGGTATCCGTGCATCGAGCACGACCGAGCTGTTGCTCGACAATTGTGAAGTGCCCGACGAGAACGTCCTCGGCCCGGTCGGCCAGGGATACAAGATCGCCATCAACACGCTGAACGAAGGCAGAATCGGCATCGGCGCCCAGATGATCGGTGTCGCGCAGGGCGCGATCAACGCTGCCATCAATTACGTGAATGAGCGCAAGCAGTTCGGAAAACCCCTCTCCGATTTCCAGGCCGTCCAGTTCCAGCTGGCGCAGGCGGCCACAGAGCTCGAGGCCGCCCGCCTGATGGTCTACAACGCCGCGCGTCTCAAGGATGCGGGCAAGGACATCGCCCGCGAAGGCGCCATGGCGAAGCTGTTCTCCTCGCAGGTCTGCGAGCGAGTCACCTCGCTATGCGTTGAGCTGTTCGGCGGGTACGGCTACACCAAGGATTATCCCGTCGAGAAGTTCTACCGCGATGCGAAGATCGGGACGATCTACGAGGGGACCTCAAACATGCAGCTGCAGACGATAGCCAAGGCGATACTCAAGTAAACGAACGGCCACATACAGTTACTGAGCTGTCGTTCCTCTCAGAATCCCTTCTCTGACCCGCCGCGCCTTAGCCGACGCTCTCGGATCCTCTACCAACCGCGACGCCACCCTCGGCACAAAGTGCAGCCGCGCCGTCAACGTTTGATTCGTCCCGCTGCGGCGCACCACCACCGGCAATAAAGTGCCCTCGGCCTGGCCTGCGTACCTCGCGCGGAACTTGTCCGTCCATTCGGGATCGCTCGCTTCGATCCCGCCCACCGAAATGAGGTCATCGCCTGGCTGAACACCCGCGACCGCCGCGGCGCTGCCGGGCCCAACCTGATTGACGTGCACGCCGCTCGAATCCTGCAGACTGGAAATCCCGAGTTGCGGCACCAGACTCGTGTCGCGCGTCAGGCGCAGCCCCGCCAACGGCAAAACGCGATCATAGGGGAATTCCTCTCTTCCATCGATGTATCGCGCGTAGAAATCGCTGAACGACTTGCCGTTCGCAGCCTTGCTCACGGTTGCCCACCACTCGTCGAGCGTGAAACCGCGGCCATTCTTGTACGCCGCGTTGTACAGCGCGCGAAATACGTCATCGAGTGACGCGTGATTGTCGCTCGCATCTCTGATCATGATGTCGAGCAGCAGCCCGGCCAGCGATCCCTTCGGGTAGTAGACGTACTCCGTTCCGTCGCGGGGATGCACCCACGTCGACAGCGACGCGTCCTCCAACGACGTCGGGGGTAGCCCCTCGACCTCGAGAATCTTGTCGGTGGTCAGGTCATAGAATCCCTTCGGATCGACAATGCCCCCGCGCACCTCCGCCAGATCAGCGTAATAGTCGGTGATACCTTCGCTGATCCAGAGCATCGTGGTCGGCTGTTCCACATCGTAGCGGTATGGCCAGAGATCGCTGGGGCGCAGCCGCTTCACATTCCAGGCGTGAAAGATTTCGTGCGCGTAGAGAGACGGCATTACCGGACTGCCGATCATCCCCGGTCCGAGGACGTCGACGTGCGAGTTCTGATGCTCGAGTCCCGATCCGCCGCTGTAAGAAGGGTCGGCGATCTGCATGACCGTATAGTTGGTCCACGGGACCTCGCCGAACACCTTCGCCTCGACCGGGATCACCAGCTTCAGCGCGGTCAGACTGGCGATCCGTACGCCTCCGCTCACGCTTCCCGCCGGGTACGTCGCGAACCGCACCCATGTGCCCGCGACCTGCGAGCTGTCCACGTCGAAGTTGCCGACGAAGAAAGGCATATCCACGAGATCGTGATAGTTCGAAGCACTATAGCGGCGCTGGCCCGCCGGCGTCATACCCGTGACCACCTTCCATGCGGCCTCGGTGTTGACTGTCACCGAAGCGGGAAAATCAAACCCGCGCCCTTCGGGATACAGAAATAGATTGGTGCCGTTGAAGAGCAGGAAATCCGGTCGCGCCCACGTGTTCGCGTTATCCAGGCTGTCCGCCAGATAATTGAACCGAACGATTACCTGACCCACGCCTGACGGCCGAACTCGCCATGTGTCCGCATCCACTTTGTCCCAGGCGAGCGTGTGCCCCGCTTCTTCCGCTGCAAAGTCCGCTACGTTCCGCGCGAAGTTGCCGATCTCGTATGCGCCCGGCGTCCAGCTCGGCAACGACAACAACAGCGGCTCAGCGCCGCCCACCGTAAACGTCATCGCCGACGAGACCCGCCGGACGGCAGCATTTGTCCGGGTGAACGTGACCTCGTAACTGATGTCGCTGATTGGCGCAGAAGTCGCAACGACCTGTGCCGTCGCGCGAATAGACAACCCGCCCATCGCAATCGCGGGCGCCAATACGGACACGACTTTCATTCGCGTGGAGATTCGGACCCCCTGATGTGTCGCGGATGAGTGCAAGAGTCATTCGCGGGCATGCATTACCCGCCTCACCAGCGGTGCTATATTCGGCTCATGATCTCACCACAATCACTCAATTTCCTGAAGAAGCTCCTCGACACGCCAGGCCCATCCGGGTTCGAGGCCGCGCCGGCCAAGATCTGGCGCGAACAGGCGAAAAAGTTCGCCAAAGTGAGCGGCGATGTAGCCGGTAACAGCCTCGCCGAGGTAAACGGCGAAGGCAGCCCGACGATCATGTTGGCGGGGCACATCGACGAGATCGGCGTCATCATCAATTACATCGACGACCAGGGCTACGCCTACATCCAGCCCATCGGCGGTTGGGATCCGCAGGTCCTGATCGGCCAGCGACTGAGATTTGCCGGTCGCGACGGCGACGTATTCGGCGTTGTCGGCAAGAAGCCTATCCACCTCATCAAACCTGACGAGCGGGAAAAGGCCGCCAAGTTCACCGATCTCTGGGTGGACCTGGGGTTCAAGAAAAAAGAAGAAGCGATGAAGGCCATTTCGGTGGGTGACGCGGGCGTGATCGATTCGCGCACGATGGAATTCCCGAATGGCAGGCTGGTTTCCCGGTCCATCGACGATCGCATAGGCGCCTTCGTGGTCCTCGAGGCGCTCCAGCGCTACGCCGAAAAACCGGGCGCGGCGAAAGTCGTTGCGGTGGCGACGACCCAGGAGGAAATCGGCTATCGGGGCGGCGGCGCCGGAGTCTGCGCGACGTGCATCGGTCCACAGATGGCGATCGTCGTCGACGTGACTTTTGCCATCGACCACCCGGGGGTCGAGAAAAAGGAATACGGTGAGTCAGCGATTGATGGCGGACCGGTGTTGACGCGCGGGTCCATCATCTCGCCCGTCGTCTTCGGCCTGCTGCGCAAGACAGCCGAGGATCAGAAGATTCCATTTTCGCTGCACGCCGCGGGTCGCGATACCAGCACCGACGCGGACGCCATTCACATCGCGCGTGAAGGCGTGGCAACCGCGCTGGTCTCGGTCCCCAACCGCTATATGCATTCGCCCAACGAGCTGGTGAGCATCCAGGATCTCGACCATACCGCCGAGCTGATCGCGCACACCTGCCGCGCGGTCACGAGCAAGACCGACTTCACCGCTCGCTAACGCGGTCCACCTCCCGCTACCGCCTTGCCCCAGCCAATCCCCGCGCCGCGGGAAGAAGGTTTTACCACCACCAGCGGCTCGCCGCTCTACTGGGTGAAATACGGCGTGCAGGGAGCGCCGAGGCTGCTGGTGCTCCACGGCGGTCCCGGCGCCGATCACCGGTACATGCTGCCCCAAATGCTGCATCTGGGCGAGGAGTTCGATCTTCTCTTCTACGATCAGCGCGGCGGGGGACGTTCGCGCTCGGACGCGAGAGTTCCGATCACCTGGCAGACGCACGTCGAAGACATGGCGGCGATCGTCAGTGAGCTCGGTCTCGATCCGCTTTCCATCGTTGGTTATTCGTGGGGAGCCATGCTCGGACTGCTCTACACAATCGAGCAACGGAAAAACGCTGCGCTACCGGCACCCGCCCGGCTGACGTTGATAAACCCGGCGCCGTTGACCAGGAGTTACCGGCAACAGTTCGAGGATGAGTTCGCGCGGCGGCAGGCGAGTCCGGAAATCCAGCAATTGCGCGATGAGCTCACTGAGTCGGGTTTGCGCGAGCGGGATCCGGAAGCGTATCGCCAAAGGGCGTTCGAGCTGAGCGTCGCCGGCTACTTCTCGGATCCGCGCAACGCAAAGGACCTCACGCCGTTCAGGGTAGTCGCGCGCGTACAGCAGTCCGTCTGGGAAAGTCTCGGCGATTTCGACCTGGTCCAGGAGCTTAGCGGTGTTAAAATCCCCTCGATAATCGTCCACGGCCGTGACGATCCGATTCCACTAGCGTCTTCCAGTGAAGCTGCCAGAGCCCTCGGAACCAAGTGTATAGTTCTGGACGACTGCGGGCACGTGCCGTACGTTGAACAGCCGGCGAGGCTGTTCGCGGCCATTGACCCATTTCTGGATGAGACCAATCCGCCCGAACGAAGCTGAAATCCAGCCATGACATCAGATTCAGGCGTCACACAGCACGCGATCAGCTCGATCACGGTCGATGGCAAGGAATACAGGGTAGCGCTCCGTCTGGCCTATGACGGAGTGGAATACATTGGGAGGCTGTGGTTCAGCGATCCCAACAGCGACCAGATGGGCATTCCGGATCACGGAGCCGTGCCGGGACGCACCATTGCCGAGGCCGTCGAAGTTGCGAGAAAGCTCACCCCGCAGGATCTCGAGCGCCGTTGTCACCGCGCGCTAGCCGATAAGCGGCGTTACATCCGCCTCCGCCGGGCGACCGAAGAGATCATCACCAAGATCAAGTACATGAACCGCGTCGCGGTCACCATGCGACACGGAATGCTGGATAGCGAGGGTGCCAGCCAGGAGCTGGAGCTGATTCAGAAGCAGATCGAAGAGATCGTGAAGACCCTGCCCTTCCACGCCGGAATCGAAGAGACCGCCTAAACCCAGTCCGTAGTTCGCTGTTCCGCGTCCCCCATCCCGCGCTAAGTCCCACCGTCCCCCTCATATATTGAGGGAATGGATTCACGCTCCGCCGCGCACGTTCTTTCCCAGATCGGCGCACTCCTCAGAGCAAAAGGCGAACAGAAATTCAAGGCACGCGCGTACCAGGGCGCGGCGCGTGCCCTCATCGCACTGGACACCGACGATCTCGCCCCGTTGCTCCAGTCTGGCGAGCTCGCTGACACGCCCGGCATTGGGCCGGCCACGCTCTCAGTCGTTCGTGATCTCGTCGAAACGGGCGAATCCAGATACCTCAACCAGCTGAGCGAGGGAATGCCTGAGGGCATGCTCGAGCTGATGCGCGTTCCCGGACTCGGCCCCGAGAAAATCCAGCTCATTCACGAGTCGCTCGGCGTGCAGAATCTCGAGGATCTCGAGCGGGTGGCGCAGAGCGGCCAGCTGGCGGAGCTCCCGAAATTCGGAAAGAAGACCGCTGAGAAGATTCTGCGCGGCATCGAGATCGTTCGTCGCGATGCACATCTGCAGCGCTTTCCCACGGCGGCGATCGAAGCGCACATGATACTCGCCAACGTCGTAAAACACCCCGACGTGACCCACGCCGAAGTTGCAGGCTCGATTCGTCGGCACAACGAGCTGATCTCCGATATCGATATTGTGGCGGAGTGCTCCGCCGATCCCGTGGCGGTCGCCGAATCCTTTGCGCGATCGCCGGGAGTGCGCGAGGCCAAGCCGGGTGCCGAGCCGGGATCGGTTCACATCCGTTTCGTCGACGGAACTCATCTCGACATGTACTGCGTGAACAAGGCTGACTATCCGGTCGCGTTGTGGCGGGCGACGGGCAGTCCGGTCCACGTTGAGGAGATGATGTCTCTCGCCCGCGGGCAGGGATGCAGGATTGATGGCTATGCGCTGATCGGGAAAGGCGGCAAACGGATCCGCCTGGCCAATGAAGACGCTCTGTTCACCAATCTCGACATGCAGGTAATTCCTCCCGAGCTGCGCGAAGGGATGGGCGAGGTCGACGCGGCTTCCCGGCGCGCGCTTCCGAGCCTGGTCGTCTACGAAGACCTTCGCGGAGCACTCCACAACCACTCGGAGTATTCCGACGGGTCGTCGACGATCGAAGAGCTGGCGCTGGCGGCGAAGGAGCGCGGTTGGGACTACATCGGGATCTCCGATCATTCGGAGTCCGCGTTTTACGCAGGTGGACTCAAGCGCGACAAACTGTTACGGCAACACGAAGAGATCGATGAACTGAACGCCAGGATCAAAGGCGTTCGCATTCTGAAGGGGATCGAAGCCGATATTCTCGCGGACGGCCGTCTCGACTACGATGCGGCCATCCTCGATCAGTTCGATTACGTCATCGGCTCCATCCATTCCCGGTTCAGCATGGAAGGCGACGCCATGACCAAACGCGTTCTCACCGCCATGGATGATCCGCATCTGACTATTCTCGCGCACCCAACGGGCAGATTGCTTCTCTCACGAGAGCCCTACGCGCTCGACGTCGAGGCAGTCCTCGAGAAGGCGGCAGCCGTCGGCGTAGCCGTGGAGCTCAACGCTGATCCGCACCGCCTGGACCTGGACTGGCGCTACTGCCGGCAGGCGAAGGAGCTGGGGGTAACTATAGAAATCGGACCCGACGCGCACTCCGCTGCTGCACTCGACAACGTGCATTTCGGAATCGGATTGTCACGGAAAGCGTGGCTGGAGGCCGGCGACATTCTCAACGCCAGAAGTGCGGATGATGTAATCGCCTTCGCGAAGGGACGGCGGGCCCGATGAAGCTCCGTCCGAAGGCCGCCAACTCGAAAGCTCCGAGCCGCCGAAAACCTTCCGCGCGAAAGAGAATTCTGAAGGCCGCCCTCGGCCCACACGCCGTGGAGGTCTTCTCACGTCTCAGGAAGGCTCACCCCGATGCGCACTGCGAGCTCGACCACCAGACCGCGCTCCAGCTCCTGATCGCCACCATTCTCAGCGCGCAGTGCACCGATAAGCGTGTGAACATGGTGACGCCGCTGGTCTTCAGGACTTTTCCGACCGCGCAATCATTGGCGGATGCGGACCCGGACAAGCTCGAGGAGATGATCAAAAGCACCGGCTTCTTTCGTAACAAAACGAAAAGCCTCATCGCACTCGGCAAGGCTCTGGTCGAGCGACACAAAGGCGAGGTACCAGATTCGATGGACGCCCTCGTCAAGCTGCCGGGCGTCGGCAGGAAAACAGCCAACGTCATACTCGGGAATGTGTTCAGGAAAAACGAGGGGGTCGTCGTCGACACCCATGTCGGGCGTCTCAGCGCGCGGCTCGGCTTCACCAGACACACAGATCCCGTGAAGATCGAGCAGGAACTGATGCCGCTGTTTCCACAGGAAGAGTGGGCGATGGTGGCGCACGTGCTCATTTTCCACGGCCGCAGAGTCTGCTTCGCCAGGTCGCCACAGTGCGAGGCCTGCAGCCTCCACGAGATCTGCCCTTCGAGTAGTATCTAGGTAGACCGGAGGAATCATGAAAATCGGAATCATCGGAGCGGGAAACATTGGCGGCAATCTTACCCGTCGTCTCAGCGCGCTTGGCCATCAGGTGTTCGTCGCGAACTCGCGCGGCCCAGAAACCCTGGCCAACCTCGCCCGCGAAACAGGCGCGATAGCCGTCACCGCGCGCGACGCCGCGAGTCAGGGTCAGATCATCATCACCAGCATCCCGCTCAAGAACATTCCGAAGCTGCCCCGCGATCTCTTCGCCGATACACCCGCGAGCGCTGTCATCGTCGACACGGGCAACTACTATCCGCAGCGCGATGGGCTCATCTCTGAGATCGAGGCTGGAACCACGGAGACCAGATGGGTCTCCCAGCAGCTTGGCCGGTCCGTCGTGAAAGCCTTCAACAACATCTACGCGCAACATTTACTGGAGCGTGGGAAGCCCGCCGGCACCCCCGGTCGCATCGCCCTCCCCGTCGCCGGCGACGACAACACAGCCAAGCAGGTAGTATTGGATTTACTCGACGAGCTCGGCTTCGATGGAGTTGACGCAGGGAGTCTCGATGACTCCTGGCGACAGCAGCCGGGGACGCCGGTTTACGGAACTGACTTCGATGCTGCCGGAGTCCGGCAAGCGCTGGCGGAGGCGAGTCCGGAACGGCCGGAGGGATTCCGCGCGGCGACGGCACCCAAACCAGTCGCACGGACAACCTCGTCGGAGACTACGGCGCCGCCTGGCTGAGCGACCACCGAACCCAAATCCGATTAACTTCCGTCGTCCTATAATCCCAATCCGACTGATGACCAAGATCGCTACCATCGAAACCAACAAGGGCACCATGAAGGCCGAGCTGTACGAGAAGGAAGCGCCGAAAACCGTCGCCAATTTCGAGAAGCTCGCCAATTCGGGGTTCTACGACGGCACCAAATTCCACCGCGTCATCAAGGACTTCGTCGTTCAGGGTGGTGACCCCTATTCGAAGGGCGGTGAGCACGCCAAAGGCCCGGTCGGAACCGGCGGACCGGGCTACAAGATCGACTGCGAAACGCAGGGCAATCCCCACAAGCACCAGCTGGGGGCGCTTTCGATGGCGCACGCGGGAAAAAACACCGGCGGTAGCCAGTTCTTCATCGTCCTGAACGAGCAGAACACCAAGCACCTGAACGGCGTTCATACCGTCTTCGGGAAAGTCATTGAAGGGCTCGACGTCGTACCCAAGATCAATCAGAACGACACCGTGTCCAAAGCCAGAGTGTCGGCGGCGGAGGAAAAGTGATGGCCGTCAAGAAAAAGACTGACCTCAGCGCCGCACTCACCGGCTTCGTCCTCGGCGCGGTTTCGCTGTTTCTGCTGCTGACCGCGATCGTGCTTCTGACAAATGCTCACTACCGGGGCAAGGAAGCGGGCGAGGCCTCGCACCAAACAGCCACTCAGTAGCACAGCAGCCTCTCTCGGCGGCGCCCCCAGCCGGCTTAAGCGAGCGGACAGGCATTGACTTGGGGTCCAAGGTGAGTATCTTACTGACCAGTCAGTTACTACTTGCCCAGAATGACGCGCACTGCTCCCGTTCCAGCAAAATCTCCAAAATGGCGTAGACGCCCCGAACACCGGCCTCAGCAGATCATCGAGGCAGCCCTCGAGGTTTTCGGCGAATGCGGGTTGGCCAAGAGCCGCCTCCAGGACATCGCCGCTCGTGCCGGAGTGTCCAAAGGTACGATCTACCTCTACTTCCCGAATAAGGAAGAGCTCTTTCGCGAGATGATCCGGCAGACCGCTGTTGCCAACATCGCGTTGGGAGAGCAGGTCACCGGCCAGGGCACGCCGACACAGCAGCTCTATGCCGCCATGCGCGGCTATTGGGATTTTGT
>DATBXT010000247.1:0-7316 GCA_036514115.1 Gemmatimonadaceae bacterium
CTCCGCGGGATCAGTCGCCGGTTTATCGCAAACGTAGCCTCGACAGACGTAGGCCGTCGCTGCTTCGTCGATCGCCGCCTTATCATCGAGCAGCTTCACGAAACTGTCCGCGCGTGGCGGACCAGCCGCGATGACGAGAGCGGGAACGTACTTTCCTGCGACCGCGCGTTCCAGTGCGCGAAGCTCGGGATCCGTGGCAGATCCGACGAGCGCGATCTGAACGGCGCCGTTGACCTCCATGTCCGCGCTCCCGAGGAGATGGCCAAACGCCGATGGAAAGCGAAGCATTGGCTCCGTCAGCGATTCCATCACAAAGACCGCGCGACGACGGTACTCCGCGTCATGCAGCAGCTCAGCGAGGTGCAGTAAAAGGTCAACCGCCAGCGAGGTGCCCGATGGCGTAGCGTTGTCGGTGACGTCGCGCGGCCGCGTGATGAGCTGCTCGGCGTCGCGAGCCGTGTCGAAGAAGGCGCCGAGGCTGTCATCCCAGAACCACTCGATCATAGCGTCCCCGATGTCACGCGCGCGCTTGACCCACTTCTCGTCGAAGGTGAGCTCATAGACAGCTATGAAACCCAGCGCCACCGCTGCGTGATCCTCGAGGAAGCCGCTGATGCGCGTCACACCTTCCTTGTGCGAGCGCATCACACGTCCGTCGCGAACCACCGTACCGAACAGGAAATTCGCGTTCTCGATGGCGAGCTTGGCGAAGTCGCTACGATCGAACACACGGGCGGCTGTTGCGACACCGCGCAGCATGAGACCGTTCCACGCAGCGAGTATCTTCTCGTCGCGTGCGGGCCACACCCTGCGGGAGCGGGCCTCGAGCAGAATCCGTCGCGCGCGCTCCAGGACCTGCCCGAGCATCTCGAGGTCCATGTGCGCCCTGGACGCAGCGGTTTCAGGATCGGACGGAACGTAGAGGATGCTCTTTCCCTCGAAGTTTCCCCCGCGTACAACTCCATAGTATGCTTTGACTGCGCGGGCGTCCGCGCCGAGGAGTTGATCCAGCTCCTCTTCGCTCCAGACGTAGAACTTGCCCTCGTGGCCTTCGCTGTCGGCGTCGAGTGACGAATAGAACCCGCCTTCCGGCGAGGTCATTTCGCGTGCGACCCATTCTATAGTCTCGGTGGTGACGCGCTTTACCTCCCTGTCGCTCGTTGCCTGCCAGATGTGCGCGCCGAGTCGGGCGAGAAGCGCGTTATCGTACAGCATCTTCTCGAAATGCGGCACGAGCCAGGCGGCGTCGACGGAGTAACGCGCGAACCCGCCGCCAACCTGATCGTAGATCCCGCCGCGCGCCATTTTGCGAAACGAGCTGACGACGATTTCCAGCGCGTCGGCGTTCCGGGTGCGCGTCGAGTATCGAAGGAGAAAGTCCAGCACCATCGTCGCCGGGAACTTTGGCGCCGAGCCAAAACCACCATTGCTGGCATCGTAGCGCTGAGCGAGAGATCGATAAACGATCTCGAACATCTGTGGGGTCAGCGTTCCACCACTGCGCGCGCTGGCGACATTGCCTTCGTAGATCTGCCGCAGCTGCTCCGCGGTCTGCGCTACACCTTCGCGTCGCTGAGTGTACGCGTCACTGACCGCCTGCAGAACCTTCCGAAACGACGGAATGCCGTGGCGGTCTTCTGGTGGGAAATAAGTCCCGCCATAGAAAGGGTTCCCGTCGGGAAGAAGAAACATCGTCATCGGCCAGCCGCCGTGACCGCTCATCGCCTGGACCGCCTGCATGTAGATGCCGTCCAGGTCCGGCCGTTCTTCGCGATCGACTTTGATGTTCACGAACCTGTCGTTCATGAGCCGCGCGGTGTCCTCGTCCTCGAACGACTCGTGCGCCATGACGTGACACCAGTGACAGGCGGCGTAACCAATGCTGAGCAGGATCGGCTTGTCTTCACGCCTGGCCTTGTCGAGCGCTTCGGCGCCCCACGGAAACCAGTCTACCGGATTCTCCGCATGCTGAAGCAGGTACGGGCTGGTCTCGTCGGCCAGGCGATTAGGCACCCCCTACAGTCCGCGATCGAGGCTGTCGCGCTCGCGAATTTCAATGCGCGTCGGTACGCGCTCACCCTTCCAACCGTGCATATTTCCCCCGCCTAGCCGCTATAATCAAGGTAAATGATATACCTGTACATCGCACTCGGCGGCGCCGCCGGATCACTGCTGCGTTACTCGCTCGGCGGTGCGGTGCAGAGACTGAGCGCGAGCGGATTTCCGATCGGCACTCTCGTGGTGAACGTCTGCGGCTGTTTTATCATCGGCATTCTCATTCGCCATTTCATGAACATGCAGCTGTCGCCCGAACTCAGAGCTTTGCTCGTGGTCGGCTTCTGTGGCGGCTTTACCACGTTCTCCACATTCAGCGCGGAGACCATCGGCCTGGCGGAAGGCGGTGAGTACGCGCGCGCGGCATCGTATGTGATACTGAGTCTCGGGTTGTGCCTGACGGCGACGCTGGCGGGAATGACGATCATGCGAATGGTTGCGGGTGCGACCAGTGGCCGGTGATCCGGCATGCTGGTCTCACCTCTTTGATGATTACTCCAACGAAGGCGAGTCAGATCAGATGCCAAACGGACAAGGCGCGGCTGCCGACCTCAAACAGTTCCTCTCGAACAACCAGGCGCGAATAGAAACCGAGCTGTTCGATTTCCTCCGCATACCAAGCGTCAGCGCCAAGTCGGAGCACAACGGCGACACCAAACGCGCCGCGGAGTGGGTGAAGGCATCACTGGATGGAATTGGAGTACCGGCAAAGATCTACGCGACCGCGGGCCATCCGATCGTCGTTGGCGAGTGGCGAAAGGCGGCGGGCGCGCCGACAGTGCTGATCTACGGCCACTACGACGTGCAGCCCGCAGAGCCGCTGGAGTTGTGGACTTCGCCGGCATTCGAGCCGACAGTGCGCGACGGGAAACTCTTCGCGCGCGGATCAGTCGATGACAAGGGCCAGCTCTTCCTGCACATAAAAGCTCTGGAAGCGCACCTCGCGTCGCGCGGCAAGCTGCCTGTGAACGTCGTCGTGATCGCGGAAGGAGAAGAGGAAGTCGGCAGCGAGCACCTCGCTGAGTTCGTGCAGAAGGAGAAGCAGCTGCTCGCCGCGGACTCGGTGGTGATATCGGATTCGGCGATGTTTGCGCCGGGTCTGCCATCTATCCTGTCGTCGCTTCGTGGACTCGCCTACTTCGAGATCAACGTTCAGGGGCCACAGGGCGATCTGCACTCGGGCAGTTACGGCGGGGCGATAGTAAATCCGGCGATGGCACTGGCGCGCATTCTCGCCACCTTCCACGACGCCAACGGACACATCGCAATTCCAGGATTCTACGACAAGGTTCGCGAGTGGCCGGAAGAGATTCGTAAGCAGATGCGCTCACTGCCGTTCGACGACAAGACAATGATGGAGGAGACCGCAGTCGACGCACTGGGAGGCGAGAAGGGGTACACCACGCTCGAGAAGCTGTGGACGCGACCGACGTGCGAGGTGAATGGCTTGCTGAGTGGTTACACCGGCGAGGGTGCCAAGACGGTGCTGCCGGCGAAGGCGATGGCAAAGGTGAGCTGCCGTCTGGTTCCCGACCAGGATCCGCAGGAAATAGAGAAGTTGATGAAAACGCACGTGGCGAAGGTCGCGCCGGCCGGAGTGAAGGTAGAAGTCCGTCATCTACACGGCGGCCGTCCGTGGCGAGCTGAGCTCGATGGTCCGATCTTCGACGCCGCGAAGGCAGCGTTGCGCTCGGCATTCGGTAAGGAGCCAGTGATAACCGGCGAAGGGGGATCGATCCCCGTCGTCGGAGATTTCGAGCGGATACTGGGCGCGCCGGTGCTACTGGTTGGGTTTGGCTTGCCCGGTGAGAACGCTCACGCGCCCGACGAGTGGATGAGCGTGGAGAATTTTCGAAAGGGAACGCTCGCGATGGCAGCGATGTGGGATGAGTACGCCAAAGCGAAATAAAAAACTTCTTTGTTGTTGTAGTTGGGGGGAGGCATCGACCGGTGACGTCCCCTCGCACCCATCCTCAACGAGGTCCTGCCAGGAAGATTCACCGGCTAGGTGGTTCGCCATCGGCCGACTGCCAAGGCACTGAAATCATGCCTCCCAAGACACGACGCTAAAAAATCCCGTCCAAACGCGCCGCACACCCAGTTTCGCACGATTCGAAACTGCTCGATACTGACCCTTAGACTAGGCTCACAAGTAGAGCTGCAGACGGGTCTGGAAGAAATGCATCGTACCTTTTGTATCGAATCGGTCGAGCTTCCCGTAGCCGTAGACGAGCGCCAGTCTCATTTCGTCCGACATGTGCCAGTTGATCATCGGCGTCAGGCGCCAGAGCTTGCCGCCTTGTACGGAAGCGTCGTCGAGATCCTGATATGAAAACCGCAGTACCGCCTCGAGCGCTCCTGGCCCGCCTTCGAACACCGTCTTGATCGGTGACACCGCGCGAAAGTAGCCGCCTACTGTGTTATAGCTTCGCGTTTCACCGGTGAGGTTCCACGACACGGAGACGTCACCACCCTTGAACGTCGGATTACCAGTTACAGGCGAGTGGATTTTTTCCCAGTAGTACTCACTGCCGAGCAGTATGGGGCCACGCCGGTAATAGACCTCCGGTCCGTAAAGCACTGAATGGTCAGTGGGAATTTTTCCGGTGTCGGTGATGTAAGGCGCGTCGAACGCCTCCGGCCTGGAGCGCAGCTGCCGCTGATTGTTGTCAGGCTTGCCGTTTTCGTAAGAGAAGCCGATGTGAAGCAGCGTACCGCTGGTGTCCGAGACGAATGGCACGAACGCCGCGCGGCCGACGAACTGATGATCGAAATACGACCACGTCTCCTTCTCGGAGACCCAGTCGTTGAAATAACCGATGTTCCAGATCAGGTGGCGGTTGGGCAGGTAACCGAGCCATTTGACGCCATCGGCAAGGAGCGGAATGGCGTCGGAGAATGTGAACCGCTCGATGGTCCAGCCATCGTAGCCGGTCATCATCTTGTTGAGGCTTGCTCCTTCCTTGCTGCGTCCGACGAAGAGATTGCCCCACAGCTCAGGAATCCCGAGCATGAGGCCGGACTGACGGACGAACCACTTCTTGGAGTATCCGTCGTACATGAAACCGGCCTGATACGTAAACCGCCGCTTGGTCTTGAAGCGCCCGCTTATAAGGATACGGGAATCACGAATCTTGACGGCGTCGTGCAGCGTAACCTGTTCCTTGCTCGCTGAGTCCTGGGAGTACGCGCTGTAATCGACCAGGAATCCGCCACCGAAACGGAACGTCGCGTACTTGCCGTCGAACTCGTTCCACTTGATGAAGTGACGCGTTTTCGGTTCGGCGTCTGCCTCTCCAGCCGAGATTCCATTGATCAACGCGGAATCGGGCTTCTGAGCGAGACATGGCCTGGAGAGGCTGAGGGCCAACACTGCTCCCGCGGCGACCGCGATACGTGCGGCCATGGTCGCCGCGAAAACAGTGTTCATACTATTGCCTAGTACTCGTCGAAGTACCGCTGGATCGTCGCCACATCGCTGGTCTTCAACAGTGCCAGGCGCAGCAGCACCCGCGCTTTCTGCGGGTTCAATCCGAGTGATGCAACGAATCCGTTCTTGTCGTCGTCGACTTCGACATTCCGGCCGACTACTCCGGTTGCGACGCGCGAAGAGCGAACTGTGACGATGCCTTTCTTCGCCTGCGCAGCGAGCGCCTTGACTGCAGACGCCGTCATGTTGCCGTTGCCGACCCCGGCGATGACGATACCCTTGGCACCGGCAGCTGCGGCGGCATCGATCAATGCGCCGTCCATGTTCTCCGTTGCCATGATGATGTCTACGCGTGGCAGCACCGTGTTCTTGTCGACAAAGAACTCAGAATTCGAGGTGTTTCTGCCTTGCGGCGCCCTGTAGAAATCGATGTCACCGTAGGCAACTGTGCCGATCAGGCCCGACTGCGGCGACATGAAGGTCTGGACCGCCGTCGTGCTGGTCTTGGTCAGCGACCTTGCCCCGTGAATCCAGTCGTTGACGACCACCAGCACGCCACGTCCGACCGCGTCATGGTTGGCCGCTACAGCAACCGCGTTATAGAAATTCAGCGGACCGTCCGCCGAGAGCGCGGTCGATGGGCGCATCGACGCCGTCAGCACCACCGGCTTGTTTGATTTGATGACCAGGTTCAGAAAGTAAGCGGTCTCTTCGATGGTATCGGTACCATGTGTGATGACGACACCGTTTACATCCGACCTGGAGAGAAGCTCGTTGATTCTCGTGGCGAGCTTGATCCAGACCTCGTCATTCATGTCCTGCGAGCCGATGTTCGAGATCTGCTCGCCTTTCAGGTTGGCGAGCTTCTTCGTTTGCGGCACCGCCGCGAGCAGCTGATCGACACCAACCTGTCCGCTGGTGTAGCCGGCCTGGACGTCGGTTGCCGCCGCACCGGCAATGGTACCGCCAGTCGCCAGCACAACGATCGTCGGCAGATCCTTCGCCGCCTGCGCGCGTGCAACTGCGAGCGGCTGGTTGAGCAGCACGCCGAGTACAAGAACTGGCATAAGTGAACGAACAAAGCGCTTCGGTACTGCAGTTGGTGCTACCATTGGAACCTCCGCGTCCCGTTTTATCATGTGATCAGCAACCCCGTGGTGATTCGTTAACGACCCTGACCGGTCATCGCGGCCGGGCTCAGGATTTCGTCGATCTGTTCGTTCGTGAGGACTTTCTCTTCGCGCACCAGCTCGATGATGCCCTTGTCGGCTTTGAGCGCCTGCGCCGCGAGCTCGGTCGCGCGATCGTAGCCGATGACCGGGTTGAGCGCCGTGACAGTACCGATGCTGTATTCGACGTAGTGCTGACAAATGGCTGCGTTCGCGGTGATCCCTTCGACGCAGTACTTGCGCAGCGTGTTCGCCGCGTTGACCAGTTGCGTCTGCCCCTCGAACAACACTGCTGCCACAACCGGCTCGAACGCGTTCAGCTGAAGCTGTCCCGCCTCGGCCGACAACGTGACGACGAGATCATTTCCCATTACCCGATAGGCGACCATGTTGGTGACTTCTGGAATGACGGGATTGACCTTGCCGGGCATGATCGACGAGCCGGGCTGCACTGGCGGAAGATTTATCTCGCGCAAACCCGTGCGCGGACCCGACGAGAGCAAGCGGAGATCGTTGCCGATCTTGGCGAGCTTGATCGCCACACTCTTCAACGCTGAGGAGTACAGCACGAACGCCTGCATGTCCTGGGTCGCTTCGATCAGATCTTCTGCGAGCTTGATCGGGAAGCCGGAAACCTTGGCGAGGTGATCGGCGCACTTCTG
>DATBXT010000248.1:0-5648 GCA_036514115.1 Gemmatimonadaceae bacterium
GCGAGCGAAAATCTCGTGGCTCGGCATGCTAACAGCACGCGCGCGAATGCCATCGGCCTCAAGTTTTTTCTGGGCGTCGAGAACGAGCGCCACCTCGGATCCGCTCGATATCAGCACGATCTCTGGCGCACCACCAGGAGCGTCAGCGAGGACGTAGGCGCCGCGAGCGAGACCGTCGGCGGCGGCGTATTTCGACCTGTCGATGAAGGACAGTTTCTGGCGGGTAAGAACGAGTGCGACCGGACCCTTTTTATGTTTGAGCGCGAACCGCCAGGCTTCCGCGGTCTCTGAAGCATCGGCTGGGCGGATCAACGTGATCTCCGGGATCGCGCGCAGCGCACTCAATTGCTCGATGGGCTGATGGGTCGGGCCATCTTCACCGAGGCCGATCGAGTCGTGGGTGTAGATGTAGATCACGTGGCGATCCATGATGCACGCCAGTCGAACGGGCGGCCTCATGTAATCCGAGAAAATGAGGAAGGTGGCGCCGTAGGGAATGATTCCGCCCGTCAGCGACATGCCGTTCATGATCGAGCCCATACCGTGCTCGCGAATTCCGAAATGGAAATTGCGGCCCGCGTAGTTGTCCGCGGAGAAACTTGGCTCGCCCTTGATGATGGTGTTGGTGGAGCTGGCAAGATCCGCGGACCCGCCCATCAGCTCGGGGATTTTTTTCGCGATGGCGTTGATGACCACGCCCGACGCCGCGCGGCTGGCGACGTTCCCATCCTTGGCGGTGAAAACCGGAAGCGACTCTTCCCAACCATCGGGGAGGTCGCCGGCGAGCCGACGCTGCAGCTCCTTTTCGAGGGCGGGGTTGGCGCGCTTGAAGGCGTCGTAGGTGCGATTCCATTCGTCGTGCGATTTCGCGCGCTGTTTCGCTGCTTCGCGCCATGCTCTCAATGCCTCGGGCGCGACGTAGAAAGGCTCGTCGGAAGGATAGCCGAGCGCCTTCTTGGTCAGTGCGATCTCCTCCTTACCCAGCGGCGATCCATGTGCTTCGGCGGTGTCGTGCTTGTTCGGGCTGCCGAACCCAATGTGTGAACGAACCACAATCAGCGATGGCTTCGAAGTCTCGGCTTTTGCGGCATCGGTCGCGCGACTCAGGGCTTCGAGATCGTTCGCGTCGCCGACATGCTGGACGTGCCAGCCGTACGCCTCGAAGCGCCTGGCGGTGTCGTCGCTGAAAGTGAGCGCGGTATCGCCTTCGATGGTGATGTGATTGTCGTCGTAAAATCCGATCAGCTTACCGAGCTTCGCGTGCCCCGCGAAGGAAGCGGCTTCGTGTGAGACGCCCTCCATCATGTCGCCGTCGCTGGCGATGAAGTACGTATGGTGGTCGAAGATCTTCTGGTCGCGGTTGAACACAGCGGCCATGTGAGCTTCACCGACCGCCATCCCCACGGCGTTGCCGATACCCTGGCCGAGGGGGCCAGTGGTGGTCTCTACGCCGGGTGTGTACCCGTACTCCGGATGCCCCGGCGTTTTGCTCTCCCACTGACGAAACTGCTTGATATCGTCCAGAGTGAGATCGTAGCCGGTGAGATACAGCACGCTGTAGATGAGCATGGAAGCGTGGCCGGCAGACAACACGAACCGGTCCCGGTTCAGCCAGGTCGGATCAGCAGGATCATAACGGAGATGCCTGGTCCAGAGCATATACGCCAACGGCGCCAGCGCCATCGGTGTGCCGGGGTGGCCTGAGTCGGCCTTCTGGACCGCGTCCATCGAGAGGACTCGTATCGCATTAATGCAGAGATCATCGATTGATTGACGTGCTTCAGACGTCGATGAAGGACCCGCGGATCGAGGCGCAGTCGCCGTGTTCGTAGAATCTGCCATAGTGTTTTAGAAGCTAGCTCATAGAGCCGGCACGTTGCAGGGAGAGCCACTCGGATGCTTCGCGCACCTCACTCGGCACCAGATTATGGCCGGCGAGCTGCCACTTGAGCGTGACGTCGGCCCTGGCGGATTCGAAAAGCGAAACGAGTTTCTCGACGCTGGCTGTAGGAACTATCGGATCCATGCGGCCGGCGGAAATAAAGACACCGGAACCCGTGAGATCATTCTTTTCGGCAGGCTCGTACACCGACATCGGGCGGAGCAGAACCGCGCCGCGAATGATTCCGGGCTCGACGAGCATTACTGTCGAAGCCACGTTGGCGCCGTTCGAATAACCCAAACCGAAGATCCGCGTGGGGTCGAGATTGTAGGTGACCGTCGCGGCGCGAATGAATCGCGCCAGCTCCTCAGCGCGCGACTTCACCTCTCTTGGATCGAAGACGCCCTCCGCCAGTCGTTTGAAGAAGCGTGGAGCGCCATTCTCGAGGACGTTCCCGCGCGGACTGAGAATTGCCGCGCCTGGCGCAACGGCCTGGCCGATGCCGATCAAATCATTCTCGTCGCCACCGGTGCCGTGAAGGACGAGCAGCGTGTCGGCACCGGAGCTTTGCGCGGGTATGAATCGGTGAATAAACCCGAGGTCTTCGGTCACGCGTTGGGTCCGCGAAGCTCGAGCGGGACGTGAATGTTGGGCAGCAGTGCTTCTATCTCGAAGCGACGCGGCTCCAGCCAGTCGGGCAGCTTGAGTGAATTTCCGAGAGCATCGAGAGGCTCGTCGACGGCGAAGCCGGGAGCATCGGTGGCGATTTCGAAGAGCACACCGCCCGGCTCGCGAAAATAAATGGACTTGAAATAATCGCGGTCCAGCTGTGGCGTGACATTATAGCCGAGTGAAGTCAGCTCTGATCGAACCTTCATCTGCTCTGTATCACCACCACTGCGGAACGCAACGTGGTGCACTGTGCCCGCCCCCATTACGCCGGCCCAGATCCCGGGGACGACGCGAAGATCGACGATGGTTCCCGGCCCGCCTTTACCTGCGGCGTAGCGAAAAATGCTTCCCTGCTCGCGGATCAACTCGAAGCCCAGGTTGTTCGTGAGCAGCTGCCCGGTGAGCTCATTGGCATCGAGCCAGAGCGTGACGGAGTAAATGCCGCGGATGGCGTGCTCGGCAGGAACCCCCGCCCCGGACCAGCCGGGATGCGAGTCTACGGTGGGGTGCGCGACGAGCTCGCCCATGAAGCCTTCGTGATCCTTGAAGGCGATGACACGCTCGTCGTCGTAACGCGCGACGGGCTGCTCGAACTCAACGCGTCTCTTGATAAGACGTTCTATCCAGAAACCGACTGAGCTTGGCAGGATCGAAAACGAAGTGACGGCGACCTGGCCCCCTCCCTGTCGTCCACGGCGTGCGTCGGGCCAGGGAAAGAACGTGAGGATGCTGCCAGGACTCCCGCTCTCGTTGCCGAAGTAGAAGTGGTAGGTGGTAGGATCGTCGAAGTTCACGGTGCGCTTGACGAGGCGCATGCCGAGAGTTCCGGCGTAGAAGTCGAGATTTCGCTGTGGGTTGCTCGCGATACCGGTGACGTGATGAATCCCCGCCGTTCGGAACGTCATGTGGCAACCCTTGAGCGAAGTTCTTGCAGCTTGCTAATACGAGGTCGGGAATTACTTCTTTCGCGGCGTCTCGCGTTTGTCGCTGGTGGTCTTTGGGGAACCCAGCGCTCCACCGTAGCCGCTTTGGTGTTCGTCCCGATGGTCTGGAACTTCCTCGGGGTTCGGTCTGCCCGATCGGGTTCCCGGATCGCCATCGCCCTGTCTTTTGGCTGGGGACGACAATTGTTCCTGCTCTGTTCTGGATGGCATAGATTCTCCAAATCTGTGCCCCTTTGTTAAAGCAACGGATATGCCGCTAGTCGAGGCACCTGATGTGAGCCGCAGTCAGCCAACCAGAAAACCAAAATCCCGGAAACAGAAGCGTTTTCGCAGCCTCAGCGATCCACGGACGCTGAGCGAGCTTGCGCAGCGGCTGCAGGAGGGAATCTACATCACGACGTTGGACGGAGAGATCGTGGATGCGAATCCCGCGTTTCTCGAGATGTTCGGCGTCGAGTCGCTGGATCAGCTGAAAGGCTATCGAACGGACGACTTCGTGAGGCCGGAGATTCGTGCGCGCGAGATGGCCATGCTGGAGCGAGAAGGCTCGGTGCGGGACGTCGAGTTTCAGCTGACGCGGCGGGATGGTCAGACGAGAACGGTCGTGGACAGCGCTTTTCTGTCGATCGATCCGGAAACCGGTGACAAGTATTGTCACGGAATTCTGGTGGACATAACCCACCGGAAGGAGCTGCAGACACAGCTTCTCGAGCTGAGCATCCGCGATCCTCTCACCGGCTGCTACAATCGCCGTTATCTCCACACGGTGATGCGGCAGTGCGAGGCGCAGCCGAAAGGAGAGTGGGGCTGCATTTATCTGGATATCGACCACTTCAAGCAGTACAACGACAGGAACGGCCACGCCGAAGGTGACGCGATTCTGGTGAAAATGGCGCGTTTTCTAATGCGGCATGTCCGCGCCGAAGAGGCAGTCGTTCGCGTAGGTGGCGACGAGTTCCTCGTCGCCCTCTGTGATTCCGACGAGGACCAGACGGAGCACGTCGTGTCGCGACTCCGGGCTTCGGCGCCTCACTCCGCCCCCGTGCCGTTCTCGATGGGTTGGGCGGCCAGGCGCGGGAACGAATCGTTCGAAAACACGATGATCCGCGCGGATCAGCAGCTACTCGCGGTGAGGGTGGACGAGCGCAAGGATTTAAAGCGCCGGAAGCCCAGGCGGCGCGCTTAGACGCGTTCGCCTTTTTCGGCAGCGGAAACCCCGTCTGCTCCCTGCCACACAAATATGAGTTAAGCGCGTCCTGAGGGCTCGAAACGGGCGCCTTCGCGCATCCGCCGAGAAGGTGTGCAAGGTCGTTGGCGACGCACGTCCCACAGTAGAACCCATTCCTACTGGTGTGTCATGCGCTCATTCCTGTTGGCATTCGCTATCAGCATTCCGCAAATCCTCGTCGCACAAATCGTCGATGGACGGCCGCGGCCGTTTCCGTGTCCCGCGCCGCCGACATGCCGGCGAGGCGAGCCGTGCATCATGCGGCCGTGTGGAATCGTAAGTCCGGACGTCGTTCGTCAAAGCAGCGACGTCCAGGTCAATCTCGTCGACCGGGTACTGAGGTATGAGATCACAGAGACTTTCGTGAATCGCGGGAGCCGAGTCGGCGAAGCCGATTTCATGTTTCCTTTGCCGAAAGGCGCGGCGTTCCAGGATCTCAAGCTTTCCATCAATGGAGAGCTCGTCTCGGGTGAGACGATGAGTGCCGACCGGGCCAGACAGATCTACGAAGACATTGTACGGCGCCAGCGCGATCCGGCCTTGCTGGAGTGGATGGGGTATGGATTACTGCGGGCGAGAATTTTTCCAATCGCGCCCGGCGAAGAAAAGAAAGTCGTGGTGCGCTTTCAGACTGTCGCTGAGCGGGAAGGAGACGCACTGCGGATCGATTATTTCCGCGGCCTGCGCACCAACCAGGTGGCGACCGGCCAGCAGCCTGAAGGCCGCGTGTCGTTCGTGCTGACCTATCCCAACGACGCCATGTACGGGACAGCGTATTCGCCGACGCATTCGATCTTCGAGCAGCGCTACGGCTCGAACGGCTACGACGACAGCTACGGGCCGACCGAAGGAGATCGGTCGTTCGCGTACAACCCGCGCGGGTCGACGCGCCGGTTCGAGGTGAGGGACGCGCGTGGAGAGG
>DATBXT010000249.1:0-6038 GCA_036514115.1 Gemmatimonadaceae bacterium
GGTGTCCGGGTCGGCCGCTCCCGGCGTGCGCCACCCGAAAACGAGCTGGCTCTGAGCGATGTCGCCCGACAGTTCGCGATAACGGAATCCCTTCCGATCGGGCTCGCTGGGACCGGGAGTGCGTGTCGGCTGTCCAGCTTCGAGGCCGCCGTACATCTCGGTAACGAGACGCAGCGCCTCGTCACGTTCGACGTCGCCCGAGATGGAGAGGATGGTGTTGCCCGGACGATAAAAGTTGCGATAGAAGCCGTGCATCATGTCGCGCGTGAACGCCCGCAGTCCCGGCTCTCGACCGATGCGCCACCGCCTCATGCGATGCGCATCGTGCATTAGCTCGTAGAGCGTCTCAGTGGCGACGGCGGAGGGGCTGTCCGCCTTGCGCTTCGCCTCCTGGATGATGACTTCCATCTCGCGGCCCAGCTCGCGCGCGTCGATTACAGAGTTGGCGTAGGCGTCAGCCTGGATCTCCAGACCTCTGGCAAAGCTGGATGACGGCAGAACCGTGTAGTACGTCGTGTTGTCGTAGATGGTGTGCGCATTGAGATAACCGCCGCTCGCTTTCGTCTCCTTGGCGATGTCGCCGACGCCGCGCTTCTGTGTCCCCTTGAAGAACATGTGCTCGAGGGCATGTGCGAGCCCGTTTTCCTTATCGGTCTCGTCGAAGTAACCCGCTTTGACGTACGTAACGATCGCGACGACCGGGGCTGAGTGGTCCTCCTGCACCAACACGGTGAGTCCGTTGGGGAGGACGATGCGCTGAACGCTGTTGGGATCCATTACCTGCGACGTCGGAACGTGAAAAAGCGGGGATTCAACGGAGTCTAATCAGCCAGCGAACCCCACCGGAGGACGAAAAGCCCGAGTACGAAAAAGAAAAGTCCATAACCCAGGAGCCAGATCACATCGGTCGTTTCCGCTTTTCCCGTACCGATCAACGAGTTTGCCAGCTCGTCGAGCCGATGAACCGGAGGCAGGACTTCGACCAGCTTGCTCCTCCAGTCATTCTTTGCGCCATAGATACCGCGAACAATTCGGGCGCCCAGCCAGACCGCCGCCAGGGTGAGCCAATCGTACCGCGTGGCGACCGACAGGAAGAATCCTATCCCTCCCATGGCGATGTAGATAAGCGCCGTGTAGAGCAGGAAATGGAGGATGCTGAAGGCCGGCAGGATGATGTGCAGCAGGCTGGAAAGGATCAGCATCGAGAGCAGCACACCGACCATGTACACGAAGAAGAGCTGCGCGTAGTACGCGACGGCATCAACGGGCTTGGAAAACAGGAATCGGTAGTAGCCGTTTTTCCGGTCCTGCGAGGTAATTCCGTTCACAGCAATCAGGACCGACAGCGACACGATAGCCGAGGTGAATTGCAGTGCGAGTCCCCACACCGGCGAGCGCTGGTCACCGGTCCACGCCGGACCCATCGTCCGCCGCATCGGCTCGAAGGTCACGTAACCCCACAGAAATCCAATCAGCACGATGGCAATTCCCCGGTCGACGAGAAAATCCCTGAACTGCCACAGGGAGTACCTCGCCAGCCTGCCGCGGCTCGTCATGACTGTTCTCCCACGGCTTCTCGGAATTGCTGCTCGAGAACCGACCGCTCGGGAACTACGCCGGCGATGAGCACTCCACTTCCTATCAGATCACCGAGAATGGAGTTGAGCTCCTGGAGACTGTGTACGCTGACGTCGTATTCATCGCGTCCGGCTTCCTCGGCGAGCGGGAACGCGGCGCGGAACTGGTCATGACCGGCGGCGATGGCAATCCGGAATCGCGTCTGGGTGGGAACGCTGCTCTCGTATCCGGTGCTAACCACACGCTGCAGCCGGCCCCGATCGATGATCGCCACCCGGTCGGCAAGTCGCTGCAGCTCGTCGAGATTGTGTGAAGCGATCAGGATTGTCCGATCCGGTCGCCGCAGTTCGCCGACGATGTCGCGAAACCGCTGTGTCCAGACAGGATCGAGCCCGTGAGTTGGCTCGTCGAGAACGAGCACTTTTTCTTCCCTGAGCAGCGCCTGGGCAAGTCCGACTCGCTGCAGGTTACCCTTCGACAAAGCCTTCACTTTTTTGTTGCGGTGCTCCTGCAAGCCAAGGAGCTCGATGACATAACCGACGCGTTGTTGAAGCTCGGCGTCGGAGATTCCGGCCAGAGTCGCGTAGCGCACGAGCGCGGTCTCGGCGCGCCATCTGGGAGGAATCGCTACGAGCTCCGATAAATAGCCGATGCCATTTCGCTCGACGAAGCGGCGCGAAGGCGCTCCGTCGATCTCAACCGTTCCCGTCGTCGGGCGGAGATAGCCCAACAGCATCGAGATGAGCGTGCTCTTCCCCGCGCCGTTCGGGCCCGCGATACCAAGTATCTCGCCCGGCTGAACCACCAACGAAAACTCCTCGACAGCTTTTACAGAGATGCCGAGGAGTGATTTGTAAGTCTTCCCGACGTTCCTGAACTCGATCACAAGGGGGGAGGCGCCGCCGTCGGAGTCGCCGGAGCCAGGCAGGCCGTCCACGGACCAGTCCCGGCTTTGGTGATGAAGTTGCTTCCTTCCTGGGCGCGATTGAGGCGCATCAGCGCGCAGCCAAGATAGCCCTGTGAAGCGCGATCCTGCGGATTCGCCTGCACCGCGCGCACGAAGAAGCGACGCGCGAGATCGTACTGTTTGCTGGAGAACAGGACCAATCCCATCTCGCGGAGGGCGATGCCGTTCCGCGGCTCCAGCCTCAACGCGGTGTCGAGCTCGGCGCGAGACGTGGCGAGATCGCCCTGGTCGCGGGCGAGTCGGGCGAGGAAGACGTGAGGGGTGCCGGCATTCGGGCTGGCCTTCACCGCCTTCGCGAATTCGCCGCGGGCGCGCTCGAGTTGTCCGTTTTTCATCGCATCGATTCCGGTTGCGACATTGTCGTCGCTGCCAGCCGAACGACCGAACAGAAAATATCCGCCCGCGAGAAGCACGATGACCACGGCGATTGCGATCCACACCGGCGCCGAGAGGCTCGGCCAGCGGCGCTTTTCGGCGGCAGCGAGAGCGTGCTCGACGTGGCTTCGTCCGACGCCACCGGGAGGCGTGTTGCCGGTGATGGTGGTTGTCGTCCCCTCGGACATGAAGGCGCCAGGCATCTCGATGGTCGGCGGGCCGGCCATCTTGCGGCCGGCATAAGCCGGAGGCTGGCGATACCCGCCGCCTCCTGACGGCGGCGCATATGGCGATGCCGGCTGCGATGTGGCTGGCTTGGGCGGCGGAGACGGCCGCGGAGTGTACGCAGCTGGTGCAGCACTAGCCGCAGCACCGCGGGGCGCGGCCGCGCCTCCGGTGACCGCAGACTCCAGCGTGCGGAACCCTTCGACGGCAGCTTCGCCGTCGGCTTGCGTCGGTTTGTAACTCGTTCTGTTGGCGCGATCGCGCGCGGCGAGGAACTCGAGAACGGAATGCGCCTGGTCGAGTGTGATTGCCTCTGCCTGGCGTGCAGCGCGAACGAGCTGTTGTCCCGTCAGCGACGCGTTTCCAACCATCGCCTGGAGCGCCTGCTCGGCGGCCGTCCACAGATCGATGATGTCGGCGGCGAGATCTTCAGCCGAGCGAGGCTTGTCGAAGTTAGCCAGAACCGGGCGCGCGCCGTTGAGAGCAGCGAGCGCCCCAGGGTTGTTCTGTGGACTCATCTCAGGATGCGCAAAAGCCCGGCATCCGCGCTACGTCGAATGAAGCTCTCTGCATCCTGCTCTGGTTTTGGACTGTCTTTGAGGCAGTTGGCATCACGCATCTTGTCGACGATTTCTTCCCACGTCCCTTCAAATGTGTTGCCATCGTCGGTCTTGATGCGGTGTGACTCGTTGGGGGGAACGGTTTTGACTTCGGCGAAGGTGGAAAGCAGCGCGCCGAACAGCTCGAGCTGCCCTTTCGCCTCGGACTGCGCGGCATCCATCGCTTTGGCTTCGATCTCGGCGAGCATCTCGTCGATGTCATCGAGCTCGCCCGACAAATCGCGGAGGCGATCCTCCCATGGACGCAGCTCCGGATCGTTGTCGCGCAAACGATAGATCATTTTCTTGAGCTCGATCAGTCTCCAGATCCCCAGCTCGTCCCAGTGATCTTCGGGCGTCGAGCGATCGAGATGATAGAGTGCCGCCTCGTAGTCGCCACGATCGTAGAAGATGTTGCCGAGGTAGATCCGCGCTTCGGTGTGATCGGGATCCATCTGCAGCGCGCGACGCAAAGTCGAGATCGCCGACTCGTCGTTGCCCAGTCTGTGCTCGGCGTAGCCGATGCACGACACGGCCTCAGCGGCGTCGGGGGTCTGCTGAGCGGCAATCTCGAAGAAGTGCTTGGACTCGTCGATCAGACCTTCGCGAAAAAGGGCGCGTCCGATCTGGAGCATCAGCTCGACATCGTCCTGGTAGCCAAGTTCCAGGGTGTGGCGGAAGCTGCGCAGAGCCTGTTCTTCCTGGCCGAATTTCAGGAGGGTCTCGCCGAGACCGGCGAGCGCATCCTCGTGGTCCGGGTCGAGGACGAGTGCTTCCTCGAAGCTGCGGCGGGCCCACGCGTACTCTTCGCGCGCGTGGTGTGCGTAGCCAACTCCTATGTGGAGCTCTACCGAATTCGGGTAGAGGCCGAGTCCCTCTCGGAGTACGTCCAGAGCTTCGTCATACTGTCCTTCGTTGTACAACTGGTGCGCTCTTTCGTCGTACTCTTCAGAACTCAAAAAAGGTGTTGGCATTGCTACGCACCCTCCGAGGAGTCGAGTATAAGTCTATTGTACTCTTTAGACACGGGATTGTTCAAGGTAGTAACATCCGCTTGGAGCGCCGATCAGAAAACCGGTGCGACAATTCGGGCACGGCTCAGGTGACGACGGCAATCTTCTCCGAAAAACGCTGCCAGCTTCCGCTCTGGAGCGAAGTGTCAATCTCGGAAACTACCTCGTCCAATTCGTCCTCCCTGGTGAAGAAGTGAGGGGCAATCCTGATACCAGCGCCGACTCGATAGTCGACCAGGATGTCCCGCGAGAGAAGATGCTGAGTGACTTCGTAGCCGTGTGGGACATCCAGTGCGACTGTGCCACCCCGCTGCTCGGGAATCCGCGGCGCAAACACATTGTAGCCTCGCGCATCAGCCAGTTCTATGAGACGTGAGGTCAGGCGAAGACTTTTCTGCCTGATAGCGTCGATCCCGGCCCGTCTGAGAATCTTCGGCCCCTCTGCGGCTGCATAAAGAGCAGGAATCACCGGAGTGCCGTTCAACCAGCGGAACGGGCCCGTGGTGTATTCCATGTCTTCTTCGAAGGCGAAAGGGCGCGAGTGCGCCTGCCAACCCGTCAGAGCGGGCTTGAGCTGATCCCGGACCGTTGGGCTCACGTAAAGGAAGCAGGCGCCAGGTCCACCGCACAACCATTTGAGAACGCCACCGGTCAGAAAATCGGGCTTGCTTCGTTTCACGTCAACCGGGACGATTCCGACGGCGTGAAAGGAATCGAGCGAAACGAGCGCGCCGACCTCGCGGGCGCGCGCACAGATGGCGTCGACGTCCTGAAGAAATGCGCTGCGGAAAAGGACGTGGGAGATGGCGACCAGACGCGTCCGTTCGTCGATCGTTTGCAACAGCCTGTCGCGGTCGATCCCGATGCCGTCGTCTGACGGAACGCTCACAACGCGTGCGCCTAGCCGACGCGCCAGCTCCGCGTACGCGTAGCGAACCGACGGAAAATCCAGATCGGTCATCACCACGGTATCGCGGTCCTTCGGGAAATCGATCGCTGAAAGCACCGCCGTCTGCGCGATGGTGACGTTGGGCATCATCACGATCTCGCCCTTGCCCGCGTTGATCAGCGGCGCGATCTCGTTGCCGACTTCGACCGGCTGCTCCCACCACCCGCGATTCCAGGCTTTCACACCGAGATCGCCCCAATCGCGCCCGTACTCCGCGAGCTTCTCCGGCACAGTGCGAGGCATGGGGCCGAGGGAGTTGGAGACGAGGTAAGTCGTGTTCGCGAGGATAGGAAACTCCTCGCGAAACGACAGCAACGGATCGCTCAAAGTCC
>DATBXT010000250.1:0-12378 GCA_036514115.1 Gemmatimonadaceae bacterium
CAAGATCAAGGCGAGAATCTTTGGCGGATCCGCCGTTTGCGTGGAGTGCCGGTCCGAAGGAAAGGGCAACTGAACGGGTGCCAGCAATGAGAGGTCCAGGTGCGAGGCGTGAGTTCAGGACGTCGGGACGTCACTTGGCGCTATCCATCGCACAGGCAGTGGCTATACCGCCAAGGAAGGTAAGTCCCGGCGTCGTGAGCTCGCTGCTCTCGCCTAGACTTCTCACTGCTCGCACCCGTTCAGTTGCAGTAAACGCGATGCTTTGAGCTCCGAGATGCTTGAGCCTAGAACCGTTTAATGAACCCGACCGCTCCTCCCGTAACGTTCCCTTCCATCACCTGGCTCTTGATCCAGAACGCGAGCAACAACACCGCGTATTGAAGGAAAGTGCTGATCTCGCTCTTAAACGCTTCGCCCCAGTGGTGCTCGCCCACGGCCACCTCTCCCTTTGGCGGACGCGGGATCCAGCGCGGAGTGCAATTCTTGTATTCCAGGTAATCGCGTCCGAAGATCGATTCCAGCACGCCCTCCTCATAGCGGACGATCAGCTCGTACTCCACGCCGAAGAGAAGGACCGCCCACGGAAGGAACCAGAGCACGCCCGAGATGGTGACGAATCCCATCCAGATCAGGAAGTTGCCGATGTAGAGTGGGTTTCTCGACCACGCAAAAATTCCGTATGTGACCAGCCGCTGCACATTGCGAGAGCGCCGCCTCGTCACGCTGCCCGCTGCGGCGACGCCGGCCAGACGAACCGCTTCGCCGATCACGATCAGCGCCAGACCGATCTCCCAGCGAAACGGAGATGTCGATCCTGGCATGACGAGGGGAATGCCGAGGAAAAGAAGCGGGAGCCAGCCGCGATGTCGAAACAGGACCGCGCCAATCCGCGCCGAGGTCGACGCCTCGGTCGCGCTGACGCGGTTTGGATCAGCGGTCATCTGGCCACGGCGGGAACAGTGTGCGCCACTGATCGGGAACGGGGATCGGCTTCCCGTCGGGCGAAACGGTCACGTAGACGATCGACGCGTCGCACACGATCACATCTCGCTGGTTCCGCACTACCTGACGTACGATGAAGCTCGTATTGCCGACGGATGTGAGTCCGGTACGGATGCTCAGGTCGTCGCCGGGGAAAGTCTGCGCCTGATACGATGCTTCGACCTTTCGCACCACCGCCCACAGGCTCGTCCTCATGTACTCGTCGTACGACATGTGCCGCTCGAGGGCGGACCAGCGGGCACGCTCGAGAAGCGTCAGCAGATGCGCGTGATTCACATGGCCGACGGAATCACAATCACTCGGATAGATATGGACCTTGAAGTCTTCTGCCATTTGGACCGTGGTGGGCTCAGCGACGAAAGTTAACGATACCGGGGCGTGGCACCATTAACGCACTAGATTTCGTTGATGCCTCCCGCAAACACGGAGAGCGCGCAGTACCTCGACCGGTCGTCCGAGGTCGATCGCTTTCTCAACGAAATATCAGGCGTTACCGAGCTCGCCCTCGACACCGAGGGCGCGAGCTTCCATCGATTTCTCGACAGGATATATCTCCTCCAGCTGTCGACGCGCGATCGAAGCGCGATCATCGATCCGCTCCCGATCGGATCGCCGGCGAAGCTGGGCCAGCTGCTTCAGGATCCCAAAGTCGAAGTCGTTTTTCACGATGCCGATTATGACCTGCGGCTGGTGCACCAGGATTACGGCTGGCACGTCACCAAAATCTTCGACACGCGCGTCGCCGCGCAGCTCCTGGGAATAAAGTCCTTTGGCCTCGCCGCGCTCCTCGAGCAGTACTTCGACGTCAAGCTCGACAAAAAGCATCAGCGCGCTGACTGGTCGATGCGACCGCTTACGCCCGACATGCTCGAGTACGCGGCTCAGGATACACGGTATCTCCTACAGCTTCGCGACCATATGAAGAGCGAGCTGGAGCGCCGCGGCCGGTGGCATTGGGCAGAGGAAGAGTTCTCCCGGCTGGAAGGCACGCGCTGGGAGGCAGAGGAAAGCATGGAAGGGTTCCTTCGGATGAAAGGGGCTCGGGATCTCAATCGCCGCGAGCTGGCAGTTCTGCGCGAGGTCGCAAATTGGCGCGACACGGTCGCCGCCCAGCTCGATCGCGCAACTTTCCGCGTCATGGGCAACGAAGTGCTGCTGGAGCTGGCTCGGCGTGCACCGCGGAGCGTTTCGGAGCTGAGCGCGATCAAGGGAATGCCCAAGGGAATGATCGAGCGGGCCGGGGCCGACATCGTCGCCGGGATCCGCCGCGGCATGGATGCGCCGGAAGCGGACCTGCCGAAGTTCCCGCGGGGCCAGCGATGGAATAAGGATCGTGATTTTGACGACCGCGTCAGTCGCCTCAAGGCCGTACGTGACGCCGCCGCGACGCGGTTGGAGCTCGACCCCGGGGTGCTATGCTCGCGCGAGCGACTCGAGAACATAGCGCGCAGCGGTGCATCGACGCTGGAGGATCTGAAGAGCGTTCCCGATCTGCGTCAGTGGCAGATCGACCAAATGGGCGAGGGCTTTCTCGAGGCGCTGCGCGCTACGGGCTGACTTCAGCCGGCAGCCGGAACACGAACCTTTGGCTCATCCGGGTCGCAACCGGACAATCTCCCAAATACGCGGGATGAAAGCGCGTCTCGCCCAGGGCTTTGAGCACGCTGGAGACAAAATCTCTGTACCTGGCCTGCACCAGCTCCAGTGATTCCGCCGCGACCACGCCGTCCGCATCGACTGTGAAGGCGATCGTCACGCTGTCGCCGACGCCGGCAAGTCGCGCCGTGAACGGATAACTGGCGTTGATTCCAGCCGCCGGCATTGCGGCGTATCTGAATGGAAGATCGTAGTGCGGAACCTTCGCGACGAAGATGCGCCGCAGGGTCGGAACGCTATCGACATTCTCCTCAGGGCGGATCCGCATCACCACCCGAATAAGCTCGGCGACGCCGGTCGGCGGGCCTTCCCGGGCCGTCGACACCGCGCCCAGCGCCGACGCGACGCTATCGGCCAGGGTCGGCGTCAGCGAAGCGTCAACGACCGCGATGTCCGACAGCCTACCGTCATCGTGGACCGTCGCGTAGGCGACTGCGGCGGCGGTGAGCGATCCGCCCGCGCATCGCGACCCCAGGGAATCGCAGGGCTGCGTCCCCATCACGACGCTTAGTGATAACCGTGACGGAGCCCTGAACGCGCGTCGAAAATCCTCGACCAGCAGCCCCTCGAAATCCGGTGGAAGAACGACGCCCGTGTCGAGCGGCTCGACGGACATCTTGATCACCGTGGAAATCGAGTCTGTCGGCTTGAGGGTTTCGAGACACGCCACTGCCTCCCGTTCGGGCGATGAACCGGGTTTCGGGTGAGGACTGGTCGCGCAGGCGGCAGCCGCGACGATGAGAAAGGCTGCTGCGGTGAACCGGGGAGGCGCGACAGTGACGCGTCTCACGCCGCCGTGCCTAGAAACCGAGGTACGCCCTCACGCGCGGCTCCATCTTCTCCGGCGTCCAGAAAGGCATCCAGACGAGATTCACTTCGACCTTTTCCACGCCAGGCAGTGTCGTCACTTCCTTCTCGGCGTTGGTCATCAGCTCCGGGCCCGATGGGCACGCGGGTGATGTCAGCGTCATGTCGATCTTCACCCTCGAGCCATCGACGGCAATACCATAAACGAGCCCGAGATCCACGATGTTGAGCTGAAGATCCGGGTCTTTGACGCGACGCAGCGCGAGCTTCACCTGATCTTCCGAGACGACGCCAGTCGTTGCGGGAGCCTCGGTCGTGGCAGGAGTGGGGGCAGTTTCTTCAGTCATCTTGATGTCGAATAATCGCCAGAGTCACACAAAACAAAAAGGGCCGCCGTTGGCGGCCCTCTTCCACTGCGAGGAAAGCTACTTCTTTCGAGTGCTCTTCTTCTTGCTCGAAGTGCTCTTCTTCACGCTGGCGCGGCTCTTTGAGGTGGCACTGGCAATCGTGTGATGCTTCGACGTCCCATGACGGCGTCTCGACGCGCGCGGCGGTGGGGGATTCCAGCCGACTTCGCGATCCGCGCGGAAAGCGCGGGATCCCGAGGCCAGCGGTGGCCCGTCCAGGACCGACATCACCGCCGCATCAGAAAGATCGGCGCGGACATCTGAGATCACCTTCGCGGGACGAAGGGCACGCGCGGCGTGAACGCGATTGGTGAGAAGAATCACGAACATATCCCGCTCCGGGTCGATCCACATCGAAGTCCCGGTGAATCCAGTGTGTCCGTAGGCGGTAGGACCAAGGAAGCGTCCGGATCCGTAATCGCCCTCGGCGGTATCCCAGCCGAGCGCGCGGTGACCGAACGCTCTCGAGGTGAAGAGCTCGACGGTCGGCTTGCTGATGATCTGAACTCCGTTGTACTCGCCCCCGTTCAGCATCATCTGCGCGAAAACCGAGAGGTCAGCGGCAGTACTGAAAAGTCCCGCGTGCCCGGCGACACCGCCCAGTGCATAGGCATTCTCGTCATGCACCTCGCCCTGGAGAGGATAGCCACGGGGTGGCGTGACCTCGGTCGGGGCAATGCGATAACGGAGGGAATCAGCGGGACGGTACATCGTCTCGTTCATTCCCAGCGGCTCGAAGACCCGGCGCGTGAGGAACTTGTCGAGGGGCTCACCCGAGACGACTTCGACCAGGAGGCCGAGGACGTCTGCGCCAAGATCGGAGTAGATGTACTGGGCGCCCGGACGACCTTCGAGCGGGGTGCTGAGAACCATGGCGCGCGCTTCGAGCGGCGTCTGGGCGATGCGCCAGATGTCTCTTCCGGCTGGGAGGCCGGAGGTGTGGGTCAGGAGCTGACGGATGGTGACTCTGTCCTTGTCGCCGCCGCCGAAGGTAGGGATGTAGTTCACGACCGGGTCATCGAGCCCGATCTTCTTTTCGTCGTAAAGGATCATTATGGCCGTCGTCGTCCCGACGACCTTGCTCAGAGAGGCGATGTCGTAGATGGTGCGCTGGGCATCGACCGGCGTGCTGCTGGAGCTCCACGACAGCTTGCCGAAGCCCTGCTCGAACACTGCCGCGCCCTTTCTCCCAACGACAACTGACGCGCCGGGGTACCCGCCCGCCTTGATTCCGCGCTCGACCACGCGCTCGATCGCGGCCAGACGGCTGCTGGACATGCCGACTTCTGTCGGGGACTTGACCGGCAGGCCGTCACCCGCTCGGGTCACCGTCAGGGCAGTGAGGATCACTCTAAGCAACTCTAACTCCTTGGACTACTTTCATTTATACTGGCCGCAAGAGCTTAGGTTCCCGACTGCCGGAATGCAACTCCACGGAAGGATAGGACGTACGGTTGCAAACGATTCCCCGAGGGGAAGGTCACCGGTTTTTTCCCAGGAAACTTCAGCTACCTGTGATGTGACTAATCAGACGTCCGAGATGCCATTCGATCAGCTCGACCTCAAGCGTGCGATAGCAGGCGACGAAAGGGCGATGCAGCGGCTTTGGTCGCAGCACGCGCCCCATATCGACGCGGTTGTTCGCAGGCTATGTGGAGATCCAGAGCTGGCCGCAGATATCTCGCAGGAGGTCTGGATGCAGATCTTCAGGGCACTTCCCAGCTACAGAGGTGATTCTCAGTTCGGAACGTGGGCCCACCGGATCGCGGTGAACCGCACTTTGAACGCTTTGCGCAAGATAAGGCGAATCGCGAAACTGGAAATAGACATTGAAGACGACTCCGCGATGACGGAGATCGACGCGGACCGCACTTTTATGGCCGAGTCGATCGAGCAGGCGATGAACAAGCTGTCGCCGGGCGCCAGAGCGGTTTTCGTCCTGCACGACATAGAAGGGTATACCCATGGCGAGATCGGAGCAGAGCTCGGTATAACGTCGGGCGGCTCGAAATCGCAACTGTTCAAGGCACGCGCCAAGCTCCGTACGTTGCTGGCGCACTTACAAGATGACTCACCAACCGAAGGGAAGAGGAAAGGACATGTCGCATCTGTCTGAAGAGCAGCTCGACCAGATCATTGCCGCGGAACGCTGGCGCGAACAGGAGCCGCTGAATGATTGGCGGACGATTGCCGCGCGGGCCCGCGCAGAAGGACTCATTCGAGACATCGATGCCGTGGGAAGCCGGAGCTCGAGTCAGGCCTGGCTGCAGGCCGCGGCGGCGATACTGATCCTGATCGGCGGGATTGCCATCGGTCACACGAGTATTGGCTTGCCGAGTGGGAGCGAGAGCGCTGCGGCCGGGGCGCAGACCGCGAGCACGGCAACCGCGACACCTGCTCCTGTTGCCACCTCGTCGCCAGTCTCCGCTTCCAGCGATGCGAGCTTTGCCTCGGTCGACGATGCGGCGGAGACTTTGGATCGCGCGCTGAGAGATTACCAGCGTGCCTCCCGGTACATAGCGGCCAACAACGTCCTGACGAAGACCGGAGACAGCGTAGCTATCTACACGGCACGAGCCGCAGCACTCGATAAAATCGTGAATGCTACCGAGAGCGCGTTACGGACTGCGCCCCACGATCCTGTCATCAATCAGTACTATTTGGCCACCATGGGAGCGCAGGTCGCCACCCGGCAGATGGTCGCCGTTGGAATGAGGGGTTTCTAAGTGGCGCTTAAGGCAAAGGCGTTGTTCGAATCGAGGGCGGGGCTGGGTCTCGCGACCCTGGGCGTGGTCATGTGCTGCGCCGCGGCAATCCGCCTCGATGCCCAGGAAAGCCATAGCATGGTTATGCGGCAGCAGCCCACTGGGTGGTTCGGCGTAAGAATCAACGACCAGATGATGCTGGATAGCCGGGGTAACGCTTTCTTTGACTCGTACCCGGTAGTCACCGCTGTCGATTCGGGATCGCCGGCGGCCAGAGCGGGTGTAAAACCCGGTGATGTGTTGATGACTTTCAATGCTCACGATATGCGCGGCGGCGCCGTCGAATTAGCGAAGTGGCTAAAGGTCGGCGCCCCCTTTGTTCTGAAGATCCGTCGCAACGATGCCACCCGGGTAGTCAAAGGTACGCTCGGCAGAAGGCCCGAAAACTGGGATCAGAGGATGACCATGGTGGTGACATCACCAGACTGGCAACCTCGGAGCGGGTCGATGGGTGCGCGTGTTCCGTCGCCGCCGATGACGCCGATGAACGACGGCATCATGCGTATCCGACAGAAGATGCCAGCCCCCGAGGCGTTGACCGCTCTGGCGCCGGTGCTCGGATACAGTGCTGTCTATCCTTTTGCGGGCGCGGAATTCACCGCGTTGAACACCGATCTCTGCGACCTCCTGGATGTGAAGCCGGAGGGAGTCTTCGTGACAAACGTCCTCGAGGGATCGCTGGCGAGGACATCAGGCTTGCGCGGAGGCGACATCATCGTGAAGGCCAACGGCAACAAGGTGATCACGCCGATCGATCTGGTTCAGGCCATCAAAAGCGCGGACGACGCGGATCGAAACATCGTGCTCGTCGTCATGCGAAAGCACAGACTCCAGACCCTCGCTCTCAGCTGGTAGTCAGTCGGGAAGCTTTCTAGACTCCGGCACCAGGGAAGCATGAATGGCGATCGCTGCGACGGCACCACTCGCGGCGGCCACGATCGCCATCTGCGGGCCCGGCGCTATATCTCCCGCCGCATACACGTTCCTCACCGACGTGTGGTTACGACTGTCGATCTCCAGCCTGCCCATCTGATCGCGCTTGCAACCGAGCTGGGCGCCGAGATCGTCGGCGGGATATTGGCCGATCGCGAAGTAGAGACGCTCGCAGTCGAGCGACATGCCGCCTTCGAGCTCCAGCCCGCGGATGTCCTTGTCCTTTGACAGGACGCATGTGATCGGCTGGTCGAGAACGGGAATGTTGAGCGCCTTCAACCGATCGAGAAGCTCCTGGTCCATGTCGGGCGCGAGCCCGTTGGTGCAGATGACGATCTGTCTCGTCCAGGTTGTGAGTGCCAGCGCCATCCCGACGGCTTTCCTGCCAGTGCCTATGACCACCGTCTTCTTATCGCGGGTCTCATAACCGTCGCAGTCGGGGCAGACGTGCACAGTCTCGCCGTAACAATCACCCAGACCTGGAATTGCCGGCCAGACATCCTTGATGCCGATGGCGAGCAGAATCCGCCTGGATTCCATCGTACTGCCGTCGCGCAGTTTGACTGAAAATGCGTCACCGGCTTCGTCCACGGCCGTGTCGACCAATCCCTGGACGAACTCGACTCCAAAAGAGGCGGCCTCGCTACGACCGAGCTTGCGTAGCTCCGGTGAGCGGATGCCCTGGTGGCCGAGAAAGCCGTTGATGCCCCGTGTTTCCCAATTGCGCGGATCGCCGGAGTCGATCAACACAACGTCATGGAGATAACGCGCTAACCAGAGCGCGGCGGAGAGTCCGGCGGGCCCGCCACCTACAACCACTACATCATATCGTTGCTTGGGCATGGGGAGCGCGGGTGCAATTTCGATTCCCCACTCCACACGGTTCTGACTGATGGGACTGCGACGCCTTGCCCAACTAGAAGTGCGTCGTGATCGACACGCGGACCGACCGCGGTGCTCCTGGCGTGATGTTGTTATTTCCGTTAGCCAGTGGGTAGTACTTCTCGTTAAGAATGTTCTCGAGATTCACCTGCGTGCCCACGGCGTCGGTTAGCGAGTAATAAATACCGCCATCTACGCGCGTGAACGCCGGCAGCTTGACCGTGTTGCCGATCGCGGCGTACATGTCCGTCTGGTGAACTACACCGAGGCCCAGGCCGAGCGTGGGCACCACCTGATATTTGTTCCAAAGGGAGAACGTAGTGCCCGGCACCAGTGGAACGGTCGTGCCTGACTTCGCCGCGGAGGTAGTGCTCGTAATGAACGCTTTCTGCCTGGCGAATCCGCCCGCGACATTCCAGGCGCGGGTAAGCTGTCCGGCGACGCCGAGCTCGTAACCGCGGGAACGCTGGCTTCCGGTCTGAACAGTGACCGACGGATCGTTTGCAGCCGGAGCGCGCGTGTTCGACCGATCGAGCTGGTAGTGCGCCGCGGTGAGCGCAATCCTGTCAGCCACATCCCATTTAGCCCCGGCCTCGAAGTTCTCGAACTTCTCGGGCTCCAGGGCTGCCGTGACGTTCGTCAGTGACGAGAACTGGTCGCCCGCGCCAGGCAGGTAGGACACGCTGTAGCTCGCGTATAGAGATCCCACGCCGACAGGCTTGACAACCACACCGACGCGCGGAGAAACCATGTTGTCGCTTCGGGTCAGAGTGGAATTCGACCGATTGTCGTGGTAATGGACGGTGAAATTCTCGTAACGCAGTCCCGCAGCCATCTGGACATGCTCATTCAGCTCGAGCTGATCCTGGGCGTAGATCGAGCGGGTAGTGTTGGCGACGTGGTTGTCGGCATCAGTCGCGCTTTGCCGGAACGAAACCGGGGTCGAGATGGTCGGCGCACCGACCGGCACCGCGATCGTGATTGCCGTGTCATTGAAATACCCGGTGTTGCGGAAGTTATCGGTGCCCTGACGTCCAATCTCGGCACCGACGAGCAACGTATGTGAAACTGATCCGCTCGTCGTTCTGTAGGTGACGTCCGTCTGGTTGAAGATGTTGGTGCGCTTATGCGAATTGTTGTAGGCGGACATGCTGACGTCGGTGCCGCTCGCGCTCACCGCCCCAGGTAGCACGTTCTGGTACATCTTGTCGTAGTACGCGAAGCGGGTCTGGTTATTCAGAGTGAGACCGCCCGACATTGCATGGACCAGCGATGCGGATCCACCGTTCACTCGCGTACGCGAGAAATTCACATCCGGATTGCCGAAGAAAGTCGAGATGCCCGTCGCCAAGGGCGCCGTCCCGACGGAAGGAATCCCGCGATCCGCCGTTCTGTAATCGATGAAATTCTCGTAGCCGACATTGATCCTCGTCTGCTTCGACGCCGCAGCAAACGAAAGCGTCGGATTAATTCCCTGACGCTTTGTCCAGACATTGTCGCGAAACATGCCGGAGTTCTCGTACACACCGTTGAATCGCGCGGCGACAGCGCCGCTGAGGGCGCGACCCACATCCAGCGTCGCCCGCCGATTGTCGTACGATCCGCCCTGGAGCGTCAGCTCACCCTCCGGGCTCCAACCCGCTTCCTTCACGACCCGGTTGATCACACCTCCACCACCACCGCGGCCGAAGATCATGGCGTTGGAACCTTTCAGGGCTTCGACACGCTCGACGTTGTACAAATCACGGAGGTACTGGGCATCGTCGCGGACACCATCGATGAAGAAATCAGCAGTCGTCGAATTACCTCTGATCGTGGGCTGATCCCGATTTCCTTCGCCCTGTCCCATCGTCACGCCGGGAACGTAGCGTGCAACATCGGCCATGTTCTGCATCGCCTGATCCTTGATCAAGGCGCGGCTGATCACGGTTACCGCCTGGGGAACATCGCGTAGCGGCGTCGGCGTTTTTGTCGAGGAGGAGCTTTCAAAGCGCAGGTACGAAGACCTTCCCGTATTGTTAGCCGTGACCAGTACCGATTTGAGCCGCGGTGCTACCGGCGCGGCGGTGACGAGTGCCTGCGTCGTGTCCTGGCGTGTGGTGGTGTCGCGAACAACGGTGTCACGAACCGACGTGTCGCGCGGTATTTCCGGTAATGTCGGGGATTGACCAGAGGCAACTGCCAGCGGAACGGCGGCAAGTAGAACCGCCGCAAGAATATGAGCTGCAGGAAAACGCATTGAATCGAAGTGGTGGAATGACGAAGTTCAGGCGGGAAATTACCCGTCCAGTCCAATCCGGACAAGTCCACTCGGGATTAGATTACGTGCAGCGTCGCATGTGCTTTGAGCTCCTCCCACCGTTCGAATTCGAATATGAAGATCGCGATTCTTGACCCCGCCAGTGGCATCGCCGGCGATATGTTCATCGGAGCATTGGTAGACAACGGGCTCGACAAGGCGTGGCTCGAGCGGCTTCCGTCGATGCTGGGTCTCGATGGTGTCGAGGTCCGCATCGCCGACGTGCAGCGATCAGCGGTGCGGTGCGTCAAAGTCGATTTCGATATTCCGCCCCAGCCGCACGGACGAGCGGTCTCGGAAATCCACCGACTGATCGATGCGGTAAAGATTCCAGAAAAGGTCGCACGTTCGGCGCACGCAGCGTTCGAGGCCATCGCCGCCATCGAGAGCGCGATTCACGGAGTCACACCGGACGAGCTGCATCTGCACGAAGTCGGCGCTGTCGACGCGATCCTCGACGTCATAGGCTCCATCTGGGGCGTCGAGCTCCTCGGTATCGAGCGCATCTACAACACCAAGGTTGCCCTTGGTGATGGAACAGTGAAAACGGCGCACGGCGTCCTTCCCGTCCCGGCGCCGGCTACTATCCGGCTGCTCGAAGGGTTCAACGTGCGGCACGGCCCGCCGGGCTCAGGCGAGCTGACGACGCCGACGGGCGCGGCGCTGCTGCGGGTTCTGTCGAAGGGAGCGCCGCCGGCGGAGTACATCCCGCGTCGGAGCGGATACGGGGCGGGGACACGCGACATTCCGGGCCAGCTCAATGCGCTCCGAATAATCGTCGGTGAAGCAACCATCGATCATCACGATCACCATCATCATCACCACCACGAACACGTTCACACCGAGCATCTGCATGTGCTGAGCGCGGACATTGACGACATGTCTCCCGAGGAGCTCGCCGGAGCGGCCGACGTGCTCCGCGCGGAAGGGGCACTCGACGTCGTGCTGCTCCACACCACGATGAAGAAGGGACGCCTCGGCACGCGTGTCGAAGCGCTCGTACAGACATCCGACCTCGCGCGCCTCGAGGAGAAAATCTTTCTCCAGTTCACGACCATCGGCGTCAAGACCTTCGACGTGGTACGCAATGCTCTCGTTCGCGAATCGCGACTGGTTCGATTTGACGGGCGGGACATCCGGGTCAAGGTGGCGACGCTTCCGGACGGCACGCGAAGGGCGAAGCCGGAGTTCGATGATCTGAGACGCGTCGCTGAGGAAACGGCGCGGCCGCTCGCCGAAATACGCTCGGAGGTCATGAGCGCCCTCAGCGAAAACGGGCTCAGCCCCGCCGACGGGCGAGGCAAGTAGTGGAACTGGAAGATCGGCTGATCGACGCTATCCGTACCGCGGCTGGTAACCGTGTGGCGTATGTGTGCTACTCCGGCGGCGTCGACTCCACTGTGGTTCTCGCGGCTTCGGTAAGAGCCGGTGTGGAAACCATCGCGCTTCTGGGGGTTAGCGCATCACTCGCGGCGGCTGAGCGCGGCGATGCACACCGCGTGGCCAGCGAGATTGGTGCGCGAGTGGAGGAAGTAGAGACGAACGAAATGGACCTCGCGGGATATCGCGCAAATGCAGGCGACCGGTGCTACTACTGCAAGAGTGCGCTGTACGATACGGTGCTCGC
>DATBXT010000251.1:0-18790 GCA_036514115.1 Gemmatimonadaceae bacterium
GAGTCAATAACTGATCGATGAGCCGGAAATATCCCCGAGTCACCGCTGATCCCGCGGCCAAGCTGTTCGAGATCGTCATCGAGATCGCCGCACCCCCACAGCGCGTGTGGGACGTCACCACCGACATCGAGCGGTGGCCCGACTGGACGGCGAGCGTTAAGAGTGTTCGACGTATCGACAGCGGCAAGTTCCGGGTCGGGAGCCGCGCGAAGATCAAACAGCCGAAATTTCTTCCCGCCATCTGGGAAGTCACCGAGCTCAAAGACGGACGCAGCTTCACCTGGGTGACACAAAGCCCGGGCCTGAAAGCCACGGGCCGCCATCGCGTAGAGCCGATCTCCGGCGGAAGCAGAGCGACTCTCTCCGTCACCTACTCGGGCGCGCTCTCAGGAATCGTGACAAAACTGCTCGGCCCGACCACCGAAAGATTCCTGACGCTCGAAGCGAATGGCCTGAAGAAGCAGAGCGAGGGTCGCCACTAGCACGCCTCCCACCTCCGCCTCCTGCCTTCCCCTACACGATCCGCTTCGCCCCGTCGTCCCACGTCACCGAGCTCTTCCTGAAGTACGACTCGTTCGCCATGTGACATGCGAGCGCAGCGTTGTGCCCGAAGACGACGTCCTCCACCACCGGCCTCCGCGTTCTCACTGCGTCAAAGAAGTTCGCCAGGTGCGGCCGCGTGTCATCGAAGTCTGCCATTCTGTATGTCACTGACTCCTGCGCCGGGACCTTCGCCAGCTTCGCATCGTTCTCGGCGTGCCACTGCTTCTCGTATTGCTCGCGCATCGCTCGCGGGAAGCTGCCCGTGTAATAGCACGGATAGGTATCGACGCCCAGCTGCGGAGTGAAGCTCACGCTCGACCCGGTCACTTCCAGCAAGCCCTTCGAGCCCTGAATGCGATAAATCTCGGGCATCTCGCACGCGAGATTCAGGCGCATGTACACGGGCATGTCGCCGAAGTAATAGACGACGCTGTGGACGTCCGGCATGTTGCGGCCGTCCTTCCAGTGGCGAATTCCACCCACCGCCGCAGCGAAGCGCGCCGGCTGGTTGATGCCGAGCATGAACATCATCCCGCTGATCAGGTGCACGAGCAGATCGCCGGCGACTCCGGTGCCGTACTCCTTCCAGCACCGCCAGCGAGCAAAGAGAATCGGATTGAACGCCTTCCTGGGCAAAACGTCGCCCTGCCAGGTGTCCCAATCCAGATTGGCGGGGGAAAGATCGAACGGCGGCGGATACTGCCACGCGCCACACGGATCGTTGCGACCCATTGACCCCTCCACCAGCATCAGATCGCCGAGCATTCCCTGCGCAATGATCTCCTTCGCCTTCGCGCACACCTGGGAGCTCACTCTTTGAGATCCGATCTGGACGATGCGCCCGCTCTTCTTCGCAGCGTCGACCATGGCGACCCCGTCGGCGGGAGTGTGGGACATCGGCTTCTCACAGTAGATGTCCTTCCCCGCGCTCACGGCGTCGATCACGACCTGCCGGTGCCAGTGATCCGGAACGGCGGCAACGATGCAGTCGATGTTCTTGTTATCGAGTAAATCGCGGTAACGTCGGGTCACGGGCAGATCCGGACGCACAATTTCGCGGGCGAGGGTATGCCTGCCATCGTAAAGGTCGGCGGCCCCGGCGCACTCGACGCCCGGCAGCTGGATCGACGTGCCGAGCAGTCCAGACCCCTGCATGCCGACGCCGATCATGCCGAACCGGACGGTATCGCTCGGCGCAGCCGGCCTCAGCGTGCCTGGCTCGGTTTCCTGGCCGAGGAGCACAGTCCTGGCGGCGAGTGATCCGCCGGCCGCGGCCGCGCCAATTTCCAGGAACTCACGCCGCGAAAAACCGCTCTTTGACATTGGGCCCTTCCTCGCAATGAGGTGGTCGATCGACCTTCAACTTGCTGGATGCTCGGGCAGGAGAATATCGTATGGCGTCCGCGGGACCGATAGGAATGCTCGCCACGCTTTCACACCCCAGGGGTAACCAATGAATCGGCGCGAATTTCTCACTGCACTCGGAGTTGTAGCTGTTGCACCGCAGTTCGGATGCTCGACGTCGGGCGCCGGCACTACGGTGGGAACGCGCAGACTCAAAAACATCGGGATCCAGCTCTACACTCTGCGCGACGATGCGCGCAAAAATCTCGAGGGCACGCTCGCCAACATCGCCCAGGCCGGCTACAAGGAGGTCGAGCTCCTCAGCTCGATGAACAATTTCGGGATGCCCCCGCAGCAGCTGCGTTCGGTTCTGGACCGGAACGGACTCCGCGCGCCATCCACTCACGTGGAGGCGGAGATCTTCAGTAATCTCCAGCCGCAGATCGACGCCGCTAACATACTCGGGCACGAATACCTGATCGTTGCCAGTCTTCCCGACGGCGAGAAGCTGGGTCTGGACGATTATCGGCGTTGGGCAGATCGATTCAACGAGGCGGGAGCGCGCGCCCTTCGGAGCAATATCCGCATCGGCTTCCACGACGAAGCCTGGGACTTCAGAAACATCGACGGCACCACTCCCTATGACGTCTTCGTCGAGCGCACGGACCCGTCGGTGGTCGCGCTGCAGTTCGACACCGGCAACGCGGGCGTAGGCGGCAAGGATCCGCTGGTCTACATGCAGCGATATGGGAAGCGCTTCTCGCTGTTCCATATCAAGGATGTGCCGAGCATTCCCGCCGACCACGACGTCGAGCTAGGCAAAGGTGTGGTCGATTTCCGCCGCCTGTTCGGCATGATTGATAACATCGATCAGAAGCATCTTTACGTGGAGCAGGAGACGTATCCCGGCGCGCCGATCGACAGCGTTCGCCGCGACTACGACTATATCTCGAAGCTGGAGTTCTAGAAGAAGAGACTCCGGCAGATGCGATGGAGGTCGAATCTGCCGGAGGATGGTACCAATGCACGCGACTCTGTTTTTGCGCGCTGCAGCAGCGCTCGTTTCGACCTCTTCGTTCTCATGTCAGACCGGCGACGCAATTGCGCCTCCCGGCTCCGAGCTAATTCCAGTCGCCACCGCGAACAGGCCTGCGCTCCCCGGCGAATTCCTCCCGGTTGCACAGGCCGCCGGCGGCGCATCCGCCATTCAGTTTGTCGTGAAGCGCGAAGGATTCTGCATGTACGTCGAGGCGACCCTGAGTCGCGAGCCGCACGATCTCGCGGTTATTGGGCGCGTGTACGTTGAGCCAGCTGATTGCGCCACTTCAGCGCGGAGATCCGTGATCGAATATCGCGGCACAATCCGGGACCTCACCCCCGGCGACTATCAGGTGCGCATCTTCGACGCAGACGGCGCCGGGACGCCGCACCTGATCGAGTCCACCTTCGTCAAGGTTTCGTTATAGCCCCGGTCTTACCGGGCGATCGCGAACGGTGAGAGGTCGAAACCTGTTTTGCCGTCGACAATCAGATCCGCCTGAAGCTCACCGATGGCGCTGGCGAATTTGAACCCGTGGCCTGAGCACGGGCTCGAGATGAGCACGTTGGGGTGGAGTGGATGCCAGTCGATGACGAAGTCGTGGTCGACTGTATTGGTGAAGAGACACACCGTGGTCTCGTGGACTGCCGAATCAGCAAGACTGGGCAGTATTGGACGCAGCGCGTCGCGAAGCGGTGCTACCTCCGCCGCCCCGACCTGTCGATCGACATGGTCCGCATCGTTTACGGTCTGCCCGTCGTGCATTACAGACGCCTTCATACCCCGCGACAGAGCCGGAAACCCGTAACAGATCGTTCCGGGTTTGAACTCGTAAGCGTAGATCGGAAATCCATCGGGTTCGTATCCTGGAAACGCAGGCGGATCAAACCAGAAGACTGACTGGCGCTCCACCGTAAGCTTTAGCGCCGGCAGGTGCGCCAGTTTCTGTGTCCACGGCCCCGCGCACAAAACCATTCGATCGGCGATGTATTCGCCCGCTGCAGTGGTCACCCGCACGTCCTCCCCATCCGCGCACCAATCGACGACCGGTTCGTTGAAGCGCGTTTCTGCTCCCGCACCAACTGCTGCAGAGAGGTGCGATCGCGTGCACGCTTCCGGGTCCAGATAACCTGCCCGCGGATCGAGAACCGCAGCGGCACCATCAGGAAGACGAAAGGCCGGAAATCTTTTCCTTAGCTCGTCCGCCTCCAACACCTCGTGCGGAAGTCCGTGCTCTCGAACGCTTCTCAGCGTTCCGGCGACGACCATTCCCTCCGGCGGTCCAATCATCAGGCCGCCGGTAATCTTCATCAGGGATTTCCCGGTGTTCTCCTCGAGCTCGCGCCACAGGTGGTGGGCACGCTGAACCAGCGGGACGTACAAAGGATGCTCGAAGTACGTCTCCCGGATGATGCGACTATCGCCATGAGACGAGCCGAAAGTGTGGCCGGGAGAAAACTGGTCCAGCCCCACTGCGCGGACGCCTCGCCGCGCCAGATGGTAGAGCGTCGCCGACCCCATCGCGCCGAGTCCGACGACGATTGCGTCGTAACTGCGTAGTTGAGTCATGCCGCACTAAGTTGCATTTATATCTGTAACTCCGCCGCCAGGAATTCGTAGGATACCCTGTGCTGACATTCCAAACCCGAGGCAGCAATGGATCCTGAAGTTGCCAACTTTGGCGTCGTTATGATAATCATCGTCGTGGTGGTTGCCGCTCTTGCCGCCATCACGGTTCGATTCATCCGTAACATCAAGCCACAACCCTTGAAGGAGCTGCCGAGCCCGTTGTACGACCAGCGGCTGGACCAGCTCCAGCAATCCGTCGACGCAATCGCCGTCGAAGTGGAAAGAATCGCGGAAGCGCAGCGCTTCTCCGCGAAGCTGCTCGCCGAGCGGGAGACTCCCGCTCTGCCCCGTTGAACCGGTAGGTAGTCAAGCCTCGCACGAACAATGCGGATGCACTCCGCCGAAAGGAGCGACGGGAAGTAAAAGAGCTGGCAGCACCCGATCGAGTACCAGGCACGACCGAATCATTCAGTCAACCCTCAATGCGCAAAAGGCGAGAGGAAATCTGATCGATGCCGTGCATCATGACACTCCTGGCTCTGGCCGCCCCGCGGCTCGTAGTGGCGGTGCTCTGGTTTTTTACCCACTGGTTCCGTGGCGTTTTCGACAACCTGCTGTGGCCGATAATCGGATTCGTGTTTCTGCCGACGACCCTGCTCTGGTATTCGGTCGTCCACAACTGGTTCGGCGGGCATTGGACGTTCTGGCCAGTGGTGGGTCTTGTCCTGGCGCTCCTCGTTGATCTCGGACCGGTCAGCGGCCGGCGGGTGCACAACCGACGCTGAGCTGGTAAGTCCTGTTCATGCCGGAGGGCAAAAATGTTCAGAAAGTGGAGTGCGCTGGCGGTCGCGCTTGTTGCATGCGCCAAGTCCGACAAAACGGGCAGCAGCGACAGCACCGCGGCGAGTAGTACCCAGGCGTCAACGCAATCGTCGGCGGCGTGCGCGGCCGACAACGGCGGTATCACTCTTCCCGCCGGTTTCTGCGCAACGGTGTTTGCCGATTCTCTCGGTCATCCGCGGGACATCGTCATCGCCTCGAACGGCGACGCTTACGTCAACACCTGGAGCGGACAGTACTTCAACACGCCCGCGCCGGCCGGTGGCTTCATCGTCGCCCTGCGTGACACCAACAACGACGGTAAGGCGGACGTCATCAAGCGCTTTGGCCCTGACGCGAGGCAGAAGAACGGTGGCGGGACGGGCATCGCGCTGTACAACGGATCGCTGTACGTCGAAGAAGGCGACACGGCATCCAAGCGAATCGTTCGCTATCCTGTATCCACCGACAGCATGGTGCCGACGTCGGCGAAGTCTGAGCTGATTGTCAACAAGCTCCCCGCCAGCGGCGATCACCCGATGCATCCGTTCGTCATCGACGGCAGCGGCAACATCTTCATGGATGTCGGGTCAGCGACGAACTCCTGCCAGGCCAAGAATCGGACAGCGAATTCCGCGGGACAGAAACCCTGCGTCGAGCTCCAGACCCGCGGCGGGATCTGGCGTTACGCCGCCAACAAGACGAACCAGCAGTTCTCGTCCGCAGGCCGTTACGCGACGGGAATTCGGAATGCAGTCGGCATCGCGCTCGATGGCAGCGGCCAGCTCTATTCCACCCAGCACGGTCGGGATCAGCTGGCCGAGAACTGGTCGAAACTTTTCACCCCAGAGCAGGGACAGAACCTCCCCGCCGAGGAGCTGCTCAAGATCGAGCAGGGTGGTGATTACGGTTGGCCGTACTGCTACTTCGATGGGCAGCAGCAGAACAAGCTCGTACTCGCTCCCGAGTACGGTGGCGACGGCAAGACGGTGGGAGACTGCGCCGGAAAGAAAGCCCCCGAAGCCTGGTTCCCCGCCCACTGGGCGCCCGACGGATTGGTGTTCTACACCGGCTCGCAATATCCAGCGCACTACAAGGGCGGCGCCTTCATCGCGTTCCACGGCTCCTGGAACCGGGCGCCTGGCAAGCAGGGGGGCTACAAGGTCGTCTTCGTCCCCTTCTCCGGCGGCAAACCAACCGACGGGTCGAAATTCGAGGATTTCGCGGACGGATTCGTCGGAGGTCCCATAGGTCCGGATGCAACGGACAAGGCCCTTCATCGTCCGACGGCGCTCGCCCAGGGTCCGGACGGCGCGATTTATATCACCGATGACAAGGGCGGACGCGTCTGGAAGGTCGTATACCGCGGCGGAGCAAAATAAGGCCGACAGAGCAGTAACCCACCACCTCCCCTGTCGTCTAAAAGGTGAGACCAGCGGCGGCCACAAGGTCGCCGCTGGTCACATCTACCCGCTCCGGAAAACCAAATGAGTACCACGCATCGTTCGAGCCTTGCCGCCCTGCGCGCGGCCTTCATTGGCCTTGGATCCGTTGGCGCCCTCGCGTCCTGCGGCGGCGGTCACCATCTCGCTGAGTACCCGTTCACGAGTCGGACGCTGGCGGTGGTGTACATCGCGCCGCCGTCACCCGAACTGCTTACGGGCTACTACGACCTCTCCAACTCGCGTAACCCGGTCGAGGCAGTTGTCCGAGCCGGTGCGGACGTCGCGAGAGAAAAGGAAGGCCGCCGGGCAAGCGCGCGTCTCGACAGCGCCACCGCCCGCATCGACATCCCATCGGTGCTGGCGCAACGCACACTTCAGCGGGCGAGCAGATACCTCGGCACGCGCCCCATCACCGACGAGAACCAGGCCGACTATCTGATGGAAGTCAGGATGGAGCGGTTCGGCATCAACGCGAAGGCCGATGAAGCCGCGTACCTGTTCACCTACGCTGAAGCAGTGTTGCTCGATCGTCGCACTGGCCGCGAGATCTGGAACATCAACGTGCACGGGCGCGATCGACTGACGCCCTACGTCGAGAGCAGGAGTCCGATTCCAGGCTCGGTCATCACCGCCAGCACCATAGGCAGAGTGAGCGTCGCGGATTTTCAGGGCGCGCTGAATCAGCTGATGGACTATTCGTCGAACCTGATCACCGACGAGCTGCGCGCCGCGCTGAGGGACGTCAGAAACAAATAGACTGCGCTTGCCGCAGCCACCCGTTCAAGCTACGTTCGCCCGCGCTCGGCATTATGCCGAGTGAACGGCGTTCGTTAATTCAACGGGGGATTCATGCCGACGTTGCAACGCGCCACCCGCATCTCGCTCTGCTGCTCCGCCATGCTGATTGCTGGATGCGCCAAGAAAGACAATGCCGCGGTCGATACATCTTCGACCACGGTGGCGTCCACGACAGCTTCCACCACGTCTGCTGCGCCGGCGCCGATCAACCTCGCTGATGTTGCCGGCAAGTGGAACATGTCTTCGGTGCCAGCCAGTGGCGATACGACGCCGACGAAGTACGTTCTCAACGCGACCGGCAACACTTCTGGCTGGTCGTTCAATTTTGCTGGCCGCCCGGCCGTGCCAGTGACGGTTACCGTCGACGGTGACAGCATCCACACCGAAAGCGCGGAATACTCCAGCGTCCGGCGGAAGGGCGTCAAGGTTCGCACGATAGGTTGGTGGCATCTTCAGAACGGAACGCTCTCTGGTACCACGACCGCGCACTACGTCGTGAAGACGCCTGATTCCGTCATGGTGCTTACGAGCACCGGCACCAAGGCTCCTTAGCGCACCGATTCTGTCGGCGGCTTGATCGGGGGGAGTGCCGCCTCGATCTCGCCGCGATGCGGCTCCAGCCACGGCGGCAGCACGAGGTGCTCGCCGAGCGTGGCCGGATCTTCGTCGACGGTGAAGCCCGGACCGTCGGTAGCGATCTCGAACAACACCCCGCCGGGCTCCAGAAAGTAGACGGACTTGAACCAGAACCGATCGATGACTTCGGTCGGTCTCCGCCGAGCGCGATCGATCCGCTCGCGGACCTCCAGCTCGGACTTGTCGTCAGGCACGCGCCAGGCAACGTGATGTACTCCGCCGGTTCCCCACCGTCCGCGGTCGGCATCCGCGGCTTCGCGAATCTCCAGATAACGCCCCGAGCCACCACCGCCGATCGAGAATCCCTGCCACTCCTGCTCTACGCCAATGTCGATGAAACCAAGGACGCCGGTCAGGAAAGCAGATGACAGTGCGAGATCGCGCTCCCACAACCGCACGGAATGCAGGCCGCGGATCTGTTTCTCGGGCGGAACGGGGCTGTCGGCCCAGGCGGTGAACTCGCGATCGTCCCCAGTCTCATGCAGCGACAGCGGCAGTCCGTGTGGATCGCGGAAGGTAACGGCCGAGGTTCCACGCCGCGTCTCGATCTCTCCGACGGCGATGTGATGCTCGCCCAGGCGACCGATCCAGTAATCGATTGCGCCGAGTGGAATGGCGAGCGACACTTCCGTTGCCAGACCCGCGCCTTCCTTTGCCGGCGGCATTTCCGGCCACGGGAAAAACGTGATGTCGGTGCCCGGATGCCCGTCAGCATCGGCGTAGAAGAGGTGATATGTGCCGGGAGAATCCTGATTGACGCTCTTCTTCACCAGGCGCATCCCGAGCACGCCTGAATAAAAGTCCACGTTGTCCTGGGCGGCTCCCGAGATGCAGGTTATATGGTGAAGTCCTGTTACGACTGTCATGGGAGTAGGAGCAAGGGTATGGGGGCAGATCTACGTAGGTTGACGTACTGCGTGATCCCGCAAATTAGCGCATGATTCGCCCGTCAAAGGAGGTCGCCATGACTGAATCCAGATGGGTCGCGAACTACGACGACGGCATCCCGGCATCGCTTCATCCGTATCCGGACCTTACGCTCTTGGACTATCTCCGTGAGGCCGCGACGAAGTGGCCACACCGAGCAGTGCTGCTCTTCCAGGGCGCGACGGTCGATTACCAGCGGCTCGACGAAGAGAGCGATGCACTGGCCGCGGCGCTCAGCTCGATGGGCGTCGGAGCGGGAGACCGCGTAGCGATTTGCCTGCCCAATTGTCCCCAGTTTTTCGTCGCCGAATTCGGCGCGTGGAAGCTGGGTGCGATAGCATGTCCATTCAATCCGACATATACCGAGCGAGAGACCGAAGACGCGCTGCAGACGACGGGCGCCGAAACTATCGTGGTGCTGAACCGCTTTTACGAGAAAATCAAAGCAGTCCAGCCGAAGACTTCGCTCAAACGCGTAATTGCCTGCGGCATCAAGGACTATCTCCCATTGAAGCTGCGACTGGGCTACACGCTGCTCAAGGAAAAGAAGGACGGCGAGCGCATCGAGCTGAGCGACGGAGACTTCCGGTTGACCAGCCTCCTGCGCCGGCATCGGGGGAAGGTTGCGAAGCGCGTCGCACCCGACGATCCCGCCACGATCCTCATGAGCGGCGGGACGACGGGGACTCCGAAAGGCGTCGTCGGATCACACCGCGGAATGGTCGTCGCAGGGCATCAGCTGAAGACTTGGCTCAGTCCGGCGATGAATGAGTGGACCGACTCGATCCTCATGCCGCTGCCGCTGTTCCACACCTACGGTAACACCGGCGTGCAAAGCCTGGCGCTGATCAATCACAACCCGATCTCGCTCATCCCGAATCCGCGCGACATTCCTGCGCTGCTGCAGGAGATCAAGACCACGAGGCCCGCGTTCATCTGCACTGTCCCGACGCTGTTGCACGGTATTATGAACCACTCGCTGGCCCGGACCGGCGCTATCGACTTCCACTCGATCAAGCTCTGTTTCTCGGGAGCGGCAGCGCTGATGGCGGAAACCCGAAAGCGATTCGAGGAGCTCACCGGCGGCGTCATCGTCGAAGGATATTCGCTCACCGAAGCGCAGATGGCGGTTGTCGCCAATCCTGTGCAGGGGGAAAAGAAAACGGGCTCCATCGGAATGCCCCTTCCCGACGTCCACGTCCGCATCGTTGACTCCGACGATGGGAGCACGCCGATGCCGGCAGGAGAAGTCGGAGAGATCGTGCTCAGCGCACCGCAGCTGATGCTGGGCTACTGGAATCGCCCCGACGAAACCGCGGAGATGCTTCGCACCGATCATCTCGGACAGCGCGCGCTGCATACCGGCGACCTCGGCTACATGGACGACGACGGATATATCTTCATCGTCGACCGCAAAAAGGATCTCATCAAGACCTGCGGATTCCAGGTCTGGCCGCGGGAGATCGAAGAAGTTCTTTCGGCGCATCCCGCGGTGAGCGAGGTCGGAGTGATCGGCGTTCCGGACAAGATGCGGGGCGAAGTCGTGAAGGCCTTCGTCGTGCTCCGCGCTGATCATAAAGCGAGCGCGTCGGAATTAAAGACGTACTGCCGCGATCATCTCGTCTATTACAAGGTCCCCGCCAAGTACGAATTCGTAACTGAGCTGCCGAAGACCCAGATCGGGAAGGTTCTGCGACGGGCTCTCAGACAGGTGGAAGACAAGAGCGAAGAAGCCGAGCTCGCGGCGGCGAGCCCGGGCTCAGCCTAGCGATTCTCCGCGCCCGGACCCTTGTAGATCACTCCGCCTTTCATCACGAAGCTGACGCGCTCCGTGGCGTGAATGTCGGCGAGCGGATCACCCGGCACCGCTACGATGTCGGCGAGCTTGCCTGTCGCCAGTGAGCCGACCCGGCCTTCCCACCCGAGCAGCTTCGCTGCGTTCAGCGTGCCGGCGTTCAGCGCAGCCATAGGCGTGAGACCGCCCCATTCCACCATGAGGCCGAACTCGTGAGCGTTGGTGCCGTGTGGAATCACGCCGGCGTCCGTGCCGAGCGCGATCTGGACGTGATTGGCGACGGCGATTTTCGCCGCGTTTCGCATCGCAGCTGCCGCCGCCAACGCTTTTTGCGCGCGAAGTCCTTTGAGGACGCCGTTTTTCGCAAAACGCTCAACGGTCTCGCCTGCCATCATCGTCGGAACGAGGAAGGTGCCGCGCTGCGCCATCATCTTCGCTCCCTCGTCGTCGAGGAAGGAGCCATGCTCGATGGACGACACTCCCGCGCGCACCGCGATCTTGATTCCCTCAGTGCCGTGGGCGTGAGCGGCGACTTTTCGTCCCAGCTTGGTCGCTTCGTCGACGAGTGCCTTCATTTCCTCGTAGGTGTACTGGGTCGCGCCGACGGCATCCCCTTCGGAGAGCACGCCACCAGTGGCGCACGTCTTTACGACGTCGGCGCCTGACTTCACCTGGTACCGCACGGCGGCGCGCACCTGATCCACGCCGTCGGCGACGCCCTCTTCGGGGCCGTACTTCAGCAGCCCGGGACGAAATCCATTTTCATCGCAGTGGCCGCCGGTGATACCAATTGCGTGACCGGCATTTTCCATCCGTGGCCCCGGCACCCGACCATCCTCGATCGCCTGACGAAGTGCCATGTCGTCGAAGTTCGACGCGCCAACGACGCGGATGCTCGTAAAACCTGCCATCAGCGTCCTGCGCGCGTTATCGACGCCGACGATCGCACCGTAGCCCGCGTAGTCCCTCACCACCGCCATGTCGGCCATCGGATCGCCGAGTGTCCTGCCGATGATGTGCGTGTGCGCGTCGATGAACCCCGGCAGCAGCGTCACATCGCCGAGATCGAGAACCTTCGCCCCGGCTGGAACCGTCACCGACGCAGCGGATCCGACGGCGACGATTCGATCGTCGCTGATTACGATCGCCGCATTGTTGACGGGCGCCGCGCCGGTGCCGTCGATCATTCGCGCCGCGCGCAAAACGGTAGTCTGCTGCGCGCGCGCCGCCGATGACACGGCGAGGAGCAGAACGGCGGCAACAGTGAACGGCGACATGCGACGCATGCTATGCTCCGATTTGATTGTGGCTGCCTGAGCTGCTATGGCGTGAGCGCACGCATCGCGAGCTCGTCTTCTACGCGCGCGAGAAAATCTCCGACGGCAATGACTTCCTGCTTTTTCCCAGCACCCCTGACGCGCAGCGCGATCGAGTCAGCCTCGGCCTCGCGCTTTCCGACCACTGCCATGTACGGGATCTTGTGCACCTCGCCATCCCGAATCCGATAATTGAGCGTCTCGGACCGGTCGTCGAGATGCGCGCGCACCCCGCGAGCCTTGAGTCGCTCGACCACCGACTTCGCGAAATCCTTGACCTCGTCGGCGATCGGAATCACCCGCACCTGCTCGGGCGCCAGCCATAACGGGAACGCGCCGGCATAGTGCTCGATCAAACCGCCGACAAATCGCTCCATCGATCCCACCAGAACGCGATGCAGCATCGTCGGTCGATGCGGTGTGTTGTCGGCGCCGGTGTACTCCAGCCCGAAACGCTCCGGCAGATTGAAGTCGAGCTGCACAGTCGGTCCCTGCCACTTCCGGCCGATGGCATCGATCAGCTTGAAGTCGAGCTTCGGTCCGTAGAAAGCGCCTCCACCTTCATCGTAGATGAATTCCTGGCCGCGCTTCTTCAGAACTTCCGCCAGAGTATTCTCGGCCTGCTTCCACCGTTCGGGCTCGCCCAGTGCCTTGTCGGGGCGGGTCGCCAGCTCGATGGTGTACGGATAGCCGAATGTCTTCAGCATCTCGTCGCAGAGATCGAGAAGACGCTCGATCTCTGCTGGAACCTGCTCCAGAGTGCAGAAAATGTGGGCGTCGTCCTGGGTGAATCCGCGGACGCGCATCATCCCGTGCAGCACTCCACTCCGTTCATAGCGATACACCGCACCGAACTCGGCGTAGCGGATCGGTAGATCGCGGTAGGAGCGCTGGTGCGACTGATAGATGCAGATGTGCCCCGGGCAGTTCATCGGCTTGGGGCGATAGCTGGCGCCTTCGACATCCATCGCCCCGAACATGTTCTCCTTGAAGTTCTCGAGATGTCCTGAGATCTGGAACAGCTTCTCGCTTACGATGTGGGGAGTGAAGACGAGCTCGTAACCGTGGCGAAGAATCAGCGCGCGCTCATACTCCTCGATCTCGTTGCGAATGATCGCGCCCTTCGGGTGCCAGAGAATGAGCCCTGGTCCAACTCGCGGATCAGTCGAGTAAAGGTCGAGCTGCTGGGCCAGCGCGCGGTGGTCGCGCCTCTTCGCTTCCTCGAGGCGATGCAGATGCGCCTCGAGATCTTCCTTCTTCCAGAAAGCGGTGGCGTAGATGCGCTGGAGCATTTGGCGGTGCTCGTCGCCGCGCCAATACGCTCCGGCAGTATGCAGAAGCTTGAAGTTCTTGAGGTACGAAGTGTCGGGGACGTGAGGTCCGCGGCATAGATCGATGAACGGCCCGTCCGTGTAGGTCGAGATGATCTCGTCGTCGGAAAACTCGCCCAGCCGCTCGAGCTTGAGCGGATCATCCGAGAAACGCTTCTTCGCTTCGCCCTGAGAGACTTCCTCGCGAGTGAACGGATATTTCTCGGCGATGACCTTCTTCATCTCAGACTCGAACTGCGCGAGATCCTCAGGAGTGAATGGTTGTTCGACCTCGAAGTCGTAGTAGAAGCCGTCCTCGATTGCCGGACCGAAGCCGATCTTGGCGTCGGGCCTCAGCCGTCGAACGGCAGTCGCCAGAATGTGCGCGCCGGAGTGGCGCAGTACGCCCAGTGATTCCGGATCCTTTTCAGTGAGAACACGGAAATCGCCGCCCTTTCTGAGCGGAGTGATCAGGTCCTGGACTTCGCCGTCTATCTTGACCGCGACTGCGTCGCGGAGCAACCGGGGCCCGATTGACGCGACGATATCGCGCGGCAAAGCGCCTTCGGGGACTTCACGGGTGGCGCCGTCAGGGAGCTTCAGCGTCAACATTTTTCGTATGATTTCGGGTACTGCGGATGGCCTTTCTTTTGCTCCCCGTTAAGGTATCGTTTGCAGATACCCTTCGCCACAGGCCCTACACTTATGTCCCGCTTTCGCTTTCGCAACGAGGTCCCCTACATCTACGACGAAGAGGAAGAAGAATCTTCTTCGCGCAGCACGCTTTTCATTGCCATTGGCGCTGCGGCCGGCTTCGCCGCCGGAGTCCTGATGGCCGAACGCTTCGGGGGGTTCAAGGGATTGACTGACCGAATCAAGGACACGTTCGGAGGCGGCACAGATGGCGAAGAGGATTTCGACTATGAGGGCCTCGACGAGGATGAGTTCGATCCCGATTTCGACGAGGATCTCGAGACACCCCAGGCTTCGGTGAACGGATCCGAGGAGCTGGAAGATCGGGTTCTCGAAGCTTTTCGGAATGACCCGACCCTGAGCGAGCGCGCGATCGACATCGGCGCGGTGGAAGATGGAATCATCGAGCTCACCGGCTGGGTGAATTCGGAAGAGGAGTCCCGCCAGGCAGTGGTGGTCGCGCGTGGAGTCCCCGACGTCGAGACCGTGGTCAACCGTCTCGCGGTCCGCACCGAAGAAGATCTCTTCGAAGACGCGGCCCATCGTTACGAGGATGGCGACCCGTCATTCACCGAAAGGCACTGGGAAGGACAGCAGGTCGGAACGGGCCGTCGCCGTCAGGGAAATTCCGCGGAGATCGATCGTCACGCCGATCCCCGCAACGTACTGGAAGATCGTTCCCTCAAAGAGGACAATGCATTCATGGCAGCAGCTGAAGATATTCCCGACGCCGCTGAGCGCCGGAAGACTACAACCAAGAAAGCGCGCGGCGGCCGTACCGATGGATCGCCAGTGGCGCCGACCGGTGTGCCTAAGGCCGATCACGTGGCCGATCCTGAACACGCACCGCCGACCAACGGCGTGCGCGCGAGACCAGAGAGCGCCTAGCTTCTGGCAATAAGCGTCTCGGGTAAGACCGCGAGTCTTACCCGAGAAATTGGCGCCCGTTAACTTGCGCCTGAGATGAGCACAAATCACGATCTGCCCGCCCAGTACGACCCTGGGGAGACGGAGCGCGCCATATACCAGCGTTGGATCGACGCTGGAATCTTCGCGGCTGAAGAAAAGCGCAGTCGACGCAACGGGGGCGATCGCGATCCGTTCGTCGTGGTGATGCCGCCGCCCAACGTCACCGCGGTGCTGCATATGGGGCACGGGCTCAATAACACCGTGCAGGATGTCGTAGTCCGCTGGCGCCGCATGGTTGGCGACGAGACGCTCTGGGTTCCCGGTACCGATCACGCCGGCATCGCCACACAGAACATCATCGAGAAGCAGCTGGCGGCCGAGGGTAAGTCGAAGGCGGACCTCGGGCGCGAGGCATTCGTCGCGCGAACAGTCGCGTTCGTCGAGGAGACCGGCGGCGAGATCCTTCGCCAGCTGCGCGCGATCGGTGCGTCCGCGGACTGGAACCGCACCGCGTACACGTTTTCTCCGGAGCTATCGGTCGGCGTTCGCGAAGCGTTCGTGCAGCTCTACGAGCGCGGGCTGATCTATCGTGGTCACCGCGTCATCCACTGGTGTCCGCGCTGCCTGACTTCGCTGAGCGACGAGGAAGCCGAGCACACTGAGGAGGCTGGCTCGCTCTACCACATCGCCTACCCGATCGCCGGCGCCAAAGGAAATGCAACGTTGACCGTTGCGACAACCCGGCCCGAAACGATGCTCGGTGACGTGGCTGTCGCGGTTCATCCCGATGACGAGCGTTACAAGACCTTGATCGGAAAAACGGTAATGTTGCCGATCGCCAACATCGAGATCCCGATCATCGCCGACGAGTACGTGGATCCGGCGTTTGGCACCGGAGTGGTCAAGATCACTCCTGCCCACGATCCGAATGATTTCGAGGTCGGCAAGCGGCACAAGCTGTCGATGCCCGTCGTCATGGCGGCCGACGGAACTATGGCGAACGGGATCGATGCGGACGCGCGCGTGCCCGCCGATCTGCTCGGCATCGACCGGTTCGAGGCGCGTGAGCGGATAATCAGATCGCTCGAAAAATCGAAGCTGCTGTTGGAGGCCCAGCCGCATCAGCACGCGGTGCGTCACTGCTACCGTTGCGACACCGTGGTGGAGCCACGCCTGTCCGACCAGTGGTTCGTCAGGATGGAGCCCCTCGCCAAGCCTGCACTCAAAGCCGTGCGCGACGGCACCATTCGTATTCTTCCCGAACGCTGGGAAGCGGTTTACGTCAACTGGCTCGAGAACATCCGCGACTGGAACATCTCACGCCAGTTGTGGTGGGGTCATCGCATACCGGTCTGGTATTGCGAGAAGTGCGACAACGCCATCGTCAGTCGAACCGACGTCGCGGCCTGCGAAAAGTGCGGTGGCACTGTGCGTCAGGACGAAGATGTCCTCGATACCTGGTTCTCATCCTGGCTGTTCCCGATCTCGACCCTCGGCTGGCCGGACAAGAGCTCCGCGGCGCTGGCCGCGTTTTATCCGACCGACGACCTGATCACCGCCCCCGAGATTCTTTTCTTCTGGGTCTCGCGCATGATCATGGCCGGCTACGCGTTCATGGACGCGCCACCGTTCCACACCGTGTATCTAACCGGTACGGTGCGCGACATGAACCACGTCAAAATGTCGAAGTCGCTCGGCAACGGCATCGACCCACTCGATGTCGTCAACCAGTTCGGCGCCGACGCGCTTCGCTACACCGTGATCTCGGGCATGGGCATGGGAGCCGATCTCATGCTCGACCACAGAGATCTCGAGCGCTCTTTCGCGCCGGGACGGAACTTCGCCACCAAGCTCTGGAACATTGGGCGCTTTTTGCTCTCGAACGTCGGCGGCACTCCCGTCCGAAGCGTCGACGAGCTGCGTGATGCCGACCTGACTCTTCCCGACCGATGGATACTCGGCCGGCTCAACGCGACCACCCTGGAGTGCAACGCTGCGCTGGGACCGGCGCGGCCAGAGAAGGGAAAGTGGCGCGCTGAAGAACGCTACAGCGGACTTCGTCTCAGCGAATACTCCGAAGCGGCCCGACGTTTCGTCTGGAATGACCTGGCCGACTGGTATCTGGAGACGACTAAAGGCCGCATAGGCGGCGCCGGCAACGACAGCGAAGTTGCGCGTGCGGTGCTCACCCACGCGTTCGACGGGGCGCTCAGACTTCTGCACCCGATCATGCCCTTCATCACCGAGACTCTCTGGCAGCGTCTTCCCTTTCCAGTAGACGCGGATCGCGCCGAGTTCCTGGCGGTCGCGCCGTGGCCGATTTCACATCCGGTCGCCGGCGAAGAACGCGCCGCGATGGCCAGCTTCGATCTCATCTGCGACGCTGTCAGAGCGGTGCGGCAAATCCGTTCCGACTACGCCATTCCGCCCGGCAAGGCGATAGATGTCTCGATCCAGTCGCGCGCCAACGAAACGGTTTTCAGAGATCACGCACCTCTGATCGGGAGACTTTCCCGTTCAACTGTACAGATTGGCGGCGAATCGGCGGAGGCGGGTGCTGCGCATGCGGTGCTCCCCGACGGTAGTGAAGTCATCGTACCCCTCGGCGGACTTGTCGACCTGACAAAGGAGTGCGGCAAGCTCCGCGCTGAGCTCGAGCAGCTCGAGACCCAGCTCAGTGCGCTTTCCAAGCGTCTTCAGAACGAGGGATTCACCAAGCGCGCGCCCGCCAACGTCGTCGAGGCGGAACGAAAGAAAGAGCAGGACTGGACCAAACGGCGCGTGCAGCTCGCGGACAAGGTGTCAGCACTTTGCGGCGGCTGATCGCCGTCGCGTTGTTTGCATTGGGCTGTGCATCCCCGGGTATGCCGCCCGGCGGTCCGCCTGATGTGGCTGCGCCGCAGCTGCTCGCCATCACTCCCGATTCTGGCGCGCTCGGCGTTCGCCCGAAGGAGCTGCTGTTCCACTTCGATGAGGTGGTGTCAGAGAGACCCGCTTCGGTTACGTCACTCTCCAACCTGTTCCTGATTTCGCCGCGGAACGGCGCACCGTCAGCGTCGTGGCATCGGGAGACGATCGGAGTGAGACCATCGCGCGGGTGGCTTCCGAATACCGCCTACACCGTCATCATGCAGAAGGGTGTAGCAGACATCCGCGGCAATGTCCGCAACACCGGCGTGACGACCTTCTTTTCCACGGGCAGAACGATTCCGCACACGAGGATCACAGGCAACGTCTTCGATTGGGCGTCGGGCTCGCCCGCCGCGGGCGCGCTCGTCGAATCTTTTGCGCTTCCCGACAGCATTCACCCGTATATCGCAATCGCGGATTCCAACGGCTACTTCCTCATGGAGCACATGCCGCCGGCGCGATATACGCTCCGCGCGTACCTGGACCGCAACAGCAATGCAGGCATCGATCCGAGTGAGCCGTGGGATAGCGTTTCCATTTCCCTCGCAGATAGCGGACGCAGCGATCTCGTCATTTTCACCCACGACACGATCCCGCCGCGGATCCGCGACGTTCGTGCGATCGACTCTACAACGCTGCAGGTGACTTTCGACAAGCCGGTCGATCCCGGACAAACACTCACGTCGTCGAATTTCGCGGTGATCGGCCCCGACTCGGTGCCGATTGGAATAGTCAGC
>DATBXT010000252.1:0-3578 GCA_036514115.1 Gemmatimonadaceae bacterium
AGAAATACCAGAACCGCGGGATGCCCCTCATCGATCTCATTGGTGAAGGCAACGTCGGGCTGCTCACGGCTGCGCGAAAGTTCGATCCCGATCAGGGCGTGAAGTTCATCTCCTACGCCGTGTGGTGGATTCGTCAGGCGATTCTCTCCTCGCTGGCGCGTCAGGGCCGTACGGTTCGCGTTCCTCTGAATCGCACCGCCGATCTTTCGCGCATCATCAAGGCGTCCGAGATCCTTCGCCAGAAGATGCGCAGAGAGCCAACACCCGAAGAACTGTCGCAGCTCACCGGTCTGTCGGTTGATGTCGTGCAGTCACTCGCGGCGCTGAACACAGGCGACGTTCGACTTGATGCTCCGATGGATCCGGAAGGCGACCGTTCACTCATCGAGCGCTTCGTCGCCGACGAGATGCCGGACACCGAGGAGGAGGCAATGAATCGCTTCCTCAACGACGAGATCGAAACAGCGCTTTCCACTCTGCCGCCGCGTGATGCGAAGGTTCTGAGACTGTACTTCGGTCTCGAGGGTGGACGCGAGCACACGCTCGAGGAAATCGGTTCGCTGCTCGGCGTTACTCGTGAGCGCGTCCGTCAGCTCCGCGATCGGGCGCTCAAGCGGCTGCGCGAAGGAGACGTTGGTCGCGCACTCGGGTCGTTCGCGGCGTAAGCCGAGAACTGAAAGCAAAGGAAGGGACGAGCGAGAGCTCGTCCCTTTTTTTTGCTCCTGGCGCGGTTACTTTCAACTTTGTGATATGATCAAGCTCATCGACGTTCACAAATCCTTCGGGCCCAAAACGGTCCTCGATGGTTTCTCCCTCGAAGTGGAGGAAGGGGAGACGATGGTGCTCATCGGCTACTCCGGCACCGGAAAGTCCGTCGCCATCAAGCACATCGTTGGCCTGCTCGAACCCGACAGCGGCACCGTCTGGGTCGACGGCAAAGAAGTGCCGCGGCTGACCCGAGACGAGCTGTATGATCTCCGCTCGAGGATCGGCTACGTCTTTCAGTTCGCTGCGCTCTTCGATTCGCTCTCGATCGGTGACAACGTTGCCATGGGCCTCCGAAAGGAAGGCCGCATGTCCGAGTCGGAGATCATTAAAAGAGTCGCCGAAGCACTCGAGCTGGTCGACCTTCCCGGCGTCGAGTCGAAGTTTCCGGCCGAGCTCTCCGGCGGAATGCGCAAACGCGTCGGAATCGCGCGCGCCATCGCTCGCCAGCCCAAGTACATCATGTACGACGAGCCGACGACAGGACTCGATCCCGTCACCAGCGCGATCATCGACCAGCTCATGATTCGGATGCGCGAACGCCTCGGCGTTACCAGCATCGTCGTCACCCACGACATGCGCAGCGCCTACACGATCGGTTCGCGCATCGCCATGCTGTTCGAGGGGAAGTGTCGCCAGGTAGGAACCGTCGACGAGATTCAGCACACCCACGACCCTGTGGTGCGACAGTTCATTGAAGGGAAGCCCGACCTCGATACCGCCGAAGCCGGCGTCTGAAATGACTTCGGCCGAGGGCTCGAACCTGCCGACGCTGGTCGTTCATCTCCAGCGCGAGAAGGCAAAAGCCCTGGTGCGGTCAGCGTTCCCGAGACGCAAATGGAAGATCGTGTCGACGCGCACTTCCGAGGAGCTCGACGGTGTCTTCCGCCGGGTTCTCGTAGACGCAGCCATCATCGATCTCGGCGCACCCGACGAGGACGCGTGGAAGGCTGCCGCACTCGCAGCGGAGTTTCCGAGTGCTCCGTTCTTTGCAATCATGCCGCTGCGCGCGTCTGATGCTCCGGCCGCCTCGCGCAGCGTCGGACTCGGCTTCATTGATCTGATCGTGGAAGGGATAGATGAGAACGCCGCCCGCGATCTCGTACATCCCCACGCCTTCTCGACCCGGTTTCGCCAGGCGCTGGGAGAGCCGCCTCAAACGCTGGGGCTGACGACGCCGCTACAGCGTTCCGCGTGGGATGTGATTGTCGCTCATTCAGGCCGACCCGTGACGACCAGGGAGCTGGCGGCCGCTGTGGGTTTGAGTCGGGAGCACCTAAGCCGCAACTTCGCGAAGCCCGGAGCGCCGAATCTCAAGCGGGTCATCGACCTTGTGCGGCTCATCGCGGCCGCGGAGCTGGCCAAGAACCCCGGTCATGACATCCGCGACATCGCCCGCATTCTGGATTTCGCATCGTCGTCGCACCTCGCCGTCACCGCACAAAGGATCTTCGGGACGCGGCCGGCGTCGCTGGCGCGACTGCGCACCACCGATCTCATCGACCGGTTCGCTCAAGGCAGGACAAGGAGCCGCGCGTAAACCGGTCGCAGGCTGGGCAACCTATACCTTGGGCCGAGGTCTCTCTCAACGGCCCAACTCTTCCAGTCAGCCCATTATTGCCTCCGAAAGGAGCTTGTGATAAATTTCACAAGCGCCCAAAAACAGCCTTACCCCCTCCGGCGAGACGGTTCACCGAACCTCCCGCCTACCACGCTTCAGAGCACATAGATCATGGCCACTGACACGATCCTTCGCCCCGGCGAAATCAAGGACATTCTCCTCCGCGAAATCGAGGCGGCGGACCTCCACGAGCTCGATGTCGAGGAAGTCGGCACCGTCCTCGAGGTCAAAGACGGAATCGCCCGCATTTATGGGCTTCAGAAAGCGATGGCGGGCGAGATGCTGGAGGTGACTTCGTCCGAAACCGGGGAGAAGATCACCGCACTCGCGCTCAATCTGGAAGAAGACAACATCGGATCCGTGGTGCTTGGTGACTATCTCCAGCTGAAGGAGGGCGATGAGGTCCGCCGCACGGCCCGTGTGCTCGAAGTTCCTGTCGGCCGCGAGCTCGTCGGGCGCGTTGTCGATCCACTCGGCCGCCCGCTCGACGGCGCTGGTGCCATCGATGCCAAAAAGACCCGCAAAGTGGAGTCGGAAGCGCCGGGCATCATCGTGCGGCAGCCGGTAAAGGAGCCGCTGCAGACGGGTATCAAGGCGATCGATTCCATGATCCCGATCGGGCGTGGCCAGCGCGAGCTGATCATCGGAGACCGCGGTACCGGCAAGACCGCGATCGCGATCGATACGATCATCAATCAGAAGGGAACCGGAGTCATCTGCGTCTATGTCGCCATAGGCCAAAAGAATTCGACCGTCGCGTCCGTTGTAGAGAAGCTGCGCCAGGCGGGCGCCCTGGAGTACACCATTGTAGTCGTGGCCAGCGCGTCGGACCCGGCTCCGATGCAGTACATCGCGCCCTACTCGGGCTGCGCTATGGCCGAATACTTCATGTATGACGAGGGGCTTCCAACGCTCTGCGTTTATGACGATTTGTCCAAGCAGGCAGCCGCCTATCGCCAGCTCTCTCTGGTTCTCCGTCGTCCGCCCGGGCGTGAAGCGTTTCCGGGCGACGTGTTCTATCTGCACTCACGTCTCCTCGAGAGAGCGGCGAAGCTGAGCGAAGACTCGTCTATCGTCGACGGCACTACCATAAAGAAAGCCGGTGGGTCGCTAACGGCACTGCCGATCATTGAGACGCAAGCGGGCGACGTTTCGGCTTACATCCCGACCAACGTCATCTCGATCACGGACG
>DATBXT010000253.1:0-2374 GCA_036514115.1 Gemmatimonadaceae bacterium
AGCCAGTGCTGAACCGTGTTGCCGTTGACGACGATCATGCTCGAGTTCCATTCGTTGGCCGGCTTGACTACTCCGGCTGGCGAGGGATAGAGCCCGTAGTCAGATCCCGCGGACGTCAGTCTGCTCTTGCCGTCGGGATGCCCCGCGTCGTCGAGCAGCTGGTACTCGGGCGCGCTCCAGTAGATGTGATCGTATTCCTCGGTGCCGCGGTAGAAAACGCCGGCGTTCCCGCCGGGACTGAGCTTCCAATCGAACACCATTTGGAAGTTGCCGAACTGGTCCCTGGTAACGAGATCGTCGACGGGACCACTCTTGGTCAGCACGCCATCCTGGATGTGCCAGCCCGTGGGCATTGTCTGGGTCTTGTAGCCGCGCCACGCGTCGGTATTCGTTCCGTCGAACAGCGGACGCCATCCCGATGCGTTTTGTGCGCTGCTCACGCCGGTGGCAACGCTCGTCGTCGCTCCCGTCTCGGCTGGAGGATTACTTCCCATCGGCGTGCAGGCGGCGACGGCCATCAAACCCGTAGTCGCCGCCACTCGCGCGGCAGTTCGATGAATCATGGCTTCCCTTTCCTCGCGGAAAAATTTTTCAGACCGCCCAACCAGCGCGATACTCTCGCGTCAGGTACTGATTCGCTTCGGGGATGTTGGTGACGCGCATCTGGGCGCCGTCATAAAGGATCTTCCTTCCCTGCCCGGTACGCAGCGCGACGATTCCGAGGAGCATGGTCTCGGTGAGCTGCGCGGCGTACTCGAGTGGCGAGCTGGCTTTCGCCTCGCCCTTGATAGCCTTCACCCAGTTCATCTCGTGACTCCACGGGATTCTGGCGTAGGTCTTCGGCACAAGCGCGGCGTCCTCGGTGAGCGACATCGGGAAGAGCCGCGGGTTGGAGCCGTAGGTGTCGTTCATGAGAATTCCCTTCTCACCGATGAAGATGACGCCGCCTTCGCTCTTGAGCGTGACGTCGTCGGGGAGAAGATCGGGACGCGGCGGATACAATCCGCCGTCGTACCAACTCAGCTTCACCGGCGGCTGTGCTCCGCGCTCCGGAAACTGGTAGTGGACGGCCGTCGCCACGGGATATGAGACGGGACGATTGTACCCGCGCGCTTCGCGGCTGCCCGCGGGCGCCTTTGGATCCGCAGGCACGGGGGTGGTCCCCCACTGCGTGGACGTCGCCTCGATGCTCGTTGGATAGGTGAGCCCGAGCGCCCAGTACGGATGATCGATAAGGTGCGCGCCCATGTCGCCGAGCGCACCGACGCCGAAGTTCAGCCACCCACGCCAGTTGAATGGATGATAGATCGGGTGATACGGAACGTTCTCCGCCACCGGGCCGACGTAAAGATCCCAGTGCAGGCCCGGTGGAACGGGATACGATCCCATCGCCGAAGCCAGCACCATGTTCACGTACCGGAAGCTCCACGGGTTTCCAAAAGGACTGGGCGGAGCCGGCGGTGTCGGACCACCAGTCGGAAGTGGAACTCCCTGTGGCCAGTAGACAACGGGGCGATTGGTCCAGACGTGAACTTCTCTCACAGGGCCGATGATTCCCGCCTGGATCCATTCATTGATCAGGCGCGCGCCATCGCTGGAATGACCCTGGTTGCCCATCTGGGTGACGATCTTCGGATTCGACAGAGCGAGATCGCGTAGCACTCGCGCCTCGTGAACCGAGTAGGTCAGCGGCTTTTGCACATAGACGTGCTTGCCGCTTTGCATCGCGGCCTTCGCCACGACTGCGTGGAGATGATCCGGAGTGGCGATGACGATGCCGTCGATGTTCTTCTGCTTCTCCAGCATCTCGCGGAAGTCCGAGTAGCGCGCGGCCTTGTCGAACTTCTGCTTGAGAGTGATGCCTTCCGGCCTGTCCTTCTTCTCGTTGTCTTTCAGCTTCTCCGCGACCTTCGCCTCGGAGAAAGCGAAATCGACATCGGCAAAGGCGACGAGATTCTCGGTCTTGGCCAGCTCCAGCGCGTTCTCGGATCCCATCCCGCCGAAACCGACCACCGCGAAATTCATCGTATCGCTCGGCGCCTGGTAGCCGACTCCCCCGAGCACGTGTCGTGGGACGATCATGACGCCAAGGCCGATCTTCGCGGAGTCGGTAACGAACTGGCGGCGGGTGACCTTCTTGCCCTTCATGAAAGACGAGTCCTCCGTTGATGCTTGCGGGGTGCCGGCGGCCGGGCGCCGCTCAGAATGACACCTCTTTGAGGTAGGCCGCGCTATTGGTGATGGTCGCGATGGGGTCAGCCGGCTGATCGTGCTCAACGAAATAATGCTTGATCCCGGCCTTGGCGCTCTCGGCGAAAATCGCGGGGAAGTTGATGGTGCCCTTGCCGACGTCGACCATCTTGTTGTCCGGGGG
>DATBXT010000254.1:0-5973 GCA_036514115.1 Gemmatimonadaceae bacterium
TCTCGCCGATTACCTCCGCGGAGAGCTCAGCATCAAGTGACCACAATTATCAATGTCCCCCATTCGCTCGAAGACAAATCGTTCGAGCAAGTGCTGGATCAGGTGGCACCGTTGCCGCTGGACGAGAAGATCATCGTCGACACCAGGCACGCGCGCTGGGCGTCACCCTACGGGCTGACCGCGCTGCTGGCGCTGGCGCAGTCGAGAGCCGAGCGTCCGATCCTCTATGTCCCGGAAGCCGAGAACGTCAGCAGCTACTGGTCTCGGATGGATTTCTTCAAGCACGCTGCAGAGCTGTACGAGATTCAGGGCCGCGTGAAAACCACCAAAGCCACCGAAACGAGCGTGCTTCTTGAAGTGACTTCGATCTCCAAGAGCGACGATGTCCACGGTGTCGTGGACAAGATCCAGCAGCGGGCACAGGATGCACTGGTCAAGAACCTGAACCTCGACGCCAAGATCACCATGCGCTTTACGATGGCGCTGTCCGAAGTCTGCCAGAACATTGTCGAGCACGCGGGCCGCGGTGGCTGGGTCGCCGTACAGACGTACACCTGGCGCGTGCGACTCGGCGGAAGAAAAGTCGTCGTCATCGCCGTCGCGGATCCGGGAATCGGATTCAGGCATTCGCTGGAGTCCGCGCCGGGATTTCAGCGGAAGGATCGGTGGGACGATGGTCAGGCGCTGGAAGAAACCGTTATGCGCGGCGCATCGCGGTTCAGGGATCCGGGCCGAGGTCAAGGCCTTGCCGGAGTAAGGCGGTTTGTGGGAAACTGGGATGGCAAACTTTCTATCCGCAGCGGCACGGCCCGGATCGCCGTTCTTCCGAAGGGCGACTGGGATGAAGATGAGCCACTGGTGGAGGACCTTCCCTATTTTCCCGGAGCCCAGGTGCAGATAACGATTCCGGAGCGCGTGGCTTGATCAATCACATCGACGTGAGCTCGATGCTGCGCAAAAGCGTCTGCGAGCTCTACTCGAACCTGGTCACCAGGCCCACCGGTGCAGCCGTACGCTGCGAGATCGAGCAGGAGCTCGATCGAATCGGTGACCGGGCGCTGACGGTGATCGATTTTTCACACGTCGGCCTTCTCGATTTCTCCTGCGCTGACGAGATCGTCGCCAAGCTGCTGCTCCAGTACGTGAGCACGGACGCGCCGCGCCGCGAGGTCTACTTCGTCTTTCGCGGAATCAGCGAATCACATATGGAGGCGATCGAAGCCGTGCTCGAGCGCCACAAGCTCGCGCTCGTGACTCAGCAGACGGACGGCGCCTCCCGCCTGCTCGGAATTATCGGTCTCGAGGAGCGCCGGGCGTGGGAGATCATCTCGCAGCTGGGTGCCGGCGCGGTCGCGGATGTGGCCGAGGCGACGGGGCTGACGCGCGACGCCGCTGAGCGGATGCTGGACACCCTTTGGCGTCGGCGGCTGCTGATACGCTACGACGATGGATACGTTGCCGTCGGAAGCGCCACGGTGCGCTCGGAGCCGATGAGACTCGACGCATGAGCATGATCGGCCAGTCACGGCCGGGGCTCATGGTCTCCCATTTCATAGCCACCCGGGCGGGAGATACAGATCGGGGCCCGCTCGTGCGACTCCACCCGTCTGAAGCCCAAAGTCGCCTGCTTGTAGACGGTGAGCTCGTCTGGGTCTACGGACCCCGCCGTCACGAGCTGGCGACGTTGATCGTCGATGATTCGGTGAGTCTCGGCCATGTCGTCGCGCGCGACATTCCGGGCGTGGCTCCAACGGAGATCGTCCGCGTCGTGAAGCACGATTTCGACGCGGGACGCAGCACACGAAACCTCGGCTAGGAGAGCAAGTGGGAGAAGGGACACGCAAGCTGGGACTGTCGACGACGGCGATTCACGGCGGCGCGACACCACCCGCTCCCGGCGTTGGCGTTTCATCTCCGCTCGTCCAGTCCGTCAACTACGCGCAGGAAGCGGGCACCAGCGAAGGCCTTCGCTACACGCGCTACGGGAATACTCCCAACGCCGAGATCGTTCAGCGCAGATTGGCCCAGATGGAAGGGTCGGAAGCAGCGCTGGTGTTGTCGAGCGGAATGGGGGCGACGGCGTGCGCGATGCTGGCCCTCCTCCGCCCGGGCGACCACCTGATCTCCAGCTCCTGGATCTACGGAGGCACGCGCAAACTGTTCACGGAGGACATCGTCGGAATGGGCATCGCGGTGTCGTTCGTGAATCCGCTCGAGCCGCGGGCGTGGCGCAAGGCGCTGAAGAAAAACACCCGGGTAATTTTTCTGGAGTCGCCGGTGAACCCGACCTGCCGGGTGCTGGAGCTCAACTCCCTCCAGAGTCTGGCGCACTCAGAGGGAATCGCGCTTGTCGTCGACTCGACTTTCGCCAGTCCGGTGAACTTCCGCCCCATCGAGCACGGCGTCGACGTCGTCATCCATTCGGCCACCAAGTACCTGAACGGACACCACGACATTCTCGCGGGGGTTGTCTGCGGCAACGAGCCGTTCATCGACGAAGTGCGCCGCAAGATGATGGTGTGGGGACAGGCTCCGGATCCTTTCGCATGCTGGCTCCTGGAGCGCGGGCTCAAGACGATCGACGTCCGGGTGAAGCGTCAGAACGAAAACGCGATGAGGATCGCCGAGTGGTGCTCGAAGCGACCGGAGTTCGCAAAGGTCCATTATCCCGGCCTCACATCGCATCCCGACCATGAAATCGCCAAAACGATTCTCGACGGGTTCGGCGGCATGCTGGCGATCGAGCTGAAGGGCGGCGGGCCGTCGGCAGTTCGGTTCGTTCAGAAGCTCAAGCTGTTCACGTACGCAGCAAGCCTCGGCGGTGTCGATTCCCTCATGATCGAGCCACGCTACAGCTCGCACGAGCATTTGAGCTCGGAGGAGCGCGCCAAGATCGGGATTCCCGACGGGTTCCTCCGTGTAAGCGTCGGAATCGAGAACGCGGAGGATCTGATCGCCGATATCGAGCAGGCGCTTCAGCAGTAGCGATGATTCGTATCACCGATGTCGCAAAGGAATACCCGCGATCGGGTATGGCGCTCTCGCAGGTCAGCTTTCAGGTGAGGAAAGGAGAATTCGTCTTTCTCACGGGCCCGAGCGGATCTGGCAAAACAACGATCCTCAAGCTCCTCTACATGGACGACAGACCCACCAAGGGCGAGGTCTGGATCAACGGAGTGAGCTCCAGGAATGCGAGCGGACGCGACATCACGCGCTTGAGACGGCGAATCGGAATCGTCTTTCAGGATTTTCGTCTGCTGGAGGACCGAAGCGCCGAAGCGAATATTCGCTTCGCTCTCGAGGTGACGGGCGCTCCCAAGGCGACCATCCGTTCGAAGGTTGCGCGCGTGCTCGGCCAGGTCGGTCTTGCGTCCAAGGCGACGAGCTATCCGCGCGAGCTCTCAGGCGGCGAGCAGCAGCGTGTGGCGATCGCGCGCGCGCTTGTAAACGACCCGTTCGTGCTCATCGCAGACGAGCCCACGGGAAATCTCGACGAGCGGGCAACGCGTGGTGTCTTTCAGCTTCTGCGCGACATCAACGCGGCAGGCACGGCTGTGATAATGGCGACGCACGACCTCGACCTCGTTCGGCGCTCCAACTACCGAACGATTGAGCTCAATCACGGCAAGCTCGTTTTCGACTCGGCGGAATCCCCCGCTTCCGCGCGACCGTTCGATGAGCCGTTCGACGCTCTCGACCCGCCGACTTCTTCGGAGACGATCTAGTGCGCTCGGCACGTGAGGCGCTGACGGCGTCGCGCCGGGCGCCGCTCCTGAGCGCGCTCGGGATCGTGACCATTGCATTTTCTCTCTTTGCCGTCGGCTTGTTCGGGCTCGTCGCAATCAACATCAGGAAAGCACTCGACGAGGTGTCGGAGCGCGTGGAGATTCGCGCTTTTCTCAGCGACAGCGCCGACATAGAAGGCGTCGCGGCGGCGATGAAGGATGTGGGTGAATTCCCGGAGGTAAACCGGGTCGACTACGTGTCGAAGGAACAGGCACTGGAGCGCGCCCGTAAGGAGATGGGCGAATTCGCCGACGTATTCGAAGCGGGAGTTCTACCGGCGTCGATCGAGATACATCTGCGCCCGGATCAGCGCAGCCCGCGAGTAGTGAAATCCGTGGCCGATCGAATCAAGACCTATCACTTCGTCGACGACGTGCGGTATGGCGAGGAGTGGGTAGAGAAACTCTATCGCCTGCGCAACATCGCCACGGTGGCGGGAATATCGCTGGGGATCGCGTTCGCCGCGGTCGCGATAATCATCATCGGGGCGACCATCAGGATGACGGTGCTCGCCCGCGCCAAAGAGATCACCATCATGCGCCTCGTTGGAGCGACGGACATGTTTATCCGCCTGCCCTTTTTGCTGGACGGACTCGTGAAAGGAATTCTGGGCGGGTTGCTCGCCCTGCTCCTCGTCTGGGTAGCCAACCGCGCGGTCAACGAATACTTCATTCAGACGATTTTCTTCGATCGCGAGATGATCTTCGCGGGGATAATCGGCGGCGCCCTGATGGGCGTCCTCGGAAGTCTGGTCTCAGTCGGACGACACCTGCGGCGGATCTGATGCGCGCGGTCGTGGCTCTGTGTCTTTCGCTGGCGCTGTCGTCGTTCCCATTGTTTGCCCAGCAGAACGAGACCGCCGAAGCGCGGGTGAACGCGCAGCGCGACGAGCTGGCGCGAATTCGCGCGGAGCGTGACGAGCTCGAAAGGAAGATGAGCGGTCTCCAGAACACCGCTCACGAGCTGCGCGACGAAGTCAATCTTCTCGACAAGCAGCACGATGCCACAGCGCGGATGGTGAAGTCACTCGACAAGCAACTGGACGCGATCACGGAGGAAGTCACCACCACCACCGGTGATCTGCAAAGCTCCGAGCGGGAAGCGATGGTGAAGCGCGCGGTGCTGCAAAGGAGATTGATCGAGATCTACAAGCGAGGGCCGCTTTACTCCGCCGAGGTGCTGTTCTCCGCGCAGTCCGTCGGGCAACTGGTCGCCAGATACAAGTACCTCCATCTGCTTGCACTCAGGGACAAAGGCCTCGTGCAGCGTCTCGAGGAGCTGCACCAGAAAATCGAGTCCCAGCAGATCCAGCTAGTCAGGCTGCAGAGCAGCGTCGCCGAGAACAGGACGCAGAAGGAAGAGGAAGCGGCGCGGTTGGCTGCACTCGAGGAGCTGCAGTCACGCAACCTCAGTCGCGTTCAGCAGGACACCAGGCGCACGAAGGCGCGGCTCGCCGAGCTGGAGAAGAGCGAGGCGAGACTGAATAACGTCATCGCATCGTTCGAGGCGGAACGGCGGCGGGCGAGCGGCAGGGCGGGCGCGCCTGCGTTGTCGCCGAGCTCTATCAGAACCACCGACATCGGTCGGCTGGACTGGCCGGTAAACGGCACGTTTCTCTATCGCTTCGGACGTTTCGTAAATCCGAACAACACGACCACGCGCTGGAACGGGATCGGAATCAGCGCGGCCGCGGGAACCCCGGTGAAATCAGTCTCGGGCGGAACCGTGGCGTACGCCGGACCGATGGGCACCTACGGCAACACCGTGATCCTCGAGCACGGCGGCGGAGACTACTCGGTGTACGGCTCGCTGGAGCGGATCGATGTGCGCAAAGGATCCCGGGTGGTGAAGGGCCAGGCGCTGGGGACGGTCGGGGTGAGCGATCCGGCGCTGGGGTCGCATTTGCATTTCGAGATTCGGAGGGGGGGGCCGGCAGTAGACCCTGCTGAATGGCTGAGGGCGGTTCGGTAACTGGCACCTCGAAACTCATACGCCTTTCAACTGCAACTGAACGGGTGCCAGCAGCGAGAGGTCAAGATTTGAGCAGCGAGCTCACTACGCCGGGACGTACTTCCTTGGCGTGACACCCACTGCTTGTGCTGTGAAGGGCGCTAGAGACGTCCCGACGTCGTGAACTCGCTGCTCGCGCCTAGACCTCTCGCTGCTGGCACCCGTTCAGTTGCAGTT
>DATBXT010000255.1:0-21938 GCA_036514115.1 Gemmatimonadaceae bacterium
GAAAAGCGCGGAGCTCATTCGCAGCCACTCAGGCCAGTCGGCATCGGAATACGCTCGGACTCTCATTGAAGATTGACGGTATTGTGCTTCATACTATCTCGCCGCGAAAGGCCGGAGAGCAACGAATGGGCTTTGATCTGCAACCGATACTGAAAGGAAAGCTGGTGGAGCTCAGACCGCTGCAGCCTGACGACTTCGACAGACTGTTCGAGGTCGCCCGCGATCCTCTCATCTGGGAGCAGCATCCGGCCAGCGATCGCTATAAAGAGGAAGTGTTCCGCGAGTTCTTTCGCGTAGGCCTGGAGTCGGGCGGAGCCTTCCTCGTCACCGACGCGAGTGATGGCGCCGTGATCGGTTCGACCCGCTACTTCGGATACAACGAGGAAGAGAGCGAGATCGAGATCGGCTGGACGTTCCTCGCCCGCTCCCACTGGGGCGGCCGCTACAACGGCGAGATGAAGGATCTTATGCTGCAACACGCGTTCAGGTTCGTGGACCGCGTTGTCTTTCTCATCGGCCCGCAGAACCTTCGCTCGCGGCGTGCGGTGGAAAAGCTCGGCGCGACCCAGATCGCAAACAGGCTTGATGCCAACGGCCGCGAGGTGGTAGCGTATCAGCTGTCTCGCCAAACCTTCAAAGATCTCTGAGGCCTTCCATGCGGATGTTGCTGCGATCGTCGCTGGCTTTTCTTCTCTTCGCCCCCTCTCTCGTCGCGCAAACAAAAACCGTCGCCGAGCGCCTCGGTTATCCCAAAGACGCGAAGCTGCTGATTCTGCACGCTGACGATCTTGGAGCGGCGCATTCGATCGACGCCGCCACTTTCGACGCGCTGGACAAGGGCGTCATATCGTCGGCGAGCATCATGATGCCGACGCCGTGGGTGACGGAAGTCGCCGCCTACGCCAGATCACATCCAGAGGCGGATCTCGGCCTCCATCTCACGCTCACCAGCGAGTGGGCGACCTACCGCTGGGGAACGGTGGCGTCGGCGGCGGCGGTGCCTAGTCTCCTCGACTCTACCGGTACTCTGCCGGATGATGTTGCGCCGGTAGCACGCAGAGCCAAGCTGCCGGAAGTGGAGCTGGAAGTTCGCGCGCAAATCGAGCGCGCACGCGCGCTGGGAATCCGACCGACGCATCTCGACAGTCACATGGGATCTCTATTCAGCACGCCGGCGCTGCTGGCCAGCTACGTCAAAATGGGTCACGAGTATCACTTGCCGTTCCTGGCTCTCAAGACGAATCCATTCGGCGGCGCGCCGATGCCGCTCGCAGCCACCGATGTGCCGCTCGACGCAGTCATCATCGCGAGTGAGGAAGTGCCGCGCGACAAGTGGAAAGAGTTCTATCTCAATGCCGTGGCGGGTCTCAGGCCCGGGATCTCGGAGATTATCGTCCATCTCGGTCACGACGACGCCGAGCTGCAGGCCGTGATGGTGAATCACGAACCGTACGGCTCGGCGTGGCGACAGCGGGACTACGACGTCGTCAACAGCCCCGAGTTCAGGAAGGCCCTGCAGGACAACCACGTCATACTCGTAAAGTGGAGAGACCTGCAGAAGCTCGTGAAGTAGTCGCCGCCGCTCCTAGTTGTAGACGGGCTCGAGCGTAGCCACCACTCGACCTGACGCATCGAGCAGCTCGAGATTCGCGGCGACAATTCTCCATTGCGTCACGGTTCCCAGCGACTTGAGGAATACCCTCTCGGTGTTGGTCATTATCGGATCGGCACAGGCTCTGAGCGTGCTCACGACGCGGCTCAGGGACAGACGGTCGCCATTGAGGGTGTAGTTCCCTGAGAGTTGGTTGCAGCCGCCGGAGCCGGTGACCGTTTTGTTCGCCGCGTGTAGAGTGAAATTCGCGGCCTGTTGCGGGTTGGCCGCTCTGACGACGGTGTTCGGGAGGCTGATCAATCGCCAGTAGGTATTCTCCAGTGTGATCGGTCTGCCGTCGGACCGCCCCGGAAGCGTGGCGCCCGACGACCCCACTCGGCGCATGATCAGCTGCACATCGCCGACGCGGCCGGCGGTTATGACTGGATAGTTGGCGTCGGTGGTGAACCAGACGCTTCCGTTGACGAGAATTCTCGCGCGTACGACGTAGCTGTGATTCTGAAGAATCCGCGAATCGTCGTATGAGATCACGAAGGGAATCGGCGAGCCGCCCGGCTGCTCGTTGCGGACGCGCGCAATGAGCTCGGTCTGAGCCGGGCCCTGAGTGACGTCCTCGATGGTCGCCTCGAACACGGCCGTGTGTGGAAGGATGATGCGGTCGCGATAGGTGGCTGTGCCCCGCACCGCCGACCCGGCGCTCAGATCGCCAGTGGTTGGCTCGAATTCGTAACTGCCACCGTCGGCCTGCAAGGCAAGGAACAGGTGGCCGTTTCTAATCGTGTACGAACGGATATAGGGCCAGTTTCTGACGATGCTGTCGTACAGCGAAGCACGTCCGCACTGCGCGCGCGTTGTGGCGAGAGGCCCAAAGGTGAGAGTGCCACCAGAGCTGTTCCAGGTGCCGCTGCCACGATTGCAATCGATTCGTGCAGTGAGGCGTCCGTCGCTTCCGAACTCGATCGTGTAGCTCGAGCGGACGTCCGGTGTCAGTACCCGGCCATCCGCGCCCTGAAATCTCACCAGCTGCCAGGAGGTGCCGGACAGATTGGGCGAACCCATTCGGGACGGTTGCGCCCGGCCAACTTGAGGCGTTAGCAGGGCAATGACGCCTGTGAGCGCTATCAGGCGCGCGCGAACGCGTATCATCTGGTCTCCTCGCGGATGGATCAATCAGGATGGGCTATCCCACCGGGCGACATTCAGGCGCACGGATCAGCGAACACAGAAAAGACGTCTCACGACGGGCATCGGCACATCGCTTGCTTTTTTTCGCGGGCAGGCCGAGGAGAAGATCATGTCGAAATCATTGAAGCCATTGGATGAACAGGTCATCGTAATCACGGGCGCCTCGAGGCGGCGACGCACGAGAAGCGATCGATCAAGGTAGGCGCCGAGTCGAAGCTGAACACGGCGATGGCCAAGTTCGCGCCGAAGCTCGCGGACAAGATGGGTGTGAAGCAGATGGACCGTCAGCAGTATGCGGAGGCTCCGCGGAACCCTGCCGGAGCATTGCACAATCCCAGTGGTGACACAGGGCGTGTGCGCGGTACGGGTGGAGAGCGCGAGAAGAGGCACGGGCGCAAAAGAAAAGAGCGGTCACTCAGAGAGTGACCGCTCTTTCTCTTTGCGATCCTAAAGGATTCCGCCGCTCCTCACCCGGAAGTCAACGTTGTCCGAGATCCACGTCCAGAGCTCGGTCTGGCTCTCCGGTTTGGCGCCTGGGTGATAGTGTGAGCGCCAGGTCTGCATGACCTCGTTATCGACGGTCCACATACGCACGCGGCGCCGCGGGACGTTTTTCTCCCAGTGTACCGCGACGGTGGGCCGCGGGTAAAGAATTCTCACCGTGGTGTTTTTAGAGAGATATTCCAGACCGCTGACGTTGATCTTCTTGTATTTGCTGAGGCTGTCGTTCTTCTCCGACGGCGTGTCCGGAATTCCGTCCGTCAGCATTACGATGTTGAGCGGCGAGAGCACCAGATTCTGGCGCTTGACCAGAGTCGCAACGCGCTCGAAGAACGGGTTGAAATCCGTCAGTCCATCGCGCGACGGATATTCCTTTCTGAGATACGCCGCAATCTGGGGCACACTCATATTCTGGAAGGTATGAATGGGCTGGAAGGACTTGGTCTCTCCAGGCTTTTCACCACCAACCGAGCCGACGAAGACCGCCGTGGGCTGCTTGAGTCCGCTCAGCCCGTGAATATGGGCGTAGAGATAGTTGGCGGTGAAATCGATGGCACTCTCGTACCGGGCTTTACCACCGAATGAGCCGCTGACATCGATCGCGATGACAAGTGTGGAGCGTGCAACGCGCGGGCTGTCACCCGCTGCCGCGGAGCACCCGGCGAGCGCGCCGAATGTCAGGGCGGCGGCCGCGACTGCGGCGAGCGTGCGTGCTCTGAGTGAAATGCGGGAGGATGTCATTACGCTATCCTCGGCATCGGATCCATTGGTGTGCGCATCCTGCCCTTCTCACGCTCAGGACGCGAGTGGAGCATGGGCGCCGCGGCGAGAACCTCGTCCAGCGAATTGAACGGCAGGACGAACATCGGTCGTGATTGCACGACGATGACCGCGAAGTTGATCGCCGAGGCGAACAGCTGGAGCACGGGCAGCGAAAGCAGCTCGAACATTCGCTTTGCTTCTTCGTGGAACCACGCCGTCTCCGCCTTGAGAGCGTTGATGGGAGCGCGCCAGATCTCTGGCTGCGCCTTTGATTCCACGGCGCGCGGCGCGTGCTCGTGTTCGACGGCCTGACGCGAGAGAATCGCCAGCAGGGCCGGCGTTCCGAAGCGGCCGAAGAGGAACCAGGACATGCCGCGCACACCGAGCCAACCGAATGAAGCGAGGGCAAGCGTGGCGCCGATCCCCAGTCGAACGGAGTCGCCCGACTGCTGCGCGATCCACGGAGTGATGGCGTCGATCAGCTCGCGGTAGAGGAAGATGACCTCGAAGAACATCACCGCGCTTTCGACGATGAGCATCTGAACGATCGTAGCCGTCTTCTTTGCTTTGACGGCGTCGGTGACCACCTGCACGCAGGCAAAGCTTCCCGCCACCAGCAGGAACAGGAACATCCAGAGCAGCGGCGCCATCACGCGCGGATTCGGGTCGAAGCCGGTGAGGCTGCCGAAAACCTCAACGAGTGTTGGCTGCAGCGTGAAAGTGAAGATGGTCGATTCGATCGCGCACCATACGGTGAGCACGATGAAGGCGAGCCAGGGTACACCGGGCTGGAAGTAGCTTCGCGACGCGCCATCCAGCAGCGTGAGTGGCGAGCGAAAGACGGCCAGCAGCGTGTTCTTGAGCATGAGCAGCCCGAAGCGGATCGAGCCGACAACCCAGCCGACGAGGGCGACACCGACGCGCAGCATTCCGCTCCAGAACAGCCAGATGCAGCGACCCGCATCCCACCACGTCATGAGGAGCGCAGTGAGGAAGGTGCCGCGGCCGGAGCGGAACGGAATCGTGTAAAGAGAAAGGGCTGTGCACCACATCCCGACCGCAATTACGAGTACCGGGATGAGTAGCACTGCCCAGAGGAGCGCACGTCCAGCGGGGTGTGCAGAAATCAGCGCGTGGGCTATCGTCGATTGAACATCGGCGAGCCAGCTGAGAGGCGCGAGCAGCAGGATCACTGCGCCTTGCCATTGCGCGGGGAAAATTTGCGCAAGCGAATCGAACATGTTTTTACCTCGCTACCAAAGAGGCGTGCAGCGGTCGCGCACTTGCGTGCGCGTGACGCGCGTAACGAAAACGCGCCGACAAAAGGTCGACTGCCGTCCCTGCGAGTCAGACGAATAACAGATGAGCTCGGATACTGTCCTGAGAGTTGTTGGCGTAATGGCGGCCTTAAAAGGACCGACTGCCCAGCCCGTCAAAACAAAAAGCCCCCGGGGATTCCCGGAGGCTTTCGCTAAAATATTTCGACCTATCGATTCGCCGTGTTGTCCAAACAAGTCTTGTTTGCGGCAGCGCAGCCGGTGGTCGTTGGCGCGACGGTGATGTCCCCGCGTGCCGTGATCGTGTACACCTTCCCGCCGACAAAATTCACTCCCGTTCTCGAGAGCGCGTTTGTCGTCACTCCTGTATAGCGCGTGCTGATATCGTAAACGCCCGCCGGTATCGTCACGAACGCGCCGGCGCTTTTGTACGCCACCTCGCTGCCGATCGCCGTTTCAGCGGTCGTGGCGTTCTTCACATACAACGTCATCGGGTTCGCGTTGGAGATCGCGTTCACGAATCTCACCGTTGCCGTCGTTATATCCGTTGGTATCGGAAAGTTGTCTTCGACGACAAAGCCTTCAACGCTCTTGGTGGTCGTGTTGTAGAAGCCGCTCATGTAGTACGAGTAGTACTTGCCGTCGGCAATGTCGGCCGTGACCGTCGATATGGCGACATCTTTGTCCGTCGCCGCGGCGATCTTGCCGGTCAATGCGTGTTGGCCCGGCGCGATCGAGGCGTACGCCCCGCCCGAGCCGACGCCACCGTACGCGACGCCACTCGTGGCCTCGGTACCGGTGGTCGACGTTACCGCGGTCATCTTGGTGTTGTCCGCGTAGAAGTTCACGCTCGGCGCGTTGACGCCAAAGTTGAAAAATCTGATGCGCGACGTCTCGATGGGTCCGCTGAGATCCGGGATCGTCCATTCTTTACCGCCACATGCCGACAGCAGGCCGGTAACGGCCAGCACCGCCAGAGACGCGTATCTGCTCATTATCCTGGTCATGGTAGTGTGATCCAAAGCGGTTTGGTGTGATAGTCGGTCGCAAGTCCACCGATGACGTCGAGGCCCGCCCTGTTCCAGACGTACTCAGAGTTGAACCTCGGCCTGATGCGTTGCACGAGCTTGCCACCGTTGTCCGGATACAGATTCGTCGGCGGCGCAAAGCCACGGAACACTTCCGTTCCGCTCACCGGGTCGACGTCCGTGTAGTGATACCGGCGCATATCCATCCACAGCTCATTGTGTCCCCACGCCCACTGGGCGATGTACTTCTGGGACATGATGTGTGACAGCGTCACGACCGCGGGAACTATCGATGGGTTGGCGAGGAAAGTCGACTTGTCCGCAGCTGTGAGCTGGGGCGGACTCTGATTGTCGTCGAGATTGCGGGCGTTGACGAAATCGAAGTGCGAGGAGATGCCGTTGATGTACGCGGCCTTCGCCGTTGCCTGGTCGCCTGCCCTCAGAGCCGCTTCCGCTTTGATGAACTGTAGCTGCGAGTAGGTCATCACCGGAAGCTTGGAGCGATCCGAGAAGAGGTATCTGCTTTGAAGCGGCTGGTTACCGCTCGAGAGCCGTGTGGTGCCCGGATAGCCGTAGAAATTGTTCGGCTGCTGGGTGGTAGTGAGAGCGCCGAAACCCGCGACGTTCGGGTCCACACCCCGGAACTGCCCGTCCGGGGACGGCGAAAGCATGCGCGAGATACGAGGATCGGGAGCGCCGGGGAATTGAACCCCGTTCATCAGATTTACGACGAACTGAGTCTGGCGGTAGTTGGTGATGTTGTCTCTGGTGTTCCCCCAGAAATTACGATCGGCATTGTCGGTGCTGACTGCCGGATACTGGAGGAGCGCGTCGTCGGCGTTACTGGCGAACGAGCGGTCGACATCGGCAATCACCCCCGCCGGATCGTAGGACGCCTTGTTGCTGAAGTGATTGCGGCTGAGCGCACGGAAACCGTACGCGAACTTCAACCATTTGAGCCGGTCGCCATTGTAGATCTTGTCGCCTTTGCCGAGGTAACCGGCATCGACGGCTCCGTCGGTTCTCTGGAGCAGTACGATAGCGCTGTCGAGAAGGCGCTTGACCTCCTCGTACGCGAACTCCTGGCTGTCATAGTCGAACGAAGTGCGAGACTGATCGATGGCTTCCTTGATGATGATCTCACCATGCAGATCGGTGAGCACCTGCCAGCCCCACGCTTTCATGATCAGGCCAACCCCGAGCAGATCCCAGCGTTGCTCGGCCTCGGCCTTGTTATTCATGTCGATCAGGTTCTGGCCGAGCGACCAGTACACATCACGCCACTGCTCTCCGCCGTTGTCGCTGGACGGATCATACCCCATGCGATCCCAGGTGGTGACAGCGCTCTGGCCGTTGACCAGTGCCCACTCCTGGGTGTAGCGGCCGACGAAACGGCCGTCGAACTGCGGGGCCGTCACCATCCAGTGCTCGATCGGCGGCAGGTACAGATTCGCCGTGACGGTCTGCGGGCCGTTGGGATTTGTATTTACGTCGAGGTAATCGCTGCAAGCGGCCGAAAGCGTCAGGCTCGCCGCGAATGCGACTGCGAATATTTTTTTCATGATTAGAAGTCCAGCCTCATGCCGAAATTGACGCCCTTTGGCATCGGGAAGTTGCCGAAGTCGATACCGGCGCCGCCTGAGCCCCCCACTGCCGCACTGTTGCCGTTCACGATTGGATCGAGCCCTTTGTAGTTCGTCCACAGGCCCAGGTCGGTTCCCTTCACGAACACGCTGGACTTGCGCGCGCCGAGGAAGCGAGCGGGAAGGTCATAACTCACCTGAATGTCTCTCAGTCTCAGCCAATTGATGTTCTTCTCGATGAAGAGCTCTTCGCTGATCAAACGGTAGTAGTCCGTCTGTGAGTTGGGGACGATGACGATGTTGTTGATGGTTGGAGTCGCCGAGTCCTCTTTGCCGTCGCGCAGAACTCCCTTGATCACCCGCGGCTCATTTCGATCGAGGGTCTCGCTGCTCAGACCTCTCGCCGTCAGGTAGTGCTCGGTGGCGTTGAAGATGTCGCCGCCTCGGCGAATATCGACGAGGAAATCGAGGGTGAGCGCGTTACGTCTGAAGGTGTTGCTGAGACCGATGGTGTACTTGGGCTGGCGATCGTAGCCCCTGTCGATGAACGATGTCGAGCGAACGGGCAGTCCCGAAGTCGGATCGATCAGGAGATCCCCATTCTTGTTTCTGAGATAGAACAGACCGGTGAGCGACATCGTCGACATGCCCGGCATGGTGCCGTTGCGGACGTTGCCGTAAAGCCAGGTATCAGAGACATACGACTCGGGGAGCAGGTGTGGCAGCGAAAGGACGATGCCGCGCTCCTTCGCGTAGTTCGCCTGGAAATCCCACGAGAAGCCGTTCTTCATGATCGGCGTTCCGCGCAGGGTGATCTCGGTTCCCTTATTTCTGGTCGCGGCGCCATTCAGGTTGAACAGAATGAAGCCGGTAGCGTAGCTGCCGCGGATGTCGTTGACGATCTGATCGAGGGTCTGCGACCGGTAGAACGTCGCATCCAGTCCGAGTCGGTCGTGGAGGAAGCTGAGCTCGGTGCCGAACTCACGCGATCTCTTGAACTCCGGCTTGAGGTCCAGGTTCGGGCCCCAGAAGTCGTAGCCGTAACCGCCATTGGAAGTCGTCTTGTACTGCAGCGCCGGCCTGTATGCGTAGGGTCTCGCATCCTTGCCGACGGAGGCCACAGCCGCTCTGAGCTTGCCTGTCATAAACCGGCTGACGCTCGGGAACGCATCGGAGAAAATGAAGCTCGAAGAGAACGAGGGGTAGAAGAACGAGTTGCGCCCCTTCGGGATCGTCGAAGTCCAGTCGTTTCTACCGGTAGCCGTGAAGTACAGGTAGTTCCTGAAGTTGAACGCCGCCTGCGCGAACGCTCCGACAAGGCGCCGCTGCTCGATGGTGGTCTTTCCGGTTCTGGTGTTGGTGTTGTTCAGCGACACGAAGTTCGGATCGAGGAAATCGCGGCCCGTCGCCGCGTCGGTGGTCGCCTTGAAGTCGGAAACCGAGTTGCCGATCAGACCGCTGATCCCGAGGCTGTTGGTCAGTTGGTGCTCGTTGAAATTGAGCAGCGTCTGAACGCTGGTGTTGCGCTGAATCAGATCTGCCAGATCCAGGAGACCGTTGAAGTTTGCTCCCACGACGCTCTCCGGATTCCGCAGGAGCAGATTCGAATTGGTGTAGGCATCAGTCCCGATGTTGCTCTTGAGGTTGCCCCACGACATCGGCGTAAGAGTGAGGCCGACGTTGGCGATGATGCGATTGTTCTTGGAGTTGATCTGATTCTTGTTGACGCTGAAGTACGGGTTGTCGACTTCCGTTCCAGCGCCAAGACCGGCGACGAGTCTGCGCCTGTTGCCGGCCGGAGTGAGATAAACCGACGCGTCGTCGGTCTGCGGCCATGTCATCAGACCCATCAGCGGACCGATCTCGCCCTTGTAGACCTGATTGTTGGTCGAATAGGTGTAGCCCATCGACAGATCGGTATTGAGCCACGGCATGATCTGCGCTTGCGACGCGCCCGTAACGTTGACCCGGCGGTAGTCGGATGTGGGGACGACACCCTCCTGGTTGTCGAACGACGTTGCCAGGCGGTAGTTGATCTTGGCGTCGGGCGTTGCTCCGCTAAACGAGAGGTTGTTCGTCAGGGTCTTCCCCGTTCTGAGAAAGCCACCGACGTTGTCGTAGAAAACCGTCCCGGGAGCGTACGGTGCACCGAAGTACGAGAAGGAGTTCGTCGCCGCAAAGGGGCTGCTCAGGAAACCGTTCGGCCCCCAGATACGCTGGATGTTGAGGTCGGCGTTGGTCTTCTCGAACCGGAGGCTGTTGTTGTAGGAGAATCCACCCCCCACCTTTCCGCGCTTGGTGGTGACGACGATTGCGCCGTTGGCGGCGTCGATTCCGTAGAGCGCTGCTGCCTCAGGTCCCTTCAGAACCGTGATGCTTTCAATGTCTTCCGGGTTCAGGTCGGCGGCGCGGTTGGTGAAATCGACGCTGCGGTTGCTGAACGCGGTAGTGGAATTGTTATCGGAGGCGAGGACTCCTGTGCTGAGAGTCCGGTTGTCCATTGGCAGTCCATCGAGGATCATCAGCGGCTGATTGCTGCTGGAGATCGAGCTGATACCTCTGATGGTGATGGACGTGGAAGCTCCGGGAACGCCCGACGTGCTGACGACATCCACGCCGGCGACGCGACCCTGCAAGGCGTTCAAAAAGTTTTCGCGTTGGGTCTGGGCGACGTCCTCTCCGCGGACAGTCTGCTGCGCGGTGCCGAGCGCCCTTTGGGTGGCGGTCTGACCCAGTGCGGTGACGACGACGGCGTCGAGGCTGGCGGCTACGCGACGCAGCTGGAGATTGAGAACGTCGTCGCTTCCGATCGGCCGTTCGACGGGCGCCGTTCCGATCGATCGGAACTGGAGTACCTGACCCGCCTCGGCGCGGATGGCATAACTGCCTTCTGCGTTGGTCGTGGTTCGGGTACCCGTTCCTTTGACAGTGACGGTGACGTCGGGCAAGGGCGTGCCCTGTTCGCTGGTGATCTTTCCGGTAATTGTCCGCTGTTGTGCAGATGCCTGCGCAGCAACGAGGAATACCGGGATCAGCATCATGAGTACTCGTCTTATCATGAGTGCACCGGGGTGGAATGGGTTTTTGCCGGATGGGTGAAGGCTCCGGAGAGCTCCGGCCGTCCGCTCTGCTAAGAGGGGAGCGTATGTTACTGACTGGTTAGCGGAAATTCCAGATCAGATTTTTTGCATGGAAAGGGCGATCACAATCAGGGCGAGATCCGATTCCCCGCGGCGGACATCAAGCCCTGATTGACAGGGGAGTGGGGGAAACTATTGAGATCACCGGCCTCCGACGTAGACTCTGAGTGTCACCGGCGCGGTCTGCCGTCCATCGGCGTCAGCGACCCAGGTGAGAGTCTGCCATTCGGATTTTGCCGGCATGGGCGCCACCAGGCGTAGTCGAACTGGAACATCGTCGTGCGCGCCCACGGCGAATTCGGTCATCGGCCACGCATGCGAGTGCTGGGCGGAAGTGCTGTCAACAACCCAGCCCTGGGGAAGTTGCGGGCGCAAATGGAAGGTCACCGCGCGAGCGGTATTGTTGTGAAGCAGAAGCTGCACCACGAAATGCTGACCGCCTCCGACGCCGAGCTCCGGAGCCAGGAGCCCGGACATCACGTCGAGATTGTGCGCCGGGTAGAATCGTTTATAGAACGCCCAGCCCTGGCCGAGCTCGATCGAAAAGTCAGCGACGTTTTCCGGCGCGCGGTATCCGCGCACGGGCGAGAACTGGACTGGCGGGCCACCCGCGCCTTCCATGATGTCGGCGGTGACGGAGCCGCCTGTCAGAGATTTCGCGAGGACGAATGGGAGCGGTTGTTCGTAGTCGTGGAGGTTTCCCGTCGCCAGCGCTTTCGCAGGATCGTCGCCGTACTGCGTGCGGTGGAACGACAGCTCACTGGCCGCGAGCCGGGCGTACGATACCCGCTGTGACGGCGAGACCGCAGTCATCGAGTACTCCGGACCTTTACCCTTCATGAAATCAAAGTGCGAGGCGTCGGTATAGTAGTAGAGTTTTTTCGGCTGCCACGGACGAAGGCCCTCCATCAGGTTGCCGTACCAGAGCCTGTCCTCCGGCACTGCGACCTGTTCCGGGAAGGATGTCGGATCTCCAGCCAGATCGAACGCCTCGGTGGCAATGACACCCGACGCCTGATGATCCTCGTGATTTTCACCGACGACTGTCGCCGGCAGCATGGCGATGACGACTTCCGGACGCGTCAGTCGGATGAATCGAACGGCTTCACCGAGCGAGCTGCCGTGGTTTGAAGTCTCGAGTGAACGGAGGACGTCAGCGACGTCCTGGCCAAAGGTGTCCGGCGCGCGGAGAAAAAAGACATTCGTTATCCCAATCGATGCCAGCGCCTGCCGCGTCTCGATCTCCCTTACCTCTGCCAGCGACCGGGCCTGCTCATAGCCAACGAGGTTCTGACCGGCGTCGCCGCGCGTGGTGAGAACCACTGCGACGCGGCGGTGCTCGTCGAGAACCGCTTTGGCGAGATACCCGGCGATGGTGGACTCGTCGTCCGGGTGCGGCGCGATGACGAGGATGTCAGCTTTGAACCGCGGGTCGGCGGCAGGGCTCGCGAGTGCCTCTTGCGATCCGGCATCGCCGGTTGAACCGAGAAGTGAGGCACACACCACGAGCGCAAATGGAAGGACTGGTCTCACCTGAAGCCTCCGCCTGTACGTCAAGGATCGATGCGAGCGAACTGGATTTACTGAGAATGATCCACGATGAATGTCCTCTTTCCTATTCGGTGTCCAAAACGACCGGGCTCACGTGGCCCGCAACAACCCGCCAATCGCGCCCATTGTCTCGGGACCACACCCGAGTGTAACGATAAACGCCTTCGCTCGGCGACCCGGCGACCTCAACGACCAGCTCTGCCAACAGCGCAACTACCGCGACATTCCCGCCGACTCTTCTGATGCGAAGTTCTTTCGGCTCGTGCGAACGAAATCGAACGAGGCCGGACGAATGTGCCTCGAGGTCCTGCGCCTTCGTCGCCAGTTGTCCATCGGGACCGGTGAATAACAAATCCTCGTGGATGAGTTTGTCGAGGACTTCGACATCGGCCGAAAGCTGCGCATCGCGCAGCCGCGCTTCGAGGGCGACTATCTCGTCGTCGGGATTGCCTCTCAAAACCGTTGAGAGAATACCTGACTCGCTGGGTCGCCGGCCGCGCTCCATCCAATCAATTTCCATTAACCGGGTCCGGCTGCGCAAATGCCGTCAGGGTATCCTCGGGCTCGCGCGTCGACGATCGATTGTGCAGAGTATAGCATGCGCACACATCTACATACGTTGCTCTCCGTGGCGGTGGCCGCGGTCATCCCGTTTTCAGCACAGTCCCAGGCCCGGCAGCGACCCGTTCTCGCGGTGTTCGCACACCCCGACGACGAGCGCGTCATCGGCCCCCTCCTCTCGCGCCTCGCGAGAGAGGGACGCGAAACCCATCTCGTAATCGCGACGAATGGCGACCAGGGCGTGACGGATTTCGCCAAGATTCCGGCTGGCGCGCAACTGGCTGCCGCCCGCGACAAGGAAGCCAGCTGCGCCGCGAAACGACTCGGCGTGCGACGGCTGCACCAGCTCGGATTGCCGGATGGTGGTCTCGCCAGCTTCGAGGTTCTCGGAAAAATGCGATCGGGTCTCGCCGCAATCATCGACTCGGTCAAGCCGGCAGTGATTATCACATTCGGTCCGGAGGGCGGAACGGGACACCCCGATCACCGTCTGGTTGGCGACGTCACCACGCAGATCATACAGGGTGATGCGAAGTACGCCAACGTTGATCTGCTTTACGCTTCGCTACCGACGGAGCGCTTGCGGACAGCGCCGCGCGCGCAGCCCACGGTGAACGGAATGGCTCAAGCGCTGCTCACCGTACGTGCGCCGTTCGAGCCGCAGGACCTGGTAGCCGGCAGAGAGGAGTTTGCCTGTCACCGCACCCAGTACACTCCGGCGCAGATGGACGCGGTCAACAAGTATCTGGCTCACGCCTGGAACGGCTCGGTGTGGCTGCGTCCGTGGAACGGAACGCTCCACGATCCGAACATCTTCAAGCCCTAACCCCCAGTCGTCGTCTTCCGGGCCACGCGTCCCGCTCCTGCTTCGTAAGCCGGACTCCAACGCGACGCTCCTCCACGTCGGAACGCTGCGCGGCCTCGATGATGGCCATGACGGTGGCGCCCTGCTCGGGCGGCACCGGGTTCGGCGCGTTTCCGTGCAGAGCCTCGCGCAGCGCGACGTAGTATCCGCGCTGATCTCCGGGCGTGGCCTTCAAATGCCGGCTGTCGCCCGCCGCTCCTTCGAACACGATTGCGTCATCGGGATCGATGCCCCAGTCCGGAGAGCTCGGGAAGATTCCCGCGCGGAGCTGATCCTCCTGGATATCCGGCTTCTGCTTCACGACGCTGGCCCGTTCGCCATGAACCGCGAACCGAGGGCTGCCACCGGAAACGAGTGAGCCAGCCTGAAGCGTCGCGACCATCTCGCCGTAGCGCAACACGAGCTGAAAGAAGTCGTCGGTACTTGCCCCGCGACGCTGCTTCGCCAGCGTCGCCTGGACTGTGTCCGGAATTCCGAACAGCAGCAGCGTCTGATCGATGAGATGCGGCCCGAGGTCGTAGAGCAATCCGGCGCCCGGACCCGGCAGCTCACGCCAGCGCTCGCGCACCTCGGGGCGGAAACGATCGATGCGCGATTCAAACAGCACCGGGCGTCCAACAGTATCCCGGCGAATCGCATCCTGGATGGTGAGAAAGTCGCTGTCCCAGCGCCGATTCTGGAATACAGACAGCAGCACCCGACTCTCGGACGCTACGTCGCCGAGGTGACGCGCTTCGTCCACCGTGATGGTGAACGGCTTGTCCACCACCACATTGTGACCGGAGCGCACCGCGAGCTCGGCCAGAGGTGCGTGGGTGTCGTTGGGGCTTGCCACCACCACGAGATCCAGATCGTGGTGGACGGCAAGCTGCCTGGGGTCTGGGACTACGTCGACATCAGGGAGAGCTGCCTTGACCTCCGCAGCGCGGCTCGAAGACACCGCGGAGATTCGATAACCCGGCGTGCCCTGCAGGAGCGGGACATGAAACGTCTTCGATACGAATCCGAAGCCGATCAGCCCGACCCGCAGCTCTGAAGTCACATACCGGCAGCCGCGGTCCGACCGGCTGCCAGGTTCCTCACTGCACTTGCCAACATCTGCACCTTGGCGGCATCCGACGATCCGCGAGCATCGTTATCCAGCTGCGACGCCAGCGCGGTCAACGCACTTTGCCGTGCACCCGCGGCACCACTCTCGGCGGCGGCGAGCGATTGTCTGATCGCCGAAATCCTGCTGGTGGAGAGACCGTTGGAGCGCTCGAGCTGATCGACGTACGCGCGAGCGAGCGCGAATGTCGGCGGCCACACCAGCTTCTGCTGGCCCTGAGTGTTGAGGTAATCGAAGTGGATGCTCTTGGCCGCGTCGATCTCGTTCTGGGATATGAACGGGCTCGGAGTGAGCTCGAAGATATCCAGGCCACGAGTGATCTCTGAGCTGACGATCACGCCGTTGTACCAGTAGGCGGACCACGAGCCGCTCAACTTGAGAGTCGTGTCGATGGGGCCGCGGTCGAAGAAGGCGATCTCCTTCGGGCGAGCAGGGTTCGTCCAGTCGAACACAGAGATGCCACCCTGATACCACGCCTGCACCATGATGTCGCGTCCCGGAATCGGAATGAGCGAGCCGTTGTGGGCGACGCAGTTTTCGTTTTTGGTCTGCGGAGCGGGGAGCTTGTAGTAGCTCTGAAACTTCATGTCGGTGCCGGCGAGGTTGAAGATCGCGTCGGCGCCCCACTCGCGCGGATCCGTCGCGCGGCACTTGGGCTGCATGCCGCCGCCCCACTCGTCGGAAAAGAGGACCTTCGTTCCCTCGTTGTTGAATGTCGCTGAATGCCAGTACGAGAAATTGGAATCCGCGGCGGCGTTCAGACGAACCGGATGTGCGGGATCCGTGATGTCGAGCAGCAATCCATAGCCGCCGCACGCGCCACCTGCTCTGCCGATCTCCGGGTACAGAGTGATGTCGTGGCACTGGCTCGGGCCCGGACGCGGGCCAGCTTTCTTGGAAGGATCCTCGCCTACCATTTTGTCCACGATGGCCTGAAACTCACTGCGCAACTTCGCGCTATCGGCGGCGGTTGGAGCGCCGGTTCCACCTCGTGCCTTGACAATCTCCTCCAGCTGGGCGGCGACGAAGCCGCTGGGCGCAACTTGTTCCTGGCCGAAGACTGTCGCGGTGTAAGCACCACGTGCGCGCGCTGCGTCCAGTTCTTTTTTGTGTTCGGCGATGTCCACTGCCGTCTCGCCGTGGCGGGCCGCTTCAGTGAGTCCCGTGAAAATGCGCGGCGAGGTTACGATCGCGGCCTGCTCGGGATGAGCGAGCGGCACTTTGATCACCTCGATGCGGAACAGTGCGGAGTTCGGGTCCTTGTCCGGCGAGAGGCCGACACATCCCGGGAGCTCGTTCGGCGACCGGACGCCTGAGGAGCCGGAGATGTACACGTAGACGTTATTCGGATCTTTCGGATCTACGAGGAGGCTGTGGGTATGCGATCCGCGGCACGTCTGAACGTTGCCGACATTCTTCGGATTGGCGATGTCGCTGATGTCGAAAATGCGGATGCCGCGCAGGCGTTCCTTACTTACGGTGTCCTTCACTCCCCCGGGCGCGCAGTCGAGTCTCGCCGAGAGATCCTCCCCGGATACGAAGAGCAAATTCCTGTATACCGAAACGTCGCTCTGTGAGCCCGGGCAGAAGTATGCGGTCTTCAGTACCGGCTGAGCCGGATTGGAAATGTCCCAGATCTGGTAGCCGCTGAAGCTTCCCTGGATGACGTCGTTGCCGGTGAACGCGAGATCCGAGTTGATTCCGCCGGCGAACTTCTCCGAGGGTTTCGTCTCCGACACCACCTTGAGATTCCACACTGCTTCCTGGGCGTCATAAAGACCGGGACGCAAACCGATCCGCGGATCAGGCGTCGGTGCGGACATGGATCCGCTTGCCGAGCTCGCTGAAGACTGGCTCATCGGCGTTGTCGCGCACCCGAAGGTGGCAATCACACCAGCAGCGAGCACTGCTTTCAGAAGGGAATTGGACAGCGGAGACGCGTGAGCACGAATTGGATTGCTGAAGCTCATTATTTGTTCCTCTGGACGGGAATGATGCGAGTTCGAAATGTACGGCTTTTAAGGTGTGTTCGTTTCGAAGATCAGCGCAGCCAACATCTTCTGCATTCGATCGATCTCGGTGGTCTGATCGGCAAAAGCATCTGACGCCACCTTGTAAACACTCACTTCCTGCGCGGCGCCGGCGGAGCCGAAGAGGTCGTTCACCATCGTGATTGCTCCCTGATGGTGTTGGATCATGAAGGTGAGGAATAGCCGGTCGAATTCCTTGCCCCGCGCCTCGTCGAGCTGCTTCAGCTGCGCGTCGGTGAGCATTCCAGGCATAACCATTTCGTGCTCCATGCCGCCCATCTTCATCATGATGCCGTGGGCGCTGACGTCGGGCACCGGCTGGTGGTGATCCTGAAGCCACTTTTGCATGGCCGCGATCTCGTCCTGTTGTGCATTGATGATCCGCAGGGCGAGAGTCTGAATCGACGGGCTCGCGCCATGTGAAGGAGCCCACTTCGACATCAGTATCGCCTGGGAGTGGTGGCCGATCATGCCGCTCATGAAATCGACGTCCGCTGCCGTGTAGGTGCGCGCTGCACCTTCGGTGGTATCAGCTGTTCGGGCCGTCGCCGTTGCGACCGGCGTAGGACTGGTCTGATTAGCGCCGGTCTGACCGGGCGTTGCACAAGCAGCCGCCAGCAGCGCGATGAGTAGAGTAGCTGTCATTCGCAGGAAGGTAATTGTCACTGGTTGTTTATGCACCGAGGAGCTGTTGCACCGCGCGATCCGCTTCGCGGATTGAATTGCGATGATCGGACGCGCCTGCCAGGTCGGTGTTCGCGAAAGCAATTCGGCCGTGTGGCCGGTCACGGAGAATGTCCCGGGGCGCCGGCTTGCCGTTGATGCCGAAGAAGAAACCCGGCTGGGGATTTACATAGGCGTGTCCCCACCGGTTGAGAATGATTCCGGCAATGTCGCGTTTCGGATCGAAGCCGCCCGGCGCGAACATGTCGCCCAGCTGCTCTCGAAACGCGCGCTCGTATTGAGCGAACGATGTGCCCAGCAGCTCGGCGCGGCCGCGACTCCCCTGCTCTCCGATGGGCAGACCTGGCTTCGCAAACAGAACCTTGATGGTGAGCACAGTCGGCGAGTCGGGGCCGAAGGTCGCAGGCATGTTGCCGACAGTAGCCATCCTCCGCACAGAGAGATAGTCGCCGAGTCCCCCGAACCAGCGGCAGCCTGAGAGCCCCATCCTGTAAAGGAAGCGCCAGTCTCGAACGGCGATGTTCGCCATCAGGCACGGCGATCTATAGAACTGCGCGTACGCTTCCCGATGCGCGCTGGGGAGATCGGCGACGACATGCTTGGTCGTCCAGCTGCCACCGGCCATGACGACCGAGCGCGCGCGGAGCCTGTACAGCCTGCCGCCCTTCGCGTAGGTGACGACGACGTGAGGCGCGCGCGCTGGATCGCCCGCATGTTGGACGCGAACGACGGTGGAATTGAGGCGGATGCGAGTCGGTTGCCCGGCGCGATCCAGCGCGCTGAAGTTCACGCGATTTTGCCACACCGAATCGACGGTGCGCGAACCAGGGAAAGCGCCGGGAATGAGCGTCTTCACCATCAATCGCGCAAAACCGGTATTGCCGTCGGGGAACATCTGGTCGCCGAGCGTGTCGTCGCCATCCTCGGGAAACTGGAGCTCGATCGCGTAATCGCAGTACGCGGACAGCACGTCCGGTCCGAGGCCATAACCGCCGCCTTCGATCGGCGACAGGAATTTGCGAATTGTCTCGCGGCTGATGTGATGGCGCGCCATCAGGTGGTCTTCGAGCGTGATCGAATCGAGCTGACGCGCGACTGCGTCGCCATCCGTCTGCGGCTGGGGGCCTCTGTCATCCACCTTTCGCCAGCGCAGCAGCTCCGCCTTGGCAGTCTCGCTCAGCGGGGCGCCCTCGAGATTTCGACCCCACGGATCCATGAGCCAAACACCCGGGCGCGTACCGAAGTTTGGACCGAAGTAGAATCCGTAGTTCTTGGGCGTATCGTACGGGCTATGCGCGAGCGGCATTTCGGGTTTCGGCCCACGCCACGTCTGGTACTTGAAGGCGGACCGGTCCATTCCGATCAGATTGTAGAACGAATCGGTATAGCCGCCTTTTTTCGGGACGAGGAAGATCGCGGACCCCTGATGCGCGAAGACACTCTGGCCGTTGACGCGAAATTCGTTGCGCTTCGCCTCGCCACCAAAGATCGGGTGGTTGTCGAGGACGAGGCAGCGCCCGCCTTTGTTCTTCTGGAAAAACACCGCTGCGGCGAGCCCGCTGATGCCGCCGCCGACAGCGACCATGTCAAAGATCTCGCCCGTGTCAGCCGCGCTTGCGACACGTTTCTCGAAGAGGCCGTCTCGCATCGCGTGGCCGGCGGAGAGCACATCCCAGGTGTTGCCGTTCGACGCGCGGTAATCGCCGACGCCGCCGTAGCCGTTGAATGCGTCGGCGTCCGCAATCGCCTCGGCAGGCAGTCGATTGCCGAGCAGAAGGCCGGCCCCGGCGAGCAGAGTGCCGTTGACAAAATCCCGCCGCGAGATCGGCTCGTTCATCCCCAGCCGGTCCCCCGCTGCATCGCGTGTTTCTGAATCCCAATCGTTGGTGTCTTCGTTCACGACCGTCGGTTCGTTCCTCGAGGAAAGCCTTATCGGTTGCGGCTATAATGCAGCCCGACCACCAGGTCGTCCACCAGATCGTTCTCGAGCAAAGCATCGAATTCGTGAACTATCAGCTTTCTCATCGGACTCTTCCTCGTTTCATTCCGTCGGGTGTAAAATCCCACCCGTGACAGTGTTCATTGGGTTGCTTCGCGCGGTAAACGTAGGCGGCACGGGAAAGCTGGCGATGGCCGATCTCAAGTCGCTCTGCGAGAGCGCTGGATTCGACTGCGTCCGCACCTACATCGCCAGTGGAAACGTGCTCTTCGAAAGCACTCGTGGCGAGAAGGCTGTCAAGAAAATTCTGGAGGACAGGCTTCTCGAATTGGCCGGCAAACCCGTGGGCGTCATGGTTCGTACCGCGGACGAGATGGCGAAAGTGCTCGAGCGAAATCCATTTCCCGACTCTCCGGGAAATCGCACGGTGGCGATTTTTCTCGACGCGCCGCCACCGCCAACCGCGCTCGAAGATGTTTCCGGTCGTGCGGACGAAAAAGTACAGCTGGGCCTCCGCGAGATTTATGTCCTGTACGGGCCGAACATGGCGCGCTCGAAACTCAAGATACCGATCGCGAAAACGGGAACCGCTCGCAACATGAACACCGTGGCAAAATTGGCCGAGCTCGCCAAAACGAAGCCGTGAGCCCAGACTACTCCGACGCTTTGCCGCGTCGGAGCGCGATGACTTCGGCCGCCTTCTCCGCAACCCAGTAATTCTCATCGTGGGCCAGCACCGCCGCCGACTGCGGCCTGTCGAAGTCCGCTGCACCCACGATCCTACCGCCGGGCCTTACCACTCGGGCTGCGTCCGCAACAATGGGTCTCTGAAACCACGCGTCCAGCGCCGCTCCATGCACTGAATTGGCGGCCAGCGGAATCCGCTTCGCAGCTCGCACGAGTCCGACGCGCTCCGACACCGTGACCTCGCTCGGCGCGTTGAGCGCGATCACCTTCACCTCGGCGATTTCCCCGAGCTGCTGCGCCGCGTACGCCCACAAGCCGCCGAGGACAATCGTCGCGCCAGGCTGGGTCGCGTCGAGGTAGGCCCCCGCGCGCGTGGCCAACTCTTCCCTGCCGTGTTCCGCCGCGGCGCGCTCGTCTTCGCACGCGGGGATCGACTCGCCAAATGTGAAGTCAGCGATACCATCCCTTATCGGGTACTCGGCTGAGCAAATCGGACAGCCGAGTGTACCCTCCATCACGAATCGATTGGTGATCTGGGTGAATGACGCGACCAGCCATGTGTCGTCGTGCTCGTTCACGCAGCGTAGCAGGTCGATCAGCTCGATGAACAACGCACTACCCGGCGAGCGTTAGCTGTGGGACAGACGGAGCTCGTCCACGTTCACTGAATCCGGCTGACTCAGGGCGTAGACCACCGCTCGCGCGACGTCGTCGGGCTGAAGCATCGGACGCTTCGCGGGCGGCTTCTCTCCCGGATCGCTCAGGGTGACGTCGTTCCAGATGTCCGTGTCGGTCGACGCAGGAGAAATGAGCGTAGCTCGCACCCCGGTGCCGCGAAGCTCGGTGCGGAGGACCTCGTGCACCGCGCGCAATCCGAACTTGGCGGCGGAGTAGCCCGCGTTGCCCCCGAAAATGGTGCGGTCCGCGATGGAGCCGATGGTGAGGATGTCGCCGCGACCGCGCTTCTTCATGTCGGCTAGAAACGCGCGCACGAAAAGAAATGGCGCGACGAGATTGGTGTTGAGCAACTGACTGAACTGCTCGATACTGGTTTCCTCGACGGCGGCAACGCTGAAAATCCCCGCGTTGTTAACGAGAATGTCAGGTGCGCCTCCGAGCTCGGCGGTGATCCGCGAGGTGGCCCGTTCGACGCTCTTGGGATCCGTGACATCGGCCGCGATTGGAATGGATCCGGGAATCCGGGCGGCTTGCTCGTTCAGCCGCTTCTCGGTGCGTGCGATGAGTACTACGCGGACCCCCTGTTCGCCCAGGGCGGTAGAAATCCGCGCGCCGATTCCTCTCGAGGCGCCGGTAACCACGGCGGTGCGTCCTTTGAGCGGACTCACGCCTTTAGTCCTTGCCGTTGTGTGCGAGTCGCAGGAACTCATCGCGCGTCTTCGGATCTTCTCTGAAGGCGCCGCGGAG
>DATBXT010000256.1:0-7536 GCA_036514115.1 Gemmatimonadaceae bacterium
GATCGGCTCGCGATCCGTGGCTTTCTGGCGCACCTGACGCGCAGGAGACTGAACAAGAGATCGATAGCCCGAAGCCTCTCGGCGGTGCGGAGCCTTTACCGCTATCTGCACCGTAATGAGCTCGTTGACGCAAACCCCGCGCGTAGCGTCAAAACGCTCAAGCAGGACAAATATCTGCCCGGCTATCTGGATCGTGCGCAGATAGAGATGCTGTTCCAGTCGGCGGAGCTGAAGGCGCAGGAGGGACGTTTCTCCGATGTCAGGAACTGCGCGATCCTCGAGCTTTTCTATTCCACGGGGATGCGTCTGTCGGAGCTCCGGGGCATCAACCGGATGGACATCGACTTATTGTCTCAGCAGGTGAAGGTGCGAGGGAAGGGCAGGAAAGAACGCATCATTCCCCTCGGCGACCACGCACAGCTCGCTCTCAGAAATTACGAGTCGAAGCGCGACGAGTTGCTGCGGGGCATCGGCCAGGCCGGTGATCGCACCGCTTTTTTCCTCAGCAGTCGCGGAAAGCGCATATCGGTTCGCGCCATCCAGAATGCGGTAAAGGGATTCCTCGACAAGATCGACGAGAGCTCGGGACTTTCAACGCACTCGCTGAGACATACCTTCGCGACGCATTTACTCGACGCCGGCGCGGATCTGCGCGCCGTTCAGGAATTGCTTGGCCATGCGTCGATCTCGACAACGCAGATCTATACGCACACGAGCATCGAGCGGCTAAAGCAGGTTTATCAGAAGGCTCACCCGCGCGCGTAACGCGGGATAGCTTAAACCCGGCGGAGGAAGACGCTTGGTAGCAGGGGCCCCAAAACGTCATCATTGGATTGTCCGCGTCACCCACTGGGTGAACGTGCTCGCCATCCTCGTCATGGTTGGCAGTGGACTCCGCATCTTCAACGCGTACCCGGCGTTCTCGCGGAAAGGGGAGATATTCTGCTGCTATCCGTTCGAGCATAAGGCAATTCCCGCCTGGCTCACGTTCGGCGGATGGCTGGGCGGGGCGCGACACTGGCATTTCGCTGCGATGTGGCTGCTTGTCGCCAACGGCCTCGTTTACATGACGTTCGTTTATTTGCACGGGGAGTGGCGCGATCTCGTTCCGAGAAAGGGCGACATTCGCGACAGCTGGCAGATGATCAGGTTCTACGCTTTCCGTCGCAAGGATCACCCACACCACGGGAAGCACAACGCGCTGCAAAAGGCGACGTACTTCGCGCTGCCATGGGCGGGCGCCTTCGCAGTGCTGACGGGTATCGCCATCTGGAAGCCGGTTCAGTTCGCGCCGTACACCGCGCTATTCGGCGGCTATGTGTGGGCGCGGTATTGGCACTTCCTCGCTATGGTGATAATAGTCGTCCTGAGCGTCGCGCACGTCTTCATGGTTTTCGCAGTCGATCCTTATTCGCTGCCGTCGATGATAACCGGCAACTATGATCCAACGCTTTCGCCTGAAGCACGGAACGCTCGGCCTTTTTACAATCTGCTGCCCAGGCGCCAGACGCCACCCCCGACCGCCGCGCCGCCGACTGGCACCGCGACATGAGCGGCCGCAGGCATGACGACGTCTTCCGCGTAATCGCTGGAATCGATCGTCGAGAGTTCATCGCACGTGGGACCGGTGTCATCTCCGCGGCTCTTCTCGCCGCGTGTGATTCGCGCGGACCGAAGGCGGCCGACAAGCTTCTCAAGTACGCCGAGCGCAAGAATCTCGTCGTCGAGCGGAAGCTGTTCCGGCATACGTCGATGGATGTCGTACACGCGGGAGCGAACGAAGCGGGCAACAAGCTCCCCAGCTACTACGTCTCGCCGGCCGTCCCCGTGTGGGACGAAGCCACCCGTGGCAAGTGGGCGCTCGAGGTTACGGGTCTGGTGGCGAACCCGGTGCGGCTAAGCGCGGATGATCTGCAGCGTCTGCCGCGGGTTTCCAATCGCGTCAACCACTATTGCGTCGAAGGATGGACCGCGGTCGAAACCTGGAGCGGAGTTGCCTTCAGCGAGCTAGCGCGACTCGTGCGTCCCGATCCGAGAGCGCGTTACGTGGACTTTCAATCGTTTGACGACGACTACCACGAGAGCTGGGATATTGAGAGCGCGATGCACAAGCAAACCGTCGTCGCGTACGCATTGGACGGAAAACCACTCGAGCCCGCGCATGGTGCTCCGGCTCGCGTCTTCTCACCCGTGAAACTGGGTTACAAGAACACCAAGTACCTGACGAAGATCCTGTTCATGCCCGAGATGAACGGCGGGTATTGGTCGGACCGCGGCTACGAGTGGTACGGCGGCGTTTAACGGCGCGCGATCCTGCTCAGCGGATGCGTGTCTTCGTGGGAGTCTGATTCAACCGCGAGTTCTGCTCGCCCTCTCCTCGCCGCGCCGCTCCGCGAAAAAGCAAAACTTCGCGCAGGTACGCCCGGTTCATCACCGCTCCGACCAGTAACAGGGCGATTCCAGTCAACACGGCGATAGTTCCCCAACGCCAGGTATCCCGGCCAATCAACGCTGCCGCCATACACAGAATTCCGAGCGCAACGAGTGTCTGGCCGCCCTTGTTGGGCACCGCGCGTGTGCGACGCCGGCGTTCGCGAAGGGGCGCGACGCCACCAGCCTGCCAGGCATCGAGGAGAATGGTCAGTCCAAACAGCGCTACCAGGACGCCGATCAGGATTGGCAATTGCTCTGCTTTCATACCCGTTCCAAATGCAAGAAGGGGGCACAACTAAAGCCCGTCCAACCGCGCTTAACGTGGCGGGGATGTTAATTTGGAGCGATGAAACTGGAGCGCGTCCGTTCGACCACGATACTGGCCGTCCGGAAAAACGGTCAGGTCGCGCTTGGCGGCGACGGTCAGGTTACTGTCGGCCAGACGGTGATGAAGTCGAACGCCCAGAAGGTGCGAAGTCTGCACGGCGGCAAACTGATCGCCGGTTTCGCGGGAGCCGCCGCCGATGCGTTTACGCTCTTCGAGAAGTTCGAGGAGAAGCTCGAGCGATACCCGGGAAATCTTCAGCGCGCGGCGGTGGAGCTCGCCAAGGATTGGCGGAGCGACCGCGTTCTGCGGCGGCTCGAAGCATTGCTTGCCGTCACCGACCGGGAGCACGGCTTCATCATCTCTGGCACTGGTGACATCATCGAGCCCGACGACGGCATTCTCGCCATCGGCTCGGGCGGGAGCTACGCCCTCGCGGCCGCTCGCGCGCTCGTCGAGAACACAGATCTGTCGGCCAGGGAGATTGTGCAGCGCGGTTTGGAGATCGCCGCCCAGATCTGCGTCTATACAAATTCCAACATCACCGTTCTGGAGCCGAGCTGATGGCGTCGCCACGCACCCAGGCCGCTCTGGAAAAACTTGCCGGTTTGACGCCGAGACAAATCGTCGATGAGCTCGATCGCTACATAGTTGGACAGGGGGACGCCAAGAAAGCAGTCGCAATCGCGCTCCGGAATCGCTGGCGGCGGCAGCGCGCGCCCGAGCCGATTCGGGAGGAGATCTCTCCCAACAACATCATCCTCGTCGGACCGACCGGCGTCGGAAAAACCGAGATCGCGCGCAGGCTGGCGCGCCTCGCCGGCGCCCCGTTCGTCAAAGTCGAAGCGTCGAAGTTCACCGAAGTCGGCTACGTCGGTCGCGACGTCGAATCGATGGTTCGCGATCTGGTGGAGAGCGCCATCAACATGGTGCGCGGCGAGCGCGAGACAGAGGTCCAGGAAGTAGCCAAGAAGAAGGTCGAAGAGAGACTTCTGGATTTGCTGCTCCCCGTTCCGCCGGACATCAAGCAATCCGCTCCCGCATCGGCCGCAGCCGGCGGCGGCGCGCACCTGTTTGTGGTTTCTCCGGGCGGCTCCGTTTCAACCGAGACCGATGCCTCCGAAGTGCGCTACAAGAGAACGCGCGAAAAGCTCAAGGCGCTGCTCGAGGATGGTCAGCTCGATGAGCGGGAGATCGAGATCGAGGTCACCGCCCAGTCGCCGATGGTCTTCGATATGATGGTGCCGCAGGGCGCGCCGGAAGGAATGGACAATCTGTCGGAGATGCTCCAGGACATGCTGCCCAAGCGCAAGAAGAAACGCAGCGTGAAAGTCCCCGAGGCGCGGCGTATTCTCCTGGCCGAAGAACTGGAGAAGTTGATCAACAAGGAAGATGTCACCGCCGATGCGCTGGAGCGCGTCCAGACGATGGGCATCATCTTCCTCGACGAAATCGACAAGATCGCCGGCCAGCGCGGGCCCAGCTCGGGCGGCCCCGATGTCTCGCGCGAGGGAGTCCAGCGCGATCTCCTGCCAATCGTCGAGGGCTCCAATGTCCAGACCAAGCACGGGATGGTGAAAACCGATCACGTGCTCTTCGTGGCGGCTGGCGCGTTCCACGTCGCCAAGCCCAGCGATCTGATCCCCGAGCTGCAGGGCCGATTCCCAATCCGGGTCGAGCTCGAGTCGCTCACCGAAGCCGACTTCGTGCGTATCATGACCGAGCCCGAGAACGCGCTCACCAAGCAATACTCGGCGCTGGTCGAAGCGGAAGGGTCGAAACTCGAATTCACCAGCGATGGAGTCGCCGAGATAGCGAAAATTGCCGCGCACGTGAATGAGCGCATGGAGAACATTGGCGCGCGCCGGCTCCATACGGTGATGACGACGCTGCTCGAGGATATTCTCTTTGGCCTGCCGGACAGCGGCGAGAAGACGGTGGTGATCGATCAGGAGCGCGTAAGAAGCCGGCTCAAAACCATCGCCGACGATGAGGACCTGCGGCGCTACATCCTCTAGCTGGCTCGCGCTCGCTCGCACAAGTCGCGAGCTGCCTGCTCCCATTGCGGAAAGACGAAGTCGAATCCCGCTTCCAGCATTCGACCTGGCACGACGCGCCTGCTCTTGAGAATCAGCTCAGTCTCGCTGCGCATGAAGAACGCGCCTGCTTCCAGCATCAGTCGCGTCGCCGGCAAGCCGATGCGGACGCCCGCCGCGTTCCGCAGTATCCGCATGAACTCCTTGTTCGGCAGGGGATTGGGAGCGGCGACGTTGACCGCCCCGTCCATGTCTTCGCGCCCAATCAGCCAGTAAAGCGACCGGATGAAATCGGTCTCGTGTATCCACGAGATGTACTGACGGCCATCAGCCGCCGTGCCGCCCAGTCCGCGGCGTACGAGCGTAAGCAGCGTGTCGAAGATTCCATCCTTGTCGGGACTCATCACCATAGCCGAGCGAAGCTTCACTTTGCGCGTCCCGGGCGTTGGTGATTCATCTACTGCGCGCTCCCACGCCTTTGCCACTTCGATACTGAATTTCCAGGTATCCGGCGCGTCGGGCTCGTCACCGCCGATGATTCCCGTGCCCTCATCATTTGGCGCGTCGTAGCGGTGAGCGTAGATGGTTGCGGTGCTCGCCTGGAGCCAAACGCGCGGTGGGTTCCGCGCGGCGCCGATCGCCTCGCCGACCAGGCGCGTCGACCGGACGCGGGACTCCATGATCTCGCGGCGTGCCCTGGCATTGTAGCGACAGTTCACGCTCCGTCCCGCGAGATTCACCACGACATCGGCTCCCTCGAACTCCGCGGTCCACGACCCAATTCTCTGAGCGTCCCACGGCACCACCCGCCAGGATGATTTCGCCGAGCCCGCGCTTTTAGCCGTGCGCACAGCTTCGCCGCCCCGGCTGAGCACAACCACGTCGTGGCCATCGCGCTGAAACGCGCGCGCCAGCACGGTGCCCACCTGCCCGCTTCCTCCTGGTATTACGATCTTCAATTGCGTGTCATGCTATAATCGATGAATGGCTGAACGTCTTTTCATCGGAGTTCCTCTCTCGGAGGAGGCGCGACTTTCGATCGCGAAATCACTCCCGAAGAATTTACCGGGGAAACCGCTACCAGCCGAGAACTGGCATTTCACGCTCCGGTTCCTCGGAGCGACAGAGCCCGAAGCCCGGGACCAGATTATCCGCCAAATCGAGACCGCGACCTGCGGCGCGCCGTTCACCATTCGCTTCCAGAGCCTCGGCGCTTTTCCTCAGCCACGGCGGGCGAGAATTCTCTGGCTGGGCATCGACGAAGGATCCGAGAGGATGATCCAGCTCGCCGCCATCGCCGAAGCCGCCGCGCGAAACGCAGGATTCGTTGCCGAAACGAAACCGTTCAAGCCGCATCTCACGTTGAGTCGGATCGACCCACCGGTTTCGGTCGCCGCACTCGTCGACAGCAACCCACGCTTCGATTCGAGGATGGCTGTTGATTCTATCGTCGTATATCGCAGCAGATTGGGGGGCGGACCAGCGCGGTATGAGGAGGTCGTGAGAATCCCGCTCGGCCGGTAGTCACGGCGCTCGCTGAACTGCGCCGGGGAATCGCGCACAGCTCCACACAATCACCTTCGCAACGTCCCTCGCCGCCAGCGTGGCCAACGCCTTCCTGTCCCACCGGCGGTTTGGTCCGGCCGGCAACGCACCAGACAACTGATAGCTCAGCCCACAATGCTTTCGGGAGATCAGCCAGAACGGGCCTTCGCCGGTGCCCCCGTCGGGATTGTCGCGGCGAAGCAGATCGGCCACGCTCGATCCTACGCCGAGCGAGTCCGCCGTCCGAAACGCGGGCGATTCCACGTCGATCCGCCACACCCGATCGTCGACAATCTCGGCTTCCACGGCGTTGGGTGGAAACGCCACTGTTGCCCGTCTCTCCGTCATCCCCTCGAGACCGCGCAGAACGGTGTCGAGCACCACGTGGCATTGCTTCTTCAAAGAATCGATGCTCATACCGATCCTCAACCTTCCGATACTTTGATTGCGAATCACATTATCGCCGCAATCGCGCGGGTACGGCACGCGCTGCTCGGCGCTCGATGTGACTGACGGTCGGGCACCTGTGTTCCTCGGGCGTAGTGCCCATAGAGTGAGTAGGACAACCGACGCCGATACCAGCCGCAGCACCCACCTGAACATCAGAGATCCGTCGGCAGAGGATGCTTCGCCTCAAGCGCTCGGAGATGCCGCCAAAGCCGGCGCCGCCGGGGCGTCGAACCCCATCCTCTTCACCAGCGCGTCAAACCGGGGCTCGCCTCGGAGCGAATCCACCACTGGGTGAACTCGCAGATAGGCGGCCCACCCACGGCGCTCGTCGATACAACGCTCGACACAATCGAGCGCCTTCTCTTTGTCGCCAATCGCCATATACAATACGGCCTGATCAACGGGCGACACGTACTCCGTCTTCTGCCTGGCGGCCAGCTCCGCAGCAAATTGTGCCGCCAGCGATGGATCTCCACCGAGAGCGAGCGAATACGCCAGCGTCGCCTTGGTGGTAGTCCCGTAATCCGGCGCCAGCGCCAACGCTTCGCGCAGCACTCGCTCCGCCGCGCCGTAGTGCTTTTGCAGGGTCAGCAGCATTCCCTGGATCCGATAACTCTCCTCGGCGGTCGGATTCATGGCAATGGCGCGATCGAGATGATACCGCCCCTGGTCGTATTTCCGAGCGTACAGATAGCAGTATCCCAGACTCCGGCGCACGGAGATTGACGCCGGATCGTTCTCCTGTGC
>DATBXT010000257.1:0-3612 GCA_036514115.1 Gemmatimonadaceae bacterium
AATGTCGACCGGCGTGAGCCGACGCGCCGGTCGAAGGCAGATCTGATTCCTGTCGTTCTCCACGTCGACGCCCATGGCGCGAAGCATCCGCTCGGTGTGATCACGCGAAGGGGATTTTTCCGTTACTCGCACTTCCACGCCCGAAACCAGCCCGGCGAGCAGAATGGCACTCTTCACCTGCGCGCTCGCGGCGCGAGTGTCCCAATCGACGCTGCGGAGATCTACGCCGTGAATTGTCATAGGCAGCCCGTCGCCGTGCTCGAACTCTACCCGCGCACCCATGTAAGTCAGGGGCTCGGAGACTCGCTTCATCGGGCGCCGGCTCAGACTTGCATCGCCGACAAAGGTGGCCGAGAAAGGATGTGCAGCGACCACGCCCGCCATTAGTCTGGTGGTGGTGCCGCTGTTTCCACAGTCGAGCGGCTTCCGCGATTGCCGCAGCGAGCGCAATCCCTTTCCCCGAACACACATCGTGTCCGAGAACGGAGGAATGTCAGCGCCAAGCGCAGCGAGAACCCCGGCAGTCGAACGGACATCTTCGGAGTCGAGTATGCCGCTCACCACCGACTCGCCTTCCGCGAGCGCCGATAGAATCAGCGAGCGATGCGAGATCGACTTGTCACCGGGCACGCGAATCGTGCCCGACACCTTCAACGGAGCCAAGACTCGAGCGCGGTAGCCGCGTCGGTCTTCTCGTCGCGGTATTTGACGATCACCGGAGTCTGGAGCGCGATCCCCTGGCTGTGCCCCCAGTCGCTTTTCACCGCGCGCGCTCCGGGAACGACGACCGCGTTCTCCGGAATCACGAGATTCCTGCCGGCCTCGGCGCGATGAACAGTCTCTCGCTCGAGATCATACACCGGCGTTCCACGCGTGAGGACGACGCCGGCTCCGATCACCGCGCCTTTGCGTACCACCGTCCCCTCATACACTCCGCAGTTACCACCGATGACGACATCGTCCTCGATCACGACTGGCGATGCATTGATCGGCTCGAGAACCCCTCCCAGCTGCGCGGCCGCGCTGAGATGCACGCGCTCGCCAACCTGTGCGCAGGAGCCGACAAGCGCGTGGGAGTCGATCATCGTCCCGGCCCCGACGTAAGCCCCGACGTTGATGTACATGGGGGGCATGCAGACGACGCCGCTCGCCAAATAGGCCCCTCGACGGATGCTCGATCCGCCGGGCACGACGCGAACGCCATCAGCGCGCGTCAGTCGGCGTGGCGGATATGTGTCCTTATCGAAGAAAGAGAAGACCGTGTTTGCGTCACCGTCGCCGAGCGACATGTCGACGATCTCCCCGGCCCGAAAGCCGAGAAGGATTCCACGCTTCACCCACGAAACAGCGCGCCACTCACCCGATGCCTCGTCTTTGGTGGCGGCTCGGACGGTGCCAGACTCCAGCGCCTCGAGAAGTCGTCTTACGACGCCCCGCGCTTCGTCGGGAAGCTGCGCGCCGGACGGAGTAGAGGCGAGCGATTCAATCCTTTTCTCGAGATCCCGTGCGTCCGGAAGGCTCACGCAGTGAGCGCTCCGACCGAGACGAGCGCCGCCCGGACTGTCGGCTCGAACTTCTCGGCGAGCGGAACGAGCGGCAGCCGGAGCACATTCGCCATCTTTCCCATCATCGACAGGGCCGCCTTCGCCGGGATCGGATTGGGCTCGATGAAGGCCGCGGTCGTCAACTCCGCAAGCTGATGATGCACCTCGCGCGCTCCGGAGAAATCTCCGGCTGCCGCGAGTTCCGTCAATTTCGCCACCAGTCTCGGCGCGATGTTCGATGTAACCGAGATGACTCCGTCGCCGCCATCCGCCATCACCTGAAGCGTGAGTGGATCATCACCGGACAGGACAGAGAACCGCGCCGGACGATGCCGTATTATCTCCCCGATCTGCGCCACGTTGCCGGACGCTTCTTTCACGGCCACAATGTTCTGGTGCTCTGCGAGCTCCAAAGTCGTTGCCGCCTCGATGTTGCTGGCGGTTCGCCCCGGGACGTTGTACACGACGATCGGCGTCTTCACCGAATCGGCGATGGCGCGGAAATGCGCGACAATTCCGCGCTGGGGCGGCTTGTTGTACATCGGAGATGCGTGGAGCAAATGTGTCGCGCCCGCAGACTCCATCTCACGTGAAAGCGCGATCGCTTTCCTGGTGTCGTTGGAAGCGGCCCCGGCGACTACCGGAACGCGACCGGCCGTCTGCTCGACGGTGATCTGCACGACCCGGCGATGCTCTTCGAGCGTCATGGTGGCGGCTTCGCCAGTCGAGCCGCAGGGTACGACGAAGTGCACGCCGCTCGCGATCTGCCAGTCGACGAATGCTCTGAGTGACCGCTCGTCGATTTCGCCCGACTTGATGAAGGGAGTGACGAGCGCAGTTCCACAGCCTGTGAGCCGCTGCGAGTTCATTCCCTAAATGTATGTGGCTCCGGCTGCCCGGAGCGAGTCTCGACTATCCGCGCCGTTTCACGAATACGACGTTTGGCGCTCCGACTCCCTTGATGAACACCTCGGCCGTCCATCCTACTTCCGCGATCAGCGAGTCCGCCTTGATCTGCAGCTTGTGCATGTCCTGCGAATTTCGCGGACCGTGGCCATTCTCGCGAAGCTGAATGTGATCGCCCGATACGGTGTACGTGCCAACATCGGTTTCCGTGCTGTCCCGATGCCCGTCGATCGCTTTGTCGAGTGTCAGCGTGTAGTGCCGATCCGGAGCAAGGTCGAGACGTGCGGAGAATTCCCACGGCTTCGTAAAGGTCGAGCCTTTTCCGGCGTACACGTACGACCCCGGCAGGCTGGGCGGCACAGGATCGTTCCCGGCGTTCCGGCAGGCGCCTGACAAAGCTCCTGCGAGGGCCAGCGAAATAATAGCGCGGTTGATCATGACATTTCCTACGAGCCTGTGTTCGACAGGTTTCAGCAGCACGTTACGGTCGAACCGGCAGTTCAAGCACGTCCCTCATGGTAAATACTCCCTTTCGGCCGATGAGCCAGGAGGCGGCCGCAAGCGCTCCTTCGGCGAAAACTCGCCGGTCGCGCGCAACATGCGTCAGAGACAGCTGCTCAAAAGTGCCGTCGAAAATCAGCTCGTGAGTGCCCGGCACTGATCCGGTGCGCACGCTCGTCGTCGGAATTGGTCGGCCCAGGCCATCGCTCGCAGCCTTGGCAATCGCGATGGCCGTACCGGATGGTGCGTCCAGCTTCCGGGAGTGATGGGTCTCGACGATGTGCGCATCGAAGTCCTCCAGAGTGGTCATGAGCTTACCCGCATATCGGGCGAGCTCGACCAGCACGTTCACACCCAACGAGAAGTTCGGCGACCACAGCAAACCGGTCCCGCTTTCCGTGGCTACGCGTGAGACCTCCGGAAGCGAGTCGTACCAACCCGTGGTTCCCACCACTACCGGCACCTTCTCTCGCAGGCACGCCGTCACGTTCGCCACCGATGCGCTTGGCTGAGTGAATTCGACGGCGACGTCCGGCTCCCCCAGCGAGAGCCTGCTGATTCCAACACCCTCCGCACTTTCGCGCTCGCCAACGATGGCAGTCACTCGCCAGCCGCGCTCGACGGCAAGCTGCCGAATCGCCTGGCCCATCTTGCCATCTCC
>DATBXT010000258.1:0-5110 GCA_036514115.1 Gemmatimonadaceae bacterium
AACGTGTTGTGCGTCAGCTCGTGGATGACGGTGTTTGCGAGACCGAGCGAATCACCTTTGAGGGTGGTATTCAACAACGGATCGTTGAAGAAACCCAGAGTGCTGAAAGCATCCGATGGCCGCACGTAGACGTCGAAGCCATCGTCAGCCAGACCTTTCGCGTCGCGCTTGGCGGCGGCGAAATCGAAGTATCCTTTGTAGGGCACCCTGCCTACGATCGGAAACCACCAGGTATAGGGCGCGAGGGTATCACGATAGGCTGCGGAAACGACCAAGACTAAGGTGTCGTGATCGAGACGTGAATATGTCGTGAAACTGTCCTTGGTTCGCAGCCGTAGCGTGTCTTTGGCGTACTGACGCGCGGCTAAAACGACTCTTAGCTTCTCTCTCGCGTCCGTCGGAGTTCTCGGATCCGCAATGATTGCGGTAATTGGCTGGCGGCGACTCAGAATCTTGGCTTCTTCCCAGGCGCCCCGACTGAGGTAACAAGCTGTCGGAGCAGAGATTAGCGCCAAAACAGAGAGAGAAACCGCTATCGCGAGGATACCGCGTCGCATATTCTTATCATGTGTCCTTCGTTCACCTCCACTGCCACTCAGAATACTCCCTCCTCGACGGCGCCAACCGGATCGACGATCTCATCGGCAGAGCCCTCGAGTTCGAACAGCCAGCCCTCGCCATAACCGATCACGGTAACCTGCACGGCGCTTGGGAGTTCCAGGAAAAGGCAAAAAAAAGAGGCATCAAGCCGATTATCGGCATGGAAGCCTATGTCGCTCCGGGCGATAGACGCGCCCGTGACCGGGTCGGTGGCGATCGGGGCAAGCCGTATTTTCACCTCGTCCTTCTCGCCCAGAACTCGACCGGCTACAAGAATCTAGTCAAGCTCTCGTCGCTGGCCTACACGGAAGGATTCTACGCCAAGCCGCGGATGGATCGCGAGCTGCTCGCCAAATACAACGAAGGAATTGTCGTGTCCTCCGCGTGCATGGCGGGCGAAATCGCGCACCACCTGCTCTCGGACGAATACGAACAGGCCCGGAGCGCAGCTTCGTGGTACGCAGACGTCTTCCGTGACCGGTACTACCTCGAGGTTCAGGCGCACGACTCCGAGAACCAGGCGACGCTCAACCAGCGTGTATTCCAGCTCGCCGCGGAGCTCAATCTCCCAGTCGTCGCCACGAACGATGCGCACTTTCTCAATCGCAGCGATCACGACGCCCACGACGTTCTGCTGTGCATCGGACTCGGAAAAGACTTCTCCGATAACAATCGGATGCGCTACGACGAAGGTCTCTACTTCAAGAGCGCGCCGGAGATGGCGTCGTCGTTTCCACAGCGAAAGGACGTCCTCGAAAACACTCTGAGAATCGCCGAAGAGAGCGCGATACAGTTTTCGAAGCAATACAAGGTTCCATCTTTCCCGCTGCCGCCCGAAGTCGAAAGCGAAAACGAGCTGCTCGTTCGCCTCGCTGAGGAAGGTGTCCGCGAGCGTTACGGTGCGGACCTCGCTCCGCATGTCCGTCAGCGCCTCGACTACGAGCTCGGAGTCATCACCAAGACCGGCTACGCGGGCTACTTCCTGATCGTCGCCGATTTCATCAAGGCTGCTCGTGAAAAGGGGATTCCGGTTGGCCCCGGCCGCGGCTCCAGCGCTGGCTCCATCGTCGCGTACTCGCTCAAGATCACCAACATCGATCCGCTCAAGTTCGATCTGCTCTTCGAGCGCTTCCTGAATCCGGAGCGCGTGTCGATGCCGGACATCGACGTCGATTTCTGCTTCGAGCGTCGCGGCGAGGTCATCGAGTACGTGCGCCAGAAGTACGGGCGTGATTCTGTCGGCCAGATCATCACCTTCGGAACCCTCAAATCCCGGGCTGCCATCAAAGACGTCGGCAGAACGCTCGGCTTCACTCCGTCAGAAACCGATTATCTCGCCAAGCTCGTTCCGAACAATCCGAATTTCTCGCTCACGGTCCAGGAAGCTATCGAGCGGATCCCGGAGATCCGCGAGTTCTACGTCGAGAGGAAGGACGACGGCCGCGAGGTAAAGGAGCGTAAGGCGCGCTATCGTCAGCTCCTCGACTACGCGATAAAGCTCGAAGGGCTGTCACGCCACGCCGGCGTGCACGCTGCCGGCGTCGTCATCGCGCCCGGTCCGCTCGACGACTACGTCCCCGTCTGCACCCAGGCCTCGAAGGGGGCCGGCGCCAATAACGGCAGTGAAGATTCGGTGGTGGTGACCCAATACGACATGAACGCGCTCGAGCACGCGGGCATGTTGAAGATGGACTTCTTGGGCCTTACCACTCTTACCGTCATCGCGGACACGCTTCGGTCGATTCATGCGCGCACCGGCTCCGCGCCCGACCTCGACACCCTCGATCTCGACGACGCTGAGACATACAGAATGCTTCGGGCCGGCAGAACCGTAGGCGTATTCCAGTTCGAGTCGCCACTCGCGACCGATTTGCTGAAAGGGATGCGCGCCGACCGCTTCGACGACTTGGTCGCCTCCAACGCTCTTATGCGTCCCGGTCCGCTCGACGCCGGCATGCACAAGGTCTACATGCGGCGCAAACGCGGCGAAGAACCGGTCAAATACATCGTCCCGGAGCTCGAGCCGGTGCTCGAGAGCACCTACGGCGTCATCACCTATCAGGAGCAGGTGATGAGAGTCGCGCAAACGCTGGCCGGCATCTCTCTGTCCGAAGCGGACGTGCTCCGCAAAGCCGTCGGGAAGAAGGACGCCGAGTTGATTCGCGCCGAGCTCGGCAAGTTCATCGAGAAATCCATCGCCCGCGGCTACGACCCGGGGATCGTCGAAGAGATCGCCAGCCAGCTCGAGACGTTCGGCCGGTATGGGTTCGTCAAGTCGCACTCGGTCGCTTACTCCGTCATTTCCTACCACACCGCGTGGCTCAAGACCCACCACCCCGCCGATTTCATGGCGGCGCTGTTGTCCTCCCAGATCGGTGATACCGATAACGTCGTCAAGTACATCAACGAGGCACGTCAGCTTCACGTTCCCGGCGCCAGGGAACCCGGCCTCGAGATCCTGCCGCCCGACGTCAACGAGTCCGGCTACAAGTTCACCGTCGTCGGTGACACCCGGATCCGTTTCGGCCTTGGTGGTATTCGCAATGTCGGGCGTTCGGCGATTGATTCCATCATCGCTGCCCGCGCCAAGGACGGCCCCTTCCGCTCCCTGTTCGATTTCTGCGAGCGCATCGACCTGCGGATCTGCAACAAGCGCGTCCTCGAAGCCCTCGTTCACGCCGGCGCCATGGACTCGCTCGGTGGTCACCGCGCACAGTTGGCCGCGGCTCTCGATGTCGCGATTCGCGAAGCTTCCCTTAAGCAGGAAGACATTCTCACCGGCCAGGCGTCCCTCTTTGGAGCGCCGGCTGGCGATGCCGAGCGTGTCGAAACTTCCCACACTCTGCCCAACGTCCCCTCGTGGACCGAATCCGAGCGACTCGCAAAAGAGAAGGAGATCCTCGGCTTCTACATCTCGGGGCATCCCCTCGAGCGGTTCCGCACGGAGGCCGAGATATTCGCTACGCACACGGTCTCCGATCTCGGCAGTTGGCGTCCAGAGCAGATGACGCTGTGTGTCGTCGTGACCAGCATCAAGAGGCAGATCAGCAAGCGGAGTGGATCGGAGTTCGCCCGCCTCACCATCGAGGATTTTTCGGGCTCCACCGAGGTTCTGATCTTCCCTGAGAAGTGGGCAACGCTCAACGATCAGATCAAGACCGATGTGCCGATGCTCCTGAAAGGCGCGTATCCGCGCCGCGACGAGAGCGCGGACAACCCGTCGTTCATCGTCGACTCGGCGACGAAGCTCGCCGAGATGCGCACCAACGGTCAGGTGACCGTTGCCATCGAGCTGGCGAAGGGCGCCTACTCTGGCGACGTGATGTCGGATGTGCGGGCGATCGCCGAGAACTATCCGGGATCGGCTCCACTTGAGTTCCGGTGGACCGACGGCACCGGCTCCCAGGCGCGGCTGCGCTCGCGCTCGCTGACGTTGGCGGCAGATGGCGCGGCGCTCAGTGCTCTGCGTAATATTCTTGGTGAGTCTTCCGTTCGACTTCAACGGGGGAGCTGACCGATGGCATCAGCGACACAGCTCGAGTTCGAGAAGCCGATCGCCGAGTTGGAGCGGCAGATCGACGAGATCAAGAGGACAGCGGGCGACAGCCAGCTCAGCGTCGCCGAGGCGATCGAGCCGCTGGAGCGGAAGCTGCTGGACCTGCGCGAAGAGGTTTATAAAAACCTCACGCCATTCCAGCGCGTTCAGGTCGCGCGCAATCCGAGACGGCCTTTCACGGCGGATTATGTGCGGCTGGCCTTCACGGATTTCATCGAGCTGCACGGTGACCGCGCGTTCAGAGATGACGCTGCCATTATCGGCGGCTGGGCGCGTCTCGATGACGACACCATAATGGTGATCGGGCATCAGCGCGGCCGCGACACCAAGGAGCAGTTGAAGCGTAACTTCGGCATGCCCCACCCCGAAGGCTATCGCAAGGCGCTGCGTCTCATGAAGCTCGCGGAGAAATTTCACGTGCCTGTCATCACCTTCATCGACACTCAGGGCGCGTGGGCGGGGCTCGGTGCCGAGGAACGTGGACAGTCCGAAGCGATTGCGCGGAACCTCTACGAGATGAGCCAGCTCCAAGTCCCGATCATCGCCACAGTTATCGGCGAGGGCGGGTCAGGTGGCGCACTCGCACTTGGCGTCGCGGACCGCGTCCTGATGATGGAGAACGCCGTCTATTCGGTGATCTCGGTTGAAGGATGCGCGGCGATCCTCTGGAAAGATGCGAAGAGCCCGGAGATGCGTGAGAAGGCTGCCACTGCGCTGCGTATCACCGCACCGGAGCTCCTCGAGCTCAAGGTCATCGACGAAGTGATTCCCGAGCCCAAGGGCGGCGCGCACGCCGACCACGAGACGGCGGCTAAGTCACTCCAGACCGTGCTGTGCAAGCACCTCGAAGAGCTGCGTAAAATGCGACCGGAAAAGCTGGTGCGACGTCGTCGCCAGAAATTCCTGCGTCTCGGCGCATGGTCGGAGTAAGGCGTGGCGCATCTCGTCGAAGTC
>DATBXT010000259.1:0-7131 GCA_036514115.1 Gemmatimonadaceae bacterium
TCACAGCTTCTTCGTACGACGGATGGGGAGTGGGCGGTGGTCCAGCAAGGCATGCGAGGCGACGACGGCACCGCGCGCCGCTACCACTGGCTCGGCTCTGGCGTTTCGGATTTCGTCAATGAGCCGCACGCGGCGATCGCCACGGATGCACCGGGCGAGCAGGTGCTCAACATGGTCGCGTCGGAGTCTTCGGGGGCGCGAAACGTCTCGACGGAATTCGCGCGGCAGGAGCCGAGGCTGATCGACAAGGAAATCGCGCGGGTGATCACGATGGCGCTTCCCAAGCGTCACTGGGTCGATATCAAGCAGGACATCAATCCGGCTCACTTGCGGAAAGTGATGCTGAGCACGTACGAGGCGGCGCCCGAAAACTACGAGCAGCTGCTCGCCGTTCCCGGTGTGGGCCCCAAATCGGTGCGCGCTCTGGCGCTGGTCGCAGACGTCGTGTACGGATCGCCGGCAAGTATGCGCGACCCGGCGCGCTTCAGCTTCGCGCACGGTGGTAAGGATGGGCATCCCTACCCGGTGAACCGCGTAGTCTACGACCAGTCGATCGACTGGCTGCGCGAGTCGGTAGCAAAGGCGCGCATCGGCCACAGCGAGCGATTGAAAGCGCTGCGACGTTTGGCCGACTGGCAACAGCAATGAGCCTTGGCCAGTTAAGTGCCGGCCCCAGCTTAGCTTAGATAGGTTGGATTCGACGTCGAGCGGGCCAAACATTTGTGATAAGACTGGCTACATCCGTTTCCACAAATGTAAAAGGATGTTGCGGTTGAGCTCGCATTTTGTTCCATCGGAAAGTCGGTAGCTCAGCGGAGGGTAAATCGTCTTTACACGATGCCCTTCACAAACTCGGAACCTGGCACGATCAACGCCGCGCAGCCCGCGACGCATACCACGCCGCGCGCACGTGGGAAATTCCCACTTCCCTTCCCCCGTTTCGAGAGCCTCCGCAGCAGGATCCTCGCTTTCGCGGTAGTCGCGGCGCTCCTCCCCGCAGGGACGATGTTGGGCGTCTTCTATACTCAGAACCGTCGCACGCTCGAGAAGAAAATCAACGAAGATCTGTTGTCGAGCAGCGCGCAGAGCGCGCGCGCAACAGGCGTGTGGCTCAGAGAGCGTCTTTACGATCTGCGCGTCTTTGCCGGATCGGATGAGGTCGTATTCAGTCTCGATCGTGGCGGCCGCATCACCGCCGGGTCGAACGAAGGAAGGCTCCGCGACTACCTGGCATCACTCCACGAGCGCTTCAGCGATTTCGAGACGCTGATGGTGCTCGACCTGGACGGAAACGTCGTCGCCACCAGCTCCGGTCAGGCGACGAAGGTTCCCCTTCCCGCGGATTGGCAGCAGGAGCTCAAAACCGAAAATCAGATCGTCGGCGACGCGTATTGGGACCCGGTCTCGAAAAGAGCGAAGCTGATCGTCGCCGTTCCGGCGCAGCGCGCGGACGGTCGACTGCTGGGTGCTTTCGCCGCCGAGCTGAATCTTGCTCCCGTGCAGCTTTTGCTGCGCTCCTTCGCGCTCGATAGCGCAGGCGCGATCCAGCTCGTGAACACTCGTGGCGGACCGATCGCCAGCTCCGAAGGTGTGTCGGAGACGTTGATCAAGAACAAGATGTCGCCGGCGACAATGAAGAAGCTGCGTGAACGGGCGCGCGCGCCGTTCGAGTACACGAGCTTCGGCAACCGGGACGTGATCGGCACACTGGAATACGTGCCCCAGGTGAACTGGTCGGTGATCGCCGAGATTTCGGCAGAGGCGGCCTACCTCCAGGTGCGCCGCTTTCGCGATGTCGCGCTCGGCGTGATCGTGTTCCTTCTGATAGCGGTGACCGCGACAGCGTACCGTCTGGGCCGCCTGATCTCGCGACCACTCGACCGCCTCACCAAGGCGGCCGGAGAAGTCGCAGCGGGTGACCTCACAGTCGATTTGCCAGCCGCACCGGGTGGTGGAGAAGTCGGATATCTCACCGACGTCTTCAACCATATGGTGTACCGCCTGCGTGATGGGCGCGCCGAGCTGGATCGCATCAACGAAACACTGCGCAAGAAGAACGAGGAGCTCGAGCTGCTGTCGACCACCGACAGCCTGACCGGCCTATCGAACCACCGCTCGCTGATGCAGCGTCTGGACGCCGAGGTGGCGCGCTTCAAGAAAGAGAAGCGCGGATTCTCCGTCCTGGTCGGCGACGTCGACCACTTCAAGCAGTACAACGATGCATTCGGCCACCCGGCGGGCGACGAAGTGCTGCAGCGCATCGCGGACATCATGCGTGAGTCGACGCGCAAGAACGACTGCTGCGCGCGCTACGGTGGTGAGGAGTTCGTCATCGTCCTGCCGGATACCTCCGCGACGGACGCACTCGACACCGCTGAACACATTCGCGCCCGCGTCGCCGCCAAGAAATTCAGCGGCCGCAAGATGACGCTCAGCATTGGCGTCGCCTCCTTCCCGGAAGATGCAGACGACGCCGAAGCGATCATCGCCGTCGCCGACGAAGCACTCTACCAGGCGAAAAGAGAAGGGCGCGACCGTACGGTGCGCGCCCATCGACTCAAGAAAACCGGATAACGGTTGGCTTTCCCGGAGCCAGCCAGGAGCTGGTGATCCGGGCACTACAATAAGCGAACTACTAGGGCCGGGAAACCAGCGTGCGGTGAATCCATCCGGCGCGTCCGGTGCTGTCGTCGCTCACTCGAATCCACTCGTCGGCGTAAGAGTACGCGGTGATCGAGCTGTTTGCGTCGGCTGAGAAGGTGACGGAGAAATTGGTGCCGGGTCCTTCGCGCACGTTACCCTTGCTGGTCGTTTTCAGCTTGATGGGTACAGCAAAGAGGGTCTCACCGGGGCGGGCTTCTCCGCGGTTAGAGCCCAAACGACCGCGATACGAGGATGCGACGGTCTTCGCCTGGTTCGCGAGGTAGAGCGCGCCGCCGTAATTCTGCTTGTCGAACTCCGTCGCGCTCAGCTTCATCAGCCGGCTGACCTGACCCGCTTCGGGCGGTTCCTGGGCGGTCCCGGATTTCATACTCTGGAGCGCAACCTCGGCTTCCGCCATCGAGGATGCCGCCTGGGCGCGACTCGCGACCGATTGCAGCTTGGCCATGGCGCGTACGACTTCGGCGCGGGTGTCGTCGAGTCTCGCCTGCAGATCTTCGATTTGAGCATCGCGAGCCAGAACCTGCAGCTCGAGTCGAGCTACGCGCTTATCGAGGTCGGGGTCAGCGCGAGTGACAGTAACTGTCTCGCGAACGACTTTGACACTCGGCGGTGGAGCGGGCTTGGTTGGGGTGCAGGCGGCGGTGATGCCGGCGCACGCAAGAAACAGGTAGCAATAACGCACTGGAGCAATTCCTCGTCGATGTCTGTCGGCGGTGAAATGGACCGCCCTATCACGGCTAACGAACCAGCCGCTCAGGAGTCACATTCATCGGCTCGCATGCCGGATTCCCTGGTCTGATATGAGACGATTTACCGCTTTGTTTATGGCCGGAGCGCTTTTGCCGAGTCCGGCTCGCGGGCAGGCTGGATCGTGGATGTTTGGGCCGTTCGTCAAGCCCGCCGCGGTCAATCCCGTGATCAGCCCCGCACGAGGATCGACTTTTCTTTCGCCAATGACAGATAGCAGTGTGCGGTGGGAAGAGCTGGCGACCTTCAACCCAGCGGCGGTGGTGAAGGACGGGAAAGTTTATGTCCTCTACCGTGCCGAAGACGCCTCGGGTAAAACCGAGATCGGATTTCACACCTCGCGCATTGGTCTCGCTGAAAGTCCCGATGGTCTCAGATTCACCAGACATGCGGCGCCGGTTCTGTTTCCGGACAAGGATGCCCAGGCGCGGTACGAATGGACGGGCGGTGTCGAGGATCCGCGGATAGTCGAGACGGATGATCGCACCTACGTGCTGACCTACACTCAGTGGAATCGGGATGTGCCGCGGCTCGCGGTGGCGACGTCGAAGGATCTGGTTCACTGGACCAAGCACGGTCCTGCCTTCGCAAAGGCGGAGAACGGCAAGTATTTGCGAAGCGAAACGAAGTCAGGCGCGATCCTTACGAGAGTGGAAGGTGACAGGCTGGTGGCGACGAGAGTGAACGGGAAGTACTGGATGTACTTCAACGTTCCCGACATCATGATCGCGACATCCGACAATCTTCTCGACTGGACGCCGCTGGCCGATTCGGACGGGAAGGTGGCGAAAGTTCTGTCGCCACGACCCGGCTACTTCGATTCGTGGCTGGTGGAGGCGGGACCTCCGGCGATCATGACTGAACGCGGGATCGTGCTGTTGTATAACGCCGGGAACAGCGGCCAATTCGGCGCGCCGGGTTTGCCGCAGCGGGTTTATACAGGCGGGCAGGCATTGTTCGATGCGCGAAATCCAATCAAGCTGATCGCGCGGTCGGACGAGCCGTTCATCCGGCCAACGGAAGACTACGAGAAGACCGGACAGTACAAGGAAGGCACGACGTTCACCGAGGCGCTGATACCGTTCAAAGGACGGTGGTTCCTGTACTATGGAACTGCGGACTCGCGTGTTGGTGTCGCGGTGTGGGATCCGCATCTCGCTGGGCTCGTCAAACCGTAGCTATCCGGAGGTAGATCGTCGTTTGCGTTTCGCGTTTATAGTTTGGCTGCTGCCGGGCATGGTCGCGTGCTCGAGGCCGGCGCCTGCGCCAGCGCCTGCCGCGCCGGCGTCGAATTCGACGGCATGGTGGCACAATGGAGTCTGCTACGAAGTTTTCGTCCGCTCGTTTCAGGATTCTGACGGCGATGGCATCGGCGATCTGCGAGGACTGACTGCCCGTCTCGATTACATCAACGATGGGAATCCACACAGCAAGACCAGCCTCGGCGCGAATTGCATTTGGCTGATGCCCATCGACGAGGCGATGAGCTATCACGGATACGATGTTGTCGACTATTACCGCGTCGATCCGCACTACGGCGATGGCTATGATTTCCGTCGATTGGTAGAGGAGGCGCACAAGCGGGGAATTCACGTCATCGTCGACTTCGTTCCCAATCACACGGGTAGCCAGAACCCCTGGTTTCAGGCAGCGCTCCGCGATAGCTCGAGCAGCTATCGAGACTGGTATCGATGGTCAAAGACTCTACCGATGCAAAAGGGCCCGTGGGGCCAGGAGGCGTGGCACAAATCACCGCGGCGAGACGAGTACTACTACGGTGTTTTCTGGCACGAGATGCCGGATCTGAATTACGACAACTCCGCGGTGCGCGCCGAAATGCAAAAGGTGCTCAGGTACTGGATAGACGAGATGCACGCCGATGGATTTCGCTTCGATGCGATTTCATACCTCGTCGAGGACGACATTGCGATGGAGCACTCACGCGGAACGCACGACGTGCTCCGTGAGATGGGCAACACCGTCCGAGACGCGGACCCTCGATCGTTCACCGTCGGTGAGATGACCGACGAGTCGCCGGGAGTCATGGAGACGTACTATCCCGATCAGCTGGATTCGTACTTCGCATTCGCGGTAGCGAAGGGCGCGATGCACGCCGCCGAAACGGGCAATGCGCGGGAATTCGTCGGGGCGGTCGCACACGCAAACGAAAACTTTCCGGCGGAACGCTGGTCACCGTTTCTCACCAATCACGATCAGCCGCGGGTGATCACGGTGCTGGGCGATGAACCGAAGGCGAGAGTGGCCGCGAGCGCGGTCCTGATGCTGCCAGGCATGCCGTTTATTTACTACGGAGAGGAGATCGGGATGGTGGGGGATAAGCCCGATGAGAGGATTCGGACGCCGATGCAGTGGAGTGCCGGGGCGAACGGCGGGTTTACCAGCGGGACGCCGTGGGAGGAACTGCAGGCGGATTGGAGGACGAACAATGTGGCTGGGCAGGATTCGAGTCCGGCGTCACTGCTCAATCATTACCGCAGGCTGATTCAGATGCGAAATGCTGAACCGGCACTGAATCGCGGGAAGCTCAGATTGCTGGACACGACCGACGCATCAACTGTGGCTTGGCTGCGTTACCTGGCCGATGAGCGGTTCATGATAGTCGTCAATTTCGGCTCGCGTGATTCGGAGGTGGACGTTGGACACGCGCCTTTGCCAAGAGGCGGAGATTATCGGCTGGAGCCTGTTTATGCCGATCCTGTTGATGCGTGCGCGGGCTACACCTATCTCAACGAAAGTGGGTCGCTTCTCGTCAAGAAAGTAAAAGCACACGGTTTCTGTGCCTTGAGGATACGATCGCCTTAGGCGGCGGCTGGTTCATACTGCCAGATCAACACAGCCGAACTAAACGCCGCTCTCCTCCACCGTCACCGGTGTAACCGCCGAGCGATCCTCCTCCCCCGTCCTGATCCGGTAGACCTTCTCCACCGGCAGCACGAACACCTTGCCATCTCCGACCTCGCCGGTCCTCCCCGCGGAAAGAATCGCTCTCACGGTCGGTTCGACGAACGGATCGGAAACTCCGATCTCGATTCTGACCTTGTCGTGCAGCTCCACCTTCACCGTGGTCCCGCGATAGGTCTCCACCTGCTCGGTCTCGCCGCCGTGGCCGCGGACTCGACTGATGGTGAGGCCGGTGACTTCGGCCCGGTATAGCGCCTCGAGGACGTCGTTGAGTTTTTCCGGACGAATGACTGCCATGACCATTTTCATATTCAGCTCCGATCGGCGCGGACAAGGATCGCGCCCTCGCCTCTGCTGTAGGCTTCTTCGCCGTGCTGGGTTACGTCGAGGCCGATCCCTTCTTCCTTCGCGCTCGCGCGAAGGTTGAATCCGAATCCGATCACCTTGATGATGATGAATGTTGCGACGGCGCTGTAGACGATGGTCGCCAGAACGGCGGCGATCTGGATTCCCAGCTGACGGGGGTTGCCAAACAGCGCGCCGTCGGCGATTCCGTTCCAGCTCTTCTCCGCGAGGATTCCGGTGAGCAATGCTCCGACTGTCCCGCCGACTCCGTGCGCCGCGACGACGTCGAGTGAGTCATCGAGGCGAGTGCGCGCTCTCCAGATGATTGCGAAATAACTGGCAGGCGCGGCGATCCCGCCGAGGGCAATCGCCGAGATCGGGCTGACGAATCCGGCGGCGGGGGTGATCGCGACGAGGCCGACGACGATGGCGGTTGCTGCTCCGACGGCGGTC
>DATBXT010000260.1:0-3101 GCA_036514115.1 Gemmatimonadaceae bacterium
AGTCGAGGGAAACCAGCGCACCCATCTGGTGCGCGCGTTCACAAATTGCGTCGGCATCCATCAGGTAGGCGCTACGAAACAAAACGTGCGAAACAGCAACGAGACACGTGCGCTCATCGATCGCCCCCAACAGCCTTTCCAGATCGATCCCGATTCCGTCGTCTGACCGCACAGATACCACGCGGGCGCCGAGTCGCTGTGCCATTTCCGCGTAAGCGTAGCGCACTGATGGAAAGTCGAAGTCGGTCATGACGACGGTGTCGCGACCTCCCGAGAAGTCCATCGACGTCAACACCGCGGTCTGGGCGATGGTGACGTTCGGCATCATCACGATCTCGCCCGTGCCCGCGTTGATCAGCGGCGCGATCTCGTTACCGACTTCGACCGGCTGCTCCCACCACCCGCGATTCCAGGCTTTCACGCCGAGATCGCCCCAATCGCGCCCGTACTCAGCGAGCTTCTCCGGCACAGTGCGAGGCATTGGGCCGAGGGAGTTGGAGACGAGGTAAGTCGTGTTCGCGAGGATAGGAAACTCCTCGCGAAACGACAGCAACGGGTCGCTCAAAGTCCTTTTCGCTGAGCGTCGCGGAGCGCTTTGAACTCCGCTGTGGCGTTCCAGGTTGGAATGGTGTTGGCGTTGCCGATCGCCGTTCCCAGCCGATAGACAATCTCCGCCAGCTGCGCGGCTCCGCTCAGATCGAAATCGGCGCGATACTCGTCCGAAGGCTGGTGGTAGCGATGGGCGGTGTAGTCTTCTTCCTGCTGCTGCCCCCAGGCGAGAGGATGACCCACGTACTCGTCACCCGCTCCAATGGAGACGGCGGGAATTCCGGCCTTGGCGAAGGAGAAGTGATCCGAGCGGTAGAAATGTCCCGCCTCGGGATGCGCGTCTGGGGAAAGGCGAATTCCTTCGGATTTCAGCATGCTGGCGAGGGTCGGCCCGAGTGTGCTCTTGTCGTCGCCCATCACGTTGAGATCGCGGACTTTTCCAGCGAGGGTGACCACGTCCATGTTGAGCGCGGCGACGATCTTCGAAGCCGGAACCGTTGGATGCTCACCGAAATACGCGGAGCCGAGTAAGCCCGACTCCTCCGCAGTCACGAAAACGAACAGCTGTGATCGCCGCGGCTTTACTCCCTCGGCTGCGGCGTGGGCGATCGCCAGCACCGCGGCGACACCCGACGCATTGTCAGCAGCGCCGTTGTAGATGGAGTCGCCGTTCACCACTGGGCCGATGCCGAGGTGATCCCAGTGCGCGCTGTAAGCGACGTACTCGTCACGAACTTTCGGATCGATGCCGCGGACGGTTCCGACGACGTTGTTGGCTGCCATGTGCTGCATCGAGTTCTGCATCGTGGCGTCGATCGTGATCCCGGTCGAGACGGGGCGAAAGTCGCGGGACTCGGCCTGCTTGCGAAGGGTGGCCATGCTCAGGCCAGCCTGGGCGAGCAGCGCGGTGGCCGCGCTGTCAGTGATCCAGCCTCTCACACCGATCGGCGGCGGAGCGTTCGCAGCGCGCGGGAGCAGACGATGCTCGACCGAGTTCGAACCCACGACGACCTGCCACGGATAGCTCGCAGCCGCGGTCGTATGAACGATGAGCATGCCGGCGGCGCCGCGCCGCTCTGCTTCCTCGTACTTGTAGGTCCAGCGTCCATAGTAGGTCATCGCCTTGCCACCAAACAGATTCGGCTCGGCGGCTGACGCCGGCGGATCGTTGACGAGCACGAGCAGAACTTTGCCGCGCACATCGACGTTCTTGAAATCGTCCCATTTGTATTCGGGCGCGCTCGCACCGTAACCGACGAAGACGAGCTCGCCGTGCGCGCTGCTGGCATCGGTGGCAGAGCCGGCCCACACGACAACATCCTCCGGAAACCGGAGGTTGGCGTTGGCTTTGCCCGATGCTGTGACTTTGACGCTCTTCGGGTCCGCCTTGACGACGTCGATGGGGACACGCTGGAAATAAGAGGTGTCGCCGACGCCGGGATTGACCCCGAACGCCCTCAGCTGGGACGCGATGTATTCTTCGGCGAGGCGGCCACCGCGAGTGGCCGGGGCGCGGCCTTCGAGGAGGTCAGAGGAGAGGAAGCGCAGATGCGCATCTATCTCTTGCGGGGTAATCCGTGCTATACCGGTCGTCTGCGCCCGGGCGCTGGCAACGGACAGAACGCTGGCGAACACAAAGGAGAGCAGAACGGTGGGACGAGTCATCGATTTACTCAGTGTGTGTGATGGACGTCTGTACATTATAGCCTCCCGCACACCACGTTAGGATGACCCCCCGCACTCCTCGCAGCCTCGCGCGATTATCGCCCGCCAAACCCCGACGAAAGCCGCACAGAATTGCGGTTGTCCTCGGCGGGGGTGGCCTCAAGGGTTTCGCCCACATCGGCGTATTTCGGGCCCTCAATGAGATGGGTATCGTGCCGACAGTGGTCGCGGGCACCAGTATCGGGGCTCTGATCGGAGCAGCGTACGCGCGTGGAATGGAAGTGTCCGAGATGGCGGATCGCGCGCGAGCGCTCAAGCGCCGCGATCTCTTTCGGCTGAACCGGATGGGGATGCTTCTCGAGCGGCAACACTCGCCGGCCATCTATCTGGACGATCCGCTCCGGAACGTGGTGAAGTCGGTCGTCACCGAAAAGCGGTTCGACGAGCTGAAGACGACCCTGCTCGTCAACACCGTCGACATCACCCGAGGCACCCAGATGGTTTGGGGACTACCCGGGTTGCGGCACGCAAGCGTCGTCGACGCAGTCTATGCGTCGTGTGCGCTGCCGGGCTTCTATCCGCCGGGCGTGGTGGACGGTCGGCTCTGCGTCGACGGCGGTGTCATCGACAATCTGCCTGTGTCGATCGCGTCGCTCGGCATGGATGCGGTCATCGCGGTGGACACGGGCTCCAGTGACCTCGAGCCAGAAAACGACATCGCATCAGCGGGATTCGCGTCGATTTACATGCGCGCGGCTTCGACGATGATGCACGCGCTGCAGCTGGCCCCGTTCGCGACCTGGTCGAAGCCGCCGATGATTCTCATCAGGCCGAAAGTGAATCACATCGGCTGGTTCAGCTTCGAGAAGTCCGACGAGCTGCTGGAA
>DATBXT010000261.1:0-3706 GCA_036514115.1 Gemmatimonadaceae bacterium
GTAACGGCTATCGAGGAAACGCCCTCCGCCATGGCGATAGCAGCCAGGGCCATTGGGTCGCTGGCCATCATGCTCATTTCGTCTTCATTCACCTGAATGAAGTCGAAGCACCGCATCCACGCCGCTGCGTTCGGCAGAGGCTGGAGCGTGCGCATTCCGTCGGGCTGCACTGCCAACAGCAGCGAATGAAGATCGCAGTAAATGGGACCGCGAAAGTTCTGACGAATCAGCTGCGCAGTCTCGAGATCGAGCTCGAAGCCACTGATGAGATTGATGTACAGCGCGTCAAGATCTGCCAGCAGCGGCTTGAGCCCGAGCCAGTGCCATTTGGGAACTCCGCCGCTGAGGATCTCGCAGCGCCTCTCGTCGCTCTGGTAGTACAACACGACGCGATTGTTCGGGTAGGGCACTTCGATCGGCGCGGTGCCCGGCGCGACGTGGTCGAGATGCGCGACGAAATTCCGCGCCGAGTCCGCGAGGTCAGTCCCAACCTTCAGCACGGGCACGAATTGCCACTCCGGGCTCAGCGCAGCGTCGAGTGCGCTCAGCGCGTAGGTGATACCGCCCCATTCCTCGACTGGCGCGTCGCGCGGATCCCGGCCGTGGATAACGTCCCAGACGAAACTCCCCATGACGCCGACCCGCTTCTTCCGCGTCATCGGCGGCCTCTCTCGCCCGTCAATCGGGCTAAAGCTCGCCGAGGTGCTGCATCTTGAACGTCGCTATCGCGCCGACGACGCCCGCGGAGAGCGGCAATGCTCCCGCTACGATCCGACAAGCTTGCACCGCTGGCTTGAACGCGCGGCGCCGTACCTCCGCGCGCAGTGGCTGAAACAGAGCGTCACCCGCCTGAGTCACGCCGCCCGCCATCACCACGATGTCCGGATTAAAAATGTTGAGAAGGTTCGCCACACCGGTCCCGAGAATGCGTCCCGTCTCGCGGACCACCTCTCTGGCCGTCGCGTCGCCTCGCTTCGACGCTTCGTAGACCGTCTGCGCGGTGATCTTGCGCAGATCGCCGTCCACCATGCTCACCAGGATCGACACGCCCTCGTCGCCCCGCAGGGCTTCGCGAGCGCGCTCGGCGATTGCCGGCCCCGACGCGTAGGCCTCGAGGCATCCATAGTTGCCGCACTTGCAGCGCCGTCCGGTCGAGTCGATCGATGTGTGACCGATCTCGCCCGCCACGTCGGACGACCCGTGATACAGCTTGCCCTCGAGAATCAATCCGCCGCCGATGCCGGTGCCGAGGGTCATGCCGACGACGTTCCGACCACCGACCGCGGCGCCGCACCAGAACTCACCGAGCGTGGCGCAATTCGCGTCGTTGTCGAGGGTCGCCTCGAGCTTGACGCGACTGGATATCTCGTCGCGCAGCGGAAAATTCTTCCACCCGAGGTTCGGCGTGATTATCACCAGCCCTTTCTCGCGATTGAGCGGGCCCGGTGAGCCGATGCCGACGCCCAGAAAGTCCGATCTCTTCGCGCCGGTTTCCTTCATTGTCTGCGCGATGACTTCCTCGACCATCGCTGCGATCCGGTCGACCACCGATCCCGCGCCACCCTCGGCCAGCGTTGGCGTGGTATGCATCGCGATCTCCCGGCTGCCATCCACTGGCATCGCGCCGGCAACGATGTTGGTGCCGCCAAGATCTACTCCAACGATGTAACGCTCCTTCGCACTCATACAGGCACCGGTGGGTTAAGGACGTCAGTCAACAAACTCGAGATGTAGTCGGGCCCAAGCTCGCGCATGCAGCGCCAATGCCCGAGCGGACAGCGTTGCGGTCCATGCCGGTGACATGGGCGACATGATAGGCTGGCGTGTCCCGCCACCGCGCTCCGCTCGGCGAGTGGACCGAACCCGAATTCTGGAACCGTCGGGCCGAAGATCGCCAGAGTCGGAGTCCCCATCGCGGATGCAAGATGCTGCGGCGCTGAGTCGTTTGTCACTATCGCCTGGGCACGTCCGATCAGTTCCGCTGACGCAAGCAATGAAAGGTCGCCCACACCATTGATCACTCTCTCTGAGGGGAGACCCTCAGCGATTCTCGTGGCGGTATCCAGATCCACCTTTGAGCCGATGATGGCAATGTGAAACTCGTCGACAAGTTTCTTGGCCAGCTCCACATAGTAAGGCCAGCGCTTGGTTCCCCACGCGCTTCCAGGAGCAATCGCTACGAACGGCTCGCCGTTAGCGTCGGTTCGACGCAGGAGACGGTCGACCACCTGTCTGTCCGCATCTCCGGGGTAGAGCCTCGGTCGGATCTGATCCGGAGTAGGAGGATCCGCACAGTCGGACATGGCCAACGACCAGAGGCGCTCGGCGTGATGGAGCTCTGGCCGATATGGCTTCTGGTGGGTGTAGAGTACGCGACCGGTGGAGCTGGCAAATCCTATCCGCTCCTTTGCGCCGGTCAGCATTGCGAGCAATCCGCTCCGAAACGAACCCTGCGCCAGGTACGCCGCGTCATAGGGCCTGCTCACCCGAACTTCTTTGACGGTTTGCCACAAGCCGAGCGCGGACCCGTACGTGCCGCGCTTGTCATAGCGAATGACGTGGCGAATGTCGGGGTTGTTCGCGAGAGCTGTCGCGCCGAGGGGGGTCGCCAGAACATCGACGGGTCCGCGTTTGGCGAGCTCCGCGATCAGCGGCGTCGTGAGAATGACGTCGCCGAGAAAGCTCGTCTGAATAACCAGCGATCCGCTCACTCCGAACCCACTGAGCCGGCCTGCATTCCTCTTAATCCACCTGGAGGACCGCAAGGAAAGCCTCCTGCGGTATTTCTACAGAGCCGACTTGCTTCATGCGCTTCTTTCCCTCTTTCTGCTTCTCGAGAAGTTTGCGCTTGCGTGTGATGTCGCCGCCGTAGCATTTCGCCAGAACATCCTTGCGCAGCGGTTTGACGGTGGTGCGCGCGATGACCTTCGTGCCAATGGCAGCCTGAATGGCGACCTCGAAGAGCTGACGCGGGATGAGATCCTTCAGCTTATCGGCGATCTTCCGACCCCACTCGTACGCCTTGTCTTCGTGGATGATGACGCTGAACGCATCGACGGGGTCGCCGTTGATCAGCATGTCCAGCTTGACGAGATCGCTGCGACGGTATTCCAGCATGTCGTAGTCGAGGGAAGCGTAACCGCGGCTGACCGTTTTCAGCTTGTCGAAGAAATCGAGGATGATCTCGCCAAGCGGAAACTCCCAATCGAGCTCGACCCGCTGGGTGTCGAGATACGTCATGTTCTTGTAGACACCGCGGCGTTCGGTACCGAGCGTCATGATTGGCCCGATGTACTCAGCGGGCACCATGATGCGCGCTTTGACGTACGGCTCCTCGACGTAGGCAACGACCTGCGCGTTGGGCATCAGCGACGGATTCTCGATCAGATTCATTGTCCCGTCGGTGAGGTAGACCTTGTATTCAACTGACGGAACCGTGGTGACCAGGTCGAGGTCGAACTCGCGGCTCAATCTCTCCTGGACGATTTCCATGTGCAGGAGACCGAGAAAACCGGCGCGGAACCCGAACCCGAGCGCGGTAGAGGTTTCCGGCTCGTAATTAAGCGACGCGTCGTTGAGCTTGAGCTTTTCCAGCGCGTCGCGGAGCGTCTCGTATTGGGTCGTGTCCGTCGGGTACAAGCCGGCAAACACGAAGCTGCGTACGGCCTGGTAGCCGGGAAGGGCCTCGCTGGCATGATTGTCGGCA
>DATBXT010000262.1:0-6592 GCA_036514115.1 Gemmatimonadaceae bacterium
CATTGCCTGCTCGTTGTCGAAGAGGAACTCCGCAAGCGCGCGCGCTGTCTCCGTTTTTCCGACGCCGGTAGGGCCGAGGAAAATGAATGAGCCAATTGGACGGTTCGGGTCCTGCAAACCGGCGCGCGAGCGACGAACAGCGTTCGCCACTGCTCTGACCGCCTCCTCCTGACCGATCACTCGACGGGCGAGCTCGATCTCCAGCTTGGTCAAACGCTCGCGCTCCCCTTCCATCATCTTCGCCACAGGGATGCCGGTCCAGCGAGAAACTATTTCGGCTACGTCTTCAGCCGTGACTTCCTCTTTGAGGAATCGAGCGCCGCCTCCCTGTTTGCTGGCGAGCCTCTGCTCTGCCTCGCGCATCTGTCGCTCGAGGTCGGGGATTTGCCCGTAGGTAATTTCGGCAGCCTTTTGCAAGTCGCCCGCTCGCGTGGCACGATCAGCTTCTATGCGCGTCTGTTCGATTTGCTGCTTGATCTTCCCAACTGCACCGAGGGTTTCCTTCTCCTGCTGCCATTGCGCCTTCATGCCCGCGGATTTCTCGCGCAGCTCGGCCAGCTCGCGCTCCAGGTTGTTGAGGCGCTCTCGTGACGCCGTATCCTTTTCCTTTTGAAGCGCCTGGCGCTCGATCTCGAGCTGGACGATGCGACGCTCCACCTCGTCGATCTCCTGCGGCATGGAGTCTATCTCGATGCGGAGTCGTGATGCGGCCTCGTCGATCAGATCGATCGCCTTGTCGGGCAGAAAGCGGTCGCCGATATAACGATTGGACAGCGTCGCAGCAGCTACGATCGCCCCGTCGGTGATGCGCACGGCGTGGTGCGATTCGTAGCGCTCCTTGAGACCTCGCAAAATGGCGATAGTGCTTTCGACACTTGGCTCGCCGACATACACCGGCTGGAACCGCCTCTCGAGCGCAGCATCCTTTTCTATGTTCTTGCGGTATTCATCGAGAGTCGTCGCGCCGACGACTCTGAGCTCACCACGGGCGAGCATCGGCTTGAGCATGTTGCCCGCGTCCATCGAGCCTTCCGCCTTGCCCGCTCCGACGAGCGTGTGCATCTCGTCGATGAACATGACGAACCGGCCCTCGCCCTCGGTGATCTCCTTCAGAACGGCCTTGAGGCGCTCCTCGAATTCGCCCCTGAACTTCGCACCCGCGATCAGGGCGCCGAGGTCGAGCGCCACCAATCGCTTGTTCTTGAGGCCTTCGGGTACATCGCCATTGGTGATTCGCTGGGCCAGTCCTTCAGCGATGGCCGTCTTGCCTACGCCTGGCTCGCCGATCAGCACGGGATTGTTCTTGGTGCGCCGCGAGAGGACCTGGATCACGCGGCGAATCTCTTCGTCGCGCCCGATCACAGGATCCAGCTTGCCCTTGCGAGCAGCGTCGGTGAGATCGCGAGTGTAGCGCTGTAGCGCCTGGTACTGGTTTTCCGGCGTTTGGTCGGTCACCCGGTGGGACCCACGCACTTGCTGCAACGCCTCCAGGAGCTTGTCGTGCGTCGCGCCGAGTCCGGTAAGGAGGCTCCTGCTCTCAGTGCCTTTGACGTCCGAGAGGGCAAGCAGAAAGTGCTCCGTGGAAACGAACTCGTCACCGAGATCCCGCGCATCGGCTTCGGCTTTATCGAATACCTGATTCAGCTCGCGCGACAGCGTCGGCTGGGCGCCCGACTGCTTCGGGTAGCGCGCAGTCTCGCGGCCGACCGTTTCGCGCATCTGAGCAACGCTGACTCCCAGTTTCTGGAGGACGGGGACGACGATCCCCTCGTCCTGGTTCAGCAGCGCCAGCAAAAGGTGGAGATCGTATACGAGCGGATTGCCTGCGCGACGCGCGAGCTCAATCGCTTCGTTCAGTGCTTCGGTGGCTTTTACAGTGAGACGATCGGGGTTTATCATGGTCCGTTGCGAGAGTTCCGACTCGGGGCGCGCGGAGAAAAGTGCAACGCAGATGCCGCATAAAACCCGCCATCCTGGCACACAACGAATGCAAAAAAGAAAGACCCGGCTGGCAATCTGCCAACCGGGTCTCATTTATGTCAGATACTATTTCCGAACAATCATTTTTTTGACGAACGATTTACCGTCGACTTCGAGCCTGTACAGGTAAATCCCGGAAGCGATCTGGTCGCCGCTCTGCGAGTTCTTGCCGTCCCAATACGCTTCGTAAGCACCACAAGTCAATAACAAACTTTCCAGCGGCTCGCCGCCCGCTACGTTCCCTACACCGCCCTGCAGGACAGGCACAGCTACCTGCTGCGCCAACAGATTGTAGATCCGCAGACTAACGCGGTGCTGACGTCCCGAATCCGTGCATCCCGGCGCATCGCCGACGAGGAACCTGATTCGAGTGTCCTGGGTTACCGGATTTGGATAATTCTGTTCCAACGGCAACCCGGCGCCTGGTCCTACGCCGGTTTGGGTTGGAATACCCTGAGCCGCCGAACGACCTGGCATGAACGCGCCGAGCACGAGCACTACCAACAGCGCCCGCCACAGGTGCTTCATGTTGTCTCCAAATACTGACGAAAAAGGGTCTTTAGACGCTAACTCCTACAAAGGTGGACATTTGTTCTCTGGCGCGAAGTTACGAATGAGCCGCCGAGGTGTCAAGCCGAATCGCAGGTGTTTCCCTGAGAATACGCCCATCGCCCCGCCGTTCCGTTACTCCACTACGGTCGCAGAACTCGAGAAACGGGATGAGATATTTCCTCGACAATCCGAGGACCTCTCGCAGCTGCGCGGGCACATAAAGCTGTCCCGGCACCAGCTTCCCCTTGAGTCGCGCGATCATTTGTTCCAGCGCATCCCGGTCGTAATAGCGATCGACCTCCACCTGGACGATCCGCCCCTGTCGCTCCAGAACCCGAAGCAACCCCGGGACCGAGCTGCCGTGGCGAGAAGTCAATTCTCCAACGCTCGGCGGCTCATGCTCGCCAGCGCAAATATCATGCGCCAGGCGGTTGCTCGCTTCGACGTCCTGCTCGGTGAGGGAAGGCACCCACCCGCGTCTCCTCAGGAGCGGACCGAAAGACTCGATTTCGCCCGCGCGTTCCATCTCGCGGATGGAAATATCGGCGAGCTCCTCGCTTGCGCGCACATTCTCGCGCACGGTTTGCGCTGGAACGCCGAGTGACAGCGGAGATCTTATCTCGTACTCCGCGACGATTCGCCTTATGCTTGCCATTACCTGTTCGACAGCTTCAGGCTCGAAAAGGTTGTGCCTTCCGAGCCGCGCACCGCTCGCGTTGATGAGGTCGTTTACCTCTGCAGGCGAGCAACCGATGCGCACAGGCAAGTCGACAACTCGCGCGCCGCGTCCAGACTGTGCGCCGAGAGCGAACTGCAGTCGCGCAGCGGCGCTCGTCGACAACCGGTCAAGCTGGTTCGCCGTAATTTCGGGAAGCGAGCGGCGACGCGCGTAAGGATCGACGACGACTCCTCCACCCACTGTGCGCAGCGGCGCCGGAAGTCGGAGAACGAATCTGTCGCCGCCCCGCAGAACTACAGGCGAGTCGGTACTTACTCGCGCGAGGACGCGTTCGGAATTGTCTGCGCCCGGTTCGTTCATCACGATCCGCGCGCCAACCTCGGACGCGCCCGAGTGCAAACGAAGCCAGCTCCGCGGTGTGAGTCCCGCGGCGGAGTTGCGATCCATGAGCACCACTGCTTCGAACAGCGACGTCGGCTGCCAGTGCTCGTCGCGAACGAGGACTGCGCCGCGCGCGATATCGCTCAGCTCCGTACCTGTCAGAGCGATCGCGGCTCGGTTGCCAGCGCTCGCGCGGCCAGTCACCCGGCCGTGTTGCTCGATGCGCCGCACGCGAGTGGCCCTTCCCGCGGGGAGAATGCGGACCGCGCTGTCGACCGGCAGCTCGCCGCTCCACACCGTTCCCGTGACCACAGTACCGGTGCCTCTGACCGAGAAGGCTCGGTCAACTGGAAGGCGGAAGAGATCGTCGGATTTACGATCGTCATCGGAGAGAGTGTCGCGGAGGACACGGAGCAGCTCGTCGAGGCCGGCGCGCGTGCGGCTCGAGCAGCTCACGATTTTCGCGTCGGGATAATCACCGAGGAGTGTGAGAACATCGTTGCGAACGAGGGCAAGCCATTCGTCGTCGACGAGATCGGCTTTGGTGAGTGCCACCACCATGCGCGGGATCTGCAGCAGCTTCAGGATCGCCAGGTGCTCGCGCGTCTGTGGCATCACGCCCTCGTCCGCCGCAATGACCAGCAACGCCAGGTCGATTCCGCTGGCGCCGACAACCATGCTGCGAACGAAATCCTCGTGACCAGGCACGTCGATCACACCCACTGTACCGACCCCCTCGAGAAGGAGCGGTGCGAAGCCGAGGTCGATTGTTATGCCGCGCCGTTTTTCTTCAGGGAGGCGGTCGGTGTCCACTCCCGTGAGCGCCTTCACCAGCTCGGTCTTTCCATGATCGATGTGACCAGCGGTGCCGATTATCACGCCGCGCTCCAGGCCTCGTGCTCCCACACCTTGAACGCACGCAGCGGGCGGTCATCAGGCATATGGGCGTCGAGGAACTCACGGAGCAACCGCTGGTGTGATTTGCCCTCGGCGTCCGAAAGCGCCACCGAGTCGCTGGTCGACAGCCAGTGCGAGATGGCGGCTCTCGCGGCAGCAGGCAAACGGCGGCCGCCGCGAGCCTGCCGGCTGCAGGCGGGGCAGACAACCCCCCCGGAGGACGCTGAGAAGGTCGTCTCGTCGGCGTCGCGCAGGGGAGTATGGCAGAGGGCGCAGCTTGTGAGCTCGGGCGTGAACCCGACGACTGCGACGATCCGCCAGCAGCCCGCAAGACCGATACTGATGGTGTCGGCCGGAGCGGCGCGCGCAATCTGGTCCAGGACCTCCGACACGGTGTCATAGAGCTGAGGGCTCCCTTCCTCACCGGCGAATCGCAAAGCCAGCTCGGCGATGGTGGAAGCGGCGGTAAAGCGTCCGACTTCCTCAGCAAGCTCGCTCCGTGACCGGGCAATTTCGAACGTGGTCAGATTGTGCAGCTCACGGTTCGGTTTCACGTAAAGCTGCGCCGAACCTTCCGCAAAAAGATCGAGCGCGGAGCCATAGCGAGCACGCGATTTCCGCGCGCCCCGCGCCAGAGCCGATTGAACGCCGGCTTCGCGCGTCAGAAGCCGAATGATGCGCGAGCTCTCGAGATAATCGAATGCGTGGAGTACGATTGCTTCTGTGACCAGGAGCGCCATTCACAGAATGTAACACGCGGTGACGGCGGCCCGACTATCTAGCCGTTGGGTATATCCTGCAGCCTGTGGCTCGGCTGGTCAGAACGTCGTAGAAGCGCGCCCGCCTATCAGGATTACCCGGCCAGGTGCAGGAAAATTGAGAACGTCCTCGTAATGTTTGTCGAAGAGGTTTTCTACTCTCCCGGTGAGGGTAAAGCCGCCGAAGTGTTGGTTGATGATCGGAACCTCCGCCGACAAATCGACTTTCGTATATGCGGGCAGCGTCACGCGAGGCGAGGGAAACTGGGAAAAGTCCAGATCAGGGCGCTTGCCGACGTAGTTGATGGACGTGCCCAGATCGAATCGGCCGGGATGCCCGTAGGACAACGTCACGGATCCGGAATGCGTGGGCCGCCTCAGCAGCGCGTCGCCTTGGCGCTCGCTACCGTCGTATCCCCGATCTACTTCAGTGACGTGTGGTCGAACGATCGAGTAGCTAGCCGCGCCCCGGAGGTCGGTACTTGGCGTGACCGAAAGCTCGGTCTCGAAGCCGTTGGAGCTGGCAGCGCTCAGGTTGTCGAAGCTGCCCTTGAAATCGGGCGGCCCGCCATTCACGAATTGAATGAGATCCGAGAAGCGCTGGTTAAAGTAGGCCACGCTGACGCGCACGAGGTCCGGACGGAAATTGGTGACGAGCGCGACTTCCGCAGAACGGATCTGCTCTGGCCGCAGGTCGGGACTGCCCACCGTATAGAGCGTGGGGCGCAGCTGGTTGAACGCGGGGGCGTTAAACGCGGTGCTGACCGACGCCCGCGCGTTCACGCCGGGAAACAGCGTTACGTTTGCTCCGAGTCTGTATGTCCCGAATCGCTGGTAATCCGAGTTGTCGTCGACGCGCCCGCTCAAAGTGTAGGAGAATCCACTGAGCGGATTGCCGAGGATCTCGGTGTAGTAGGCGACGTTGTGCCGCGAGGCGTCGAAAGCATCCGTCTGCGTCGTCGGAGTGCCAACATCACCTGAACCAGTGGCAGCGTTTTCGTGCTCTTTCTCGAACGCTCCGCCGACGGTGATGGTCATGCTCGCTGGAAGAAAAAATGCAGCGCGCGCCTCAGCATTCCTGCGGTAGCCCTTGGACTTGAAACGCGAGTGCTGCGGACTTGTGGCGCCGAAGGGCGTGGCGATGTCGTCGGTGATGTCGGAGACATCATTGTCGCCGAGAAGAATGCGCCCCTGGCTGTAGGCCCCGAAATTTCGTCCGGCATCAAGACCGACGGTCAAACGGTGTTGGGTGCGGTACGCGTTGCTGTCGACCGGCTGTCCGGTGAAGTCAGTGGGATAGTGGAACTCGGCCGCGGTGTAGCGCGCGGAGATTTTGGCGTCACCC
>DATBXT010000263.1:0-3708 GCA_036514115.1 Gemmatimonadaceae bacterium
TCGCTTGTCATTGCCGGAGTTGCTGCGTTCCCGGCGAACCGCTGGCTCATTCTCCGCGGTCGCGGCCACGCGCTCGTCCACGCTCACCATCAGCAAGACGATGCGCCGGCCACACCCGCCCACCACTAACAACGACGCTCCCGGTCCACATTGTGCGCAGTTTAACTGACTTATGACAAACTCTAACGCGCTCCTGCTTACCGCGCTTGCGGGCTTCCTCGGTGTCACGAATCCCGCGCGCGCGCAGTATTCCTGCTCCTCCCACCCCGCCGCCACCGAAAACCTCTCCGCCCAGCTCGCGAAATTCCGCCCCGTCCAGATGCCGTTCAATACGACAGGCCTCTCGACCCGCGAAGTCCAAATGGTGAGAAAGCTCGTCGAAGCCGGTCAGGACTTGGAGAGCATCTTCTGGCGACAAAGCGATTCTCAGGGACTCGCGATCTACCAGGCACTCGCCAACTGTCCAGGCACCACCGAAAAGGAGATCCACCACTATCTCCTCATCAACGGCAGTCGCTACGACCTCCTCGAAGGCAACAAGCCCTTCCTCGCCAACACTGTCTACGAGCCCGGCCACGCGCTGTACCCCGCCGGAATAACTCGCAAGGAAATCGAGGATTACGTCGCGGCTCATCCAAACAAGAAAGCCGAGATCTACAACCCGTGGACGGTCGTCAAGCGCAAGGGCAAGGATCTCGTCGGCGTTCCGTATCATGTCGAGTACCGGCAGTGGCTCCTGCCCGCGGCAAAGGCGCTGGGCGACGCGGCCGCGCTCTCGGACGACAAGGCGTTCGCCAAATTCCTCCGCCTCCGCGCCGAGGCGCTGCTCACCGACGACTACTATAGTAGTGACCTCGCCTGGGTCGACCTCGACAATCACAAGTTCGACCTCATCATGGCACCCTACGAGACGTACCTCGACGACCTCCTCGGCGTCAAAACGTCGTACGGGACGGCGGTGATGATTCGCAATCCCGCCGAGAGCGAGAAGCTCACCATGTACAAGCGGCACGCGGCCGCCATCCAGGACGCGCTGCCGATTCCCGCCGCCGACAGGCCGTCGAACGCCGGTCATCCCACTCCGATGGAAGTGATGGACACGCCTTATCGTTCTGGTGATCTACGGCACGGCTACCAGGCGGTCGCCGACAATCTCCCCAACGATCCGCGCATCCACGCCGAGAAGGGAACCAAAAAGATTTTCTTCAAGAACTTCATGGACGCGCGCGTCAACAACGTCGTGCTGCCGATCGGCAAGCTCCTCATGCGGCCCGATCAGGCCAACCTCGCGTCGATGGACGGCTACCTCACCGTCGTCGTCATGCACGAGATGTCGCATGGGCTCGGGCCCGCGTACGCGCGAGTGAATGGCAAGCAGACCGACATCCGCGAGTCGATCGGTCCGGTCTATAGCGGTCTCGAGGAAGCGAAGGCGGACATCGTCGGCCTCTACGGTCTCGACTATCTGATGAACAAGGGCATTCTGCCGAAATCACGCGCGCGCGATTACTACGCGTCGCACGTCGCGGGCATCTTCCGGACGGTTCGTTTCGGAACCGCCGAGGCGCACGCGAAGGCGGAGATGATGGAGTTCAACTATTTCGTGGAGCGGAAGGCGATCACTCGCGACGCGGCGACGGGTCGCTACATCATCGACTACGCGCGGTTCCCGGTTGCCGTGGCGAGTCTCGCGAAGGAATTGCTTACGATCGAAGCAACGGGTGATCGCGCGCGCGCGGAAGCGTGGTTCACGAAGTACGGGACGATGCCGGCGCAGCTCAAGGCGGCACTCGATAAGACGGGGAGTGTGCCGGTTGACGTCGATCCGATTACTGCGTTCGGGGAAAACGTGAAGTAGTTTGCCCCTGGTGATTGTCGATTTCGTCGCTGCCCGTTCGACGTAGTTTTAGAGCGCGCGCTCGGGCGCGCCACTACCGGGAGCAATCATGACTGGCCATTCCAGAATCGCAATCAGTGCCGCGGCAGCTGCCGCTTTAATCACGACATCGGCCGCCCAGGCGCAGCAGAGCGTCTCCAAGCCGGACAAGAGCGGATACGTTGCAGCCAACGGTATCAACTACTGGTACGAGATCCGCGGCCAAGGCGAGCCGCTAGTGCTGCTGCACGGCGGGCTATTCACCACGGAGCTGTTCGGTCCGGTACTCACTAAGCTGGCCGAGCATCACCAGGTCATTGGTATCCATCTCCAGGGTCACGGTCGAACAGAGCTGGGCACGCGCAAGATCAACCTGGTCGACATTGGCCGCGATCTGGGTGTCGTCATCCAGAAGCTCGGCTTCCGACAAGTCGACGTGATGGGATACTCTTTCGGCGGCGGGGCCGCGTTTCAGCTGGCGGTGCAACACCCCGAGCTGGTGCGCCGGCTGGTCCTCGTGTCGACGCCCTACGCGCAGAGCGGGTTTTACCCCGAGATGCTGCCGCAGCAGGCCGCAGTGAGTGCGGCAATGGCCGGCGCGATGAAGAACACTCCGATGTACACCGCGTACGTCGCGGTGGCGCCGCATCCGGAGGATTTCCCGAAGCTGCTGGATGCGATGGGCGAGTACATGCGTCAGCCCTACGACTGGTCAGAGAGTGTCAAGCGGCTGACGATGCCTGTGATGCTGGTATACGGCGACTCCGACATGTTCCGTCCGGAACACATCGTCTCTTTCTACCACTTGCTCGGTGGCGGGCTGAAGGACGCTGGGTGGATGCGAGAGCACATGTCGAAGAACCGTCTCGCCATTCTCCCCGACCTCACGCACTATGAGATTGGTGCCGCGCCTATTCTGGCGACCACGGTTCTTCCATTTCTGGATGGACAGAGCAACGCCAAGAGTCCGCCTGGGCAGTCGCAAGACTGACGCAATGGCTTCGTCTAAGGCCGGAGACGTTCGCGTTCGTCGCTAACCGGCGTTCGAGGCGCGAGCGCCCTTGCGGCGCCTGAGGTCGATCCCATCTTCAAGGCTCAATGCCCACCATCCCGGGCCTCACGGACCGCATTCAGAAAGACCTCTCGCCACGCTACACGATCCAGCGTGAGCTAGGACGTGGCGGAATGGCGACGGTGCTGCTGGCGCACCACAACGCGCCCGACCGGCTGGTCGCGATAAAAGTCCTTCACACCGAAGTCGCCGCTGGATTTGCGCCCGATCGTTTTCTGCGCGAGATCCAGCTACTGGCGAGGCTGCAGCACCCAAACATTCTCCCACTCTTCGAGTCCGGCGTTGCCGGTGGAGCTCTGTATTACGTGATGCCGTTCGTCTCCGGCGAATCGCTGCGCGAGCGCCTGAAACGCGATGGCGCGCTGCCGATCGCGCTGGCGTTGCGAATCGCCGGAGAGTGCGCGGCTGCGCTAGCCTATGCCCATCGCCAGGGCGTAGTGCATCGCGATGTGAAGCCGGAGAACATCCTGCTTTCAGATGACCACGTGTTGATTGCCGACTTCGGGATAGCGCGCGCGGTGGCGCAGTCGGCTGATGATAGGCTCACATCTACTTCAGTAATAATTGGCACTCCGACCTACATGAGTCCGGAGCAGGCGAGCGGCGAGGAGAAGCTCGACGAACGAAGCGACATCTACTCGCTCGGCTGCGTGGTCTATGAGATGATTACCGGCAAGACCGCGTTCACGGGTCCCAGCCAGGCCGCCATCATCGCGAGCCGGTTTGCGAAGCCGGCGCCGCGGGCATCGTCTCTCCGTGC
>DATBXT010000264.1:0-7770 GCA_036514115.1 Gemmatimonadaceae bacterium
CACGGCTCGTATCACCGCGGTCAGGTGGCTTCGCTGGTGCGCGCAGGGGGAGATACACCTTCTCCGACCGATTATATCTTCTTCACCCGTGGTTCTCCCGCCGCAACCAGGCAGCAGTAGCATGAATATTCTCTACTCGTACCTCCACAAGTACCGAGCGCTGATCCTGTTGGCACTCGTGCTCGCGGCGACCAATCAGGTCTTCTCGCTTCTCGACCCGCTCATCTTCCGGCACGTAATCGACGATTACGCTACGCGATTCCGTGAGTATCAGACGGGCACGTTCATCAAAGGTGCGGGCACCCTGCTGCTGATGGCGATGGGCGTCGCGTTCGTCTCGCGAGTTGCCAAGAATTTCCAGGACTACTACGTCAACGTCATCGTCCAGCGGGTTGGCGCCGAGATGTACTCGGATGGCATCAGACACTCGCTGGAGCTGCCGTACTCGGTGTTCGAGGATCAGCGCAGCGGCGAGACGCTCGGCAAGCTGCAGAAAGTCAGGTCGGACGTGGAGAAATTCATCTCGCTTTCGATCAACCTGATCTTCACTACACTCGTAGGCGTAGTGTTCGTCATCATCTACGCGCTGTCCGTGCACTGGGTAATCGTGCCCGCGTTTCTCGCCACCGTCCCGCTGCTCGGGACACTGAGCTGGGCGTTGAGCGGACGCATCAAGAACATCCAGAAGGTGATCGTCGCCGAGACAACGGCGCTGGCTGGATCGACCACAGAGTCGCTGCGAAACATCGAGCTGGTGAAGAGCCTTGGCCTGGCCGATCAGGAAGTAGTGCGGCTGAACGCCACCACCGATAAAATCCTCAAGCTCGAGCTGAAGAAGGTGAAGTACATCCGCAGTCTCAGTTTCATCCAGGGGACGTGCGTCAACTTCCTGCGGACTCTGATCCTGTTCATGATGCTCTACCTGATCTTCACTCAGAAGATCACGGTCGGCCAGTTCTTCTCGCTGCTCTTCTACTCGTTCTTCATCTTCGGACCGATGCAGGAGCTCGGGAACATCATCAACGTGTACCGCGAGACCGAGGTATCGCTGGCGAATTTCACCAGGATTCTCCAGACACCCAAGGATCCGAAGCCGGCCGCTCCGTTCCCGCTTTCGGACATCGAGAAGCTCGAGTTTGCGGGCGTCAGCTTCATGCACCAGAGTGCGAATACGCCTGCACTCACCGACATCTCTTTCGACGTGCGGCGTGGTGAGACCATCGCCTTCGTCGGTCCGTCGGGCGCCGGCAAGACGACTCTCGTCAAGCTGCTCGTTGGTTTGTATCTGCCGAAACAGGGCGAGATCCTGTATAACGGCGTATCGGGCACTGATGTCGATCTCGACCGATTGCGCGAGCGGATCGGTCTGGTGACGCAGGACGCGCAGCTTTTCTCCGGGACGATTCGGGAAAACCTGAAGTTCGTCAACCCGCACGCTACCGACGCCGAGTGTCTCGACGTGCTGCATAAAGCGGCGGCGAACACTCTTCTGGCCCGGGCCGATAAAGGACTCGACACCGTAATCGGCGAAGGAGGAGTGAAGGTCTCCGGTGGTGAGAAGCAGAGGCTGTCGATTGCGCGGGCGCTCCTGCGCAAGCCGCACCTTCTCGTCTTCGACGAAGCTACTTCATCGCTGGACTCGCTGACGGAAGAGGAGATCAGCCGCACGATGCGCGACGTCGCCAGCTCCCGAGACGTCATTACCATTCTCATCGCGCACCGTCTGTCGACAGTGATGCACGCCGATCGCATATACGTTCTCGAGCGCGGCAAGATCGTCGAAGTCGGCCAGCACGAAGATCTGCTGGAGAGAACCGGCCTCTACTATGCGATGTGGCGCCAGCAGGTCGGCGAGCGTCGCGCGCCGCCGCAGCTCGCGTCTGCCAAGCCCGCACAGCTGGCCCGCGCCTGACCATCACCCGTAACCACGCGATCCATGCCCGACGATACCGGGAAACTGAAGCACGGAAACTTCATGGAAGCTCTCGACTCGATCCGCGCCGAAGCCGAGCGGCTGATGAATCGTCGTGATCTGCCAGCGGAAGTGAAGGCGGGGCTTGATCGCATCATCGGCCTCACGCGCGGGAAGTTCGATCTCGGCGGCGACATAGAGTAGCGGGGAGCGGGTAGCTTGTAGTTGCCGTTCGATTGGAACTCCATTGGCGGTTCCAACCTTTGGACTGCAAACGGCGTCCTACCTCCGGCCGAAATGAAGACGAGCGCGGTGGCTTCCGACACTATCGAGCATTACCCGTCCACGATAAGTGAAGACAAGGCTGCGACCCTGGATTGCATCCGGCGTGCGCGGGCTGGCGACGTTGACGCCTTCGAGGTCCTGTACCGCGAGCATTCCGGACGACTCTTCGCGTTGTGCATCCGTCTGCAGGCGGGGGACAGGTCAGAAGCAACCGAGCTGATGCAGGACGTATTTATCAAGGCGTGGAGGCGGCTGGATACTTTCCGCGGCGACAGCGCGTTCTCTTCGTGGCTGCACCGAATGGCGGTCAACACCATGCTGGAAAATGCGCGGAGCGATCGGCGCCGCTCGGCGAGGGTACTTTCAATGGAAGACACGTCGCTGCTGCCGGGCGCAGCGCGCTCGAGCGGCGTCGACTTGAAGATGGATATGGAAGAAGCCGTAGCGTCCCTGCCGCGGGGAGCCCGCCTCGCTTTCGTGCTCCACGACGTGGAGGGGTATCAGCACCAGGAGATCGCTCAACAGCTTGGTGTCTCCGTTGGAACGGTGAAGGCGCAGCTCCACCGGGCGAGACGCCTGCTTCGCGAACGGCTGGAAGGCAACTCAGAGGGAACGAACGAATGACACATGATGTTATAAGGCACCTTCTCGACGATTATGTCACCGGTGATCTCACCGAAGACGCGCGTGCTCCAGTCGCGGATCACGTCGCGTCCTGCGCCGTGTGCAGCGCGGAGGTCGACGGCCTGAAACGGGTTCTCTCTCGCGCGACACAGCTCCCGAAATCAATCGACCCGCCGGCCGAAGCGTGGTCGAATATTCGTGCGGCGATTCAGCGGGATGAGGCCGCTGTTGGGTCTGGGCCTGATCGGCTGCGGAAGCCGATATGGCGACGCCCGGTGGCGGTCGCCGCGGCTGCTGCGATTGTAACTGCCGTCCTGTCGTCCACGATGACCGCGCTTTATCTCGGTTCGCGGTCGCCCGACTCCAGTCAGACCACGGCAGTCGGGAACAATTCAACCGCAATCCTCGCCAGCTTCACAATCGAGGAAAACAATTACCTCCGCACCGCCGCCGCTCTCCAGGACGTACTCGATCAGCAGGAAGCATCGCTTGCACCCGAGACCGTCGCGCAGCTGAAGGCAAGCTTGCGCACCATCGACGAAGCAATTCTCGAGGCGCGCAATGCGCTGGCTCGCGACCCGTCCAACAAAATGCTCGTGGAAATGCTGTCCGGGAATTACAGGCAGAAGGTGGATCTCCTGCGCCGATCCACGGAGATCGCGCGTGGTACCTAGAGGTCTTTCCGTCGGGATCGTGGCGATACTGACGCTGTCGCTGGCGTCGCCACTCGCCGCGCAGAAGAAAATCGAGCGGCGATTGCCGCTCGGAATGGAAGGCGCGTTCCGTGTCATGAACATGGTGGGGAGCGTCGTCGTCCATGGTTGGAGCAAGGACACTGTCCTCATCAAGGGCACGCTCGCGCCCGGCGACCAATTTTTTGCCGGCGGCGGTTACACCGGCGCCAAGATGTACATAGAGTCCGCCGATCAGCGCGATCCGAAACCAACGAGTCTCGAGATCTGGGTGCCCATGCGCGCGCGGCTATGGGTGAAGACCGCCACCGCCAACATCAACGTCGATGGTATCGACGGAGGCCTCGATCTCTACGTAGTCAGTGGGACTATCGACGTCACCGGCAATCCAAGGGAGCTGAATGCGGAGGCCATCGACGGCGATATCCATATATCCGGGTCGCCCGCCTGGCTGAGAGCAAAAAGCGCGTCCGGAAACATCACGCTACGCGGAGGCAGTGGTGACGCCGGAATCTCCACGGTCAGCGGTGCGGTGAAGGTCGAAGGCGGAGCGTTCGAGCGCACCAGAATCGAAACTGTCACCGGCGACGTCAGCTTCGCCGGACAACTCGACCGGAGTGGCTCGTTCGACTTCGACACCCACAGTGGGAGCATCGATATCGCCGTCCCCGAAAAAACGAGCGCATCTTTTTCCGTCGCAAGCATTGCGGGAACCATCAGCAACAATGTCTCTCGCACAAAGCCTGAGGCCGGCCGCTATGGACGCGGGGCGGAGCTCACTAGCGAGACAGGCGGCGGTGGCGCCAAGGTAACGGTCCGCACCTTCAAAGGTTCAGTCACCCTTCGCCGATCGAAATAGCGCGCGTTAAACCCCCAGCAGTCGGGCGGCATCGTAGAGGCGCCGGAATTGGAACCATCGGTCACGCTTTGACCGCCGGTGAAACCCCCTCAGGAGATTGCCATGAAACGCCCACTGCTTCGCTCCTTCGCGCTCGTCACAGCGCTCACGCTCACCGCTTTCAGTACCGCCCTCGCCGGTCCGCCGTGGATCGCGATCGAGTATCCGGCCAATCCGTTCGACCAGGCAGCACGCGGCGGATTTCTCACCGTGAGGACCTATCATCACCGTGAGGCAATGGCGAAGACTCTCACCGGCACGGCTGAAGGAATCGTCAACGGTAAACGGGAGAGCACAAAGCTCGACATCCGACCGGGATCTCAACCCGGCGTGTACGTCGTACGGTGGCAACGCCCGGCCGCTGGAAAATGGGTGCTCGTGATCAACAGCGGGAACCAGGGCGTCATCGATGCCACAGCGGTCGTCGAGATTGGCACCAACGGTGAAGTGGCGGGCATCTCGGTCCCCACACGATCCTATGGCAACGGATGGATCGGGCCGCGTCCCGTCGCGTCATCCGAAATCGATGCTCTACTCCAGGGACGCGCCCTCGCCAGCGCCGGCACTCAGCTCGGCGTGAACATTCGCTGATACCAGCGCCATATCGATGCGATACTACTGGCCGCGGAGGCTACTAAGGCTACGACTCAGCTCCGCGGTCCGCCTCGATGAATAGTTCGCCAGACAGCGCCCCACTGTGCGGGCCCATAATTTTCCGTCCCTGGTCTCTGTCTGGCTGCTGCAATCCGCATCGCGCTGATTGACCCACTCCCGCTGTGATTGCCGGAATCTCTCCTCCAGGTCCGCGCCGCCTGACTTTCGTGCCTGCGCGATCAGTTCCTGGTAGGTGCGATTCAGGTCCGCATCATTTTCAGCGATGGACCGGTTCAGGCAATAGCGTTGATCCGTGAGAGCCGGTGAGTCGCATGGGTCTCTGCTCGCCCGCGTAGCGACGCTCGACGCCGGTGAGCGAGAAACCGGAACTGTTGTCGGCCGGGGCGCATCATTGGCTCTCAGTGGCGGGGTCAGTCTCGGAGTCGGACTTGGAGAGACCTCACCAACGCTCGCCGAGCCGTTGGTTACGTTCGTCGGGCGCTGGCCCGAGAGTAACACGCTGTCTCCGCTCGTGCGGACGGTGCCAAGACTGTTGTCCGCCGCCGCCGCCGTGGCAGTGTTCCTGTTGGCCTCCGCCAAATCACGGAGCAACATCGTATCCTGAGTTGTCGCGGTCGTCGTATCCGCCTTGGTCTTCGTCTCCTTGCTGCAACCGGTGATGCCGGCAACGGCAACGAGCAGAGCCGTCGACACGCTGAAGAACGCTTTCATGGGATTGATCCGGGGCTGGTTCATCCGGACTAGATCGGGCAGACGGTGTGCCAGCCACAAGAGTAGATTTCAGCCACTGGCGGCGCAGTTGACGCGTCACCGATCCAGCTCCCGGTGTTCGGGGGGATCAATGGAGGGTAGCCTGCCTGAGCTAAACACCGTTATCCGGACCTTCGCAAACGAAGTCGATGCGCATCTGGCTCAGGCCGTTCTCGACGCCAACGGAATCGATTCCAACCTGATTCGGGACGATGCCGGCGGGATGATGCCCTGGCTGCAGTGGCTTCACCCCATACGTCTCGTGGTTCGCGAAGCCGATAGCGTCGAAGCCGTAGAGCTGCTCGACTCGCCACCCGGTCCCACCCTCATCCCCTGATCTCGCAAGCGTTGTAGCCCACCCACCCAGCTCACCATGTCGCACAACATCCCGCGCACGCGACGCATTCGCCGAGTGCTCACAGCCCATTTCGTTCTGCTCGGCGTCGTCTCTGCCGGACCCCTCCTGGCTCAGAACGGCTCGTCTTCATCCTCAGATAAGTATCTGGCCAGAGCGAAGCATGTTCTGACGGAGACTCCGCTCGTCGATGGCCACAACGATCTTCCCTGGCGAATCCGCGAAGACTCGGTTGCCCGCGGTAACGTCGATGCGTACGACCTCCGCGCACGGACACCGGGTCATACCGATCTGGACCGGCTGAAAGCAGGAATGGTCGGCGCCCAGTTCTGGTCCGTTTACACACCAGGTGAGTGGCGCGACTCAGGTTACGCCAGAGTGCAACTCGAGCAGATCGACATCGCCCACAGAATCATCGCCAGATATCCGGACAGATTCGCGCTGGCCCTGACCGTCGGCGACATCAGGCGCGAGTTCAGGCAAGGGAAGCTCGCTTCATTGCTCGGCCTCGAAGGCGGACACGCCATCGAGAACTCTCTCGGCGCGCTGCGCGCGTATTACGATCTGGGCGTCCGATACATGACGCTGACGCACAACGTCACCCTCGACTGGGCCGACGCCGCACTCGATTCCGCAAAGCACAACGGCCTCACCTCGTTCGGCGACAGCGTTGTACGCGAAATGAATCGACTCGGCATGATGGTGGACCTATCGCACGTCTCGCCCGCCACGATGAGCGACGCGCTGAACGTTACCCGGGCGCCAGTGATTTTCTCGCACTCCGGTGCGAGAGCGCTGGTCGATGTGCCACGCAACGTCCCCGATTCGATCCTCAGACGGGTAACTGTGAACGGCGGGGTGGTCATGGTGCCGTTCGTTACCGGATTCGTGTCACCGGCGGTGATGCTCTACGACCAATCCACTCGGCCCGTAATCACCGATCTCGAGAAGAAGTATGGAAAGGACACTGCGGCGATCGCGCGAGAGCTGAAACAGTGGCGCGTGTCACACCCGGAGCCGCGCGCCACTCTTAGCCAGGTCGCTGATCAGATCGACTACGTCAGGAAAGTCGCGGGCGTTGACCACGTTGGTATCGGCGGCGACTTCGATGGTATCACTGAAGTCGTTCAGGGGCTCGAAGATGTCTCGAAGTATCCCGCACTGTTCGCGGAGTTGGCGCGACGTGGCTGGTCGGACGCGGATCTGAAGAAGTTGGCGGGAGAAAATCTTCTGAGAGTGTTCTCGCAGGCAGAAGCGGTGGCGAAGCGGTTACAGCAAGCGGGCAGGTAGTCAGGCCAGGGCGGCTGCCGCGCCTCCGGACCTGAGAATGTCGGCGAATTCCGCCGGCAGCTCGCTGTCGCGAATTCCGCGCACCGCTTCTTCGACATCGTACTCAACGCGCACGAACTCGACTCGCGCGTCAGTAGCGTCGACCGACACGAGAACGTAGCACGCGCGCCAGTCACCATCTTTCGGGCGGCCGACGCTGCCGGTGTTGACGAAGCGCACTCCCTCGACGACACGCTGCCACGGCTTGTGGGTGTGGCCGAAGCAGACGATGTCTCCGGAGCTGGCGCCCAGGTCCTTTGCCATCTTCGCCAGGAAATAATCGGGACGATCTTCCGTCACGTACACGGTG
>DATBXT010000265.1:0-4364 GCA_036514115.1 Gemmatimonadaceae bacterium
GCCGCTTCAATGAGCCCGTCGTAAAGAAGCTCGTCGACGGCGCCATGGAAGCGCTCGTCAAATACGGCGTGGTGTTCGAGGACATTGATGTCATCTGGGTTCCGGGAGCATGGGAGCTTCCGCTGGTCGCCCGCTGGCTGCTCGCCACGGAGCGCTACGACGGTATTGTGGCCGTCGGGGCGGTGATTCGCGGCGATACCGCCCACTTCGAGTACATCGCCGGCGAAGCGTCGCGCGGGCTCGCCGCTGCGAGCGCTGAATCAGAGACGCCGATCGGTTTCGGCGTCCTCACCTGCGACACGGACGAGCAAGCCGAAGCCCGCGCGGGCGGCGCCCACGGCAACAAGGGATTCGACGCTGCAGTCGCAACACTCGAGATGATCGACCTCTACAACCGCCTCGCTCCGGACGATGAGGATTGAATCACGCGCCCGCGCGCGGGCCCTCCAGGCGCTCTATGCGTGGGAGATGCGCGGTGGGAAGAACCTCGATCGTGTAGCCACCCAGGTCTGGGACGATCTGGCGGTTGCGCCCGAGGAGCGCCGCATCGCCGGCTTGCTGGTGCGAGAGGTTTCAAGGGCGGGCACCGATCTCGACTCTCGACTCGCCGATCTTACCACCAACTGGCGCCTCGAGCGCATCGGGGCAATCGAGCGATCCGTCCTTCGCCTCGGCGCCGCCGAGCTTATGAAGGGGGACACTCCGCCGCGAGTTGCGATTCAGGAAGCGGTCCGGCTGGCAGAGCGGTTTGGTACGTCCGCCAGCGCCAAGTTTGTGAATGGAGTGCTCGACGCTTTCGCCAGACAGGCCGGCATGATCTAGTGCGGATACTCGTTCTCAACTGGCAGGACGTAACGAATCCGCAGGCCGGCGGGGCGGAGCTGCACTTTCAGGAGATCTTCAGTCGCATCGTCGCGCGTGGCCACAGTGTCGACTTGCTTTGCAGCTCATACGCCGGCGCGCCCGAGCGAGCTGCGCTCAGCGGAATTCAGATCTACCGCTTCGGCAGCCGACACACCTATCCGTTCGTGTCCAGAGGTTATTATCGCCGGCATCTCGAGCGCAACGATTACGACGTCGTGATCGAAGACCTCAACAAGATCCCGCTCTACACGCCGCTCTGGAGTCTGAAGAAGCTGGTTGTGCTGGTGCACCACCTGTTCGGATCGACCGCATTCCGTGAGGCCCTTCCGCCGCTTGCAGCAGCTGTCTGGCTGTCGGAGCAGCCCATCGGTGCGATTTATCGAGGCGTGCCCTTCGAGGCCGTCAGCGTCAGCACGGCGGACGATCTCGCCGCGCGCGGAATTCCGCGGGACTCGATACGCGTCATCTACAACGGGGTGGATTCCGTCCGTCTCACGCCAAACGCCGCGGAGAGGTCCGCTCGGCCGTTGTTCGTCTACCTCGGCCGGCTGAAGAAATACAAGGGCGTCGACGTCGTAATCAGGGCGTTCGCGGAGCTTCAACATCCGGACGCAAGAATGGAGATCGCAGGTACGGGCGACTATCGCGCTTCACTCGAACGGCTGGTAAAATCACTCGGACTGGAAGACCGGGTAAAATTCCTGGGCTTCATTCCGGAAGAAGAAAAGGTCCATCTCCTGCGCCGCGCCTGGGCGTCCGTGCTCGCATCGCCGAAGGAAGGTTGGGGAATCAGCAATCTCGAGGCGGCTGCGTGCGGCACCCCGGTAATCGCGGCGAACTCGCCCGGAATACGCGAATCGGTAATAAACGGAGAAACCGGATTTCTCGTGCCGCCAAACGATCACCATGCGATGAGCGCGTCGATGCGAGGGCTGGTTCAGTCACCCGCTCTTGTCGACGTACTCGGTGCGGCTGCGCGGCGCTTCGCGGAGGCGTTTACGTGGGACCGCGCGGCGAACGAGACGTTGGCGCATTTGGAGGAAGTGATCGCGAAATGACAGTCGCCCGCTTGAGACGACGGGAGGCCGCGTGGCAAACCCGAAGGTAACCGTCGGTTCGCTCCTCGACCGGCTGCGCGGAACGCTGCAGCTGGAAGAGATCGAGCCGGGAACGGGACTCAACCGCCCCGTCGGCAACGCCGAGGTATCGAGTCCCGGGATTGTTCTGGCCGGATACGTCAAACGCTTTTCCGCGGAACGACTTCAGGTGCTCGGCGAGACGGAGATCACTTACCTCGCGTCCCTGAACCCGGCCGAGCGCAAAAAGATTCTCGAGCTCTTCTTTTCCTTTCCGATACCCGCCGTCTTCGTCACCAAGGGTCAGCGCTTGCCGGCGGGCCTCAGGGAAATCGCCGCCGCCGCCGGAGTTCCTCTCGTTCGCACCAAACTGAAGACGGCGGAGTTCTATCGCCGCATCAAGCCGGTGCTGGAGATGGAATTCGCTCCGACGGTTTCGCTCCACGGATCGCTTGCCGACGTTTTTGGCGTCGGGCTCTTCTTTACGGGCAAGAGCGGCATCGGCAAGTCTGAGTGCGTTCTCGATCTCGTCGAGCGAGGACATCGCCTGGTTGCCGACGACCTCGTAGTCGCCAGCAAGCGCGGCAACGATGTTCTCATCGGGCGCGGTCACGAGATGCAGCGTCACTACATGGAAATCCGTGGGGTGGGTCTCATCGACATTCAGGCGATCTTCGGTATTCGCGCTGTCCGCCAGCAGAAGCGCATCGAAGTGGTCGTTCAGCTGGAGGAGTGGGATCAGCACGCAGTGGTGGAGCGCGTCGGTATCGACATGGAAACCGCGACTATCCTTGATGTCGACCTGCCGAAGGTCACTGTGTTTCTGAACCCCGGAAAGAACATCACCGTAGTGGCCGAGGTAATCGCCATGAACCACCTGCTGCGCTATTCCGGCGTCAATTCCGCCGAAGCATTCAACGACCGCTTGGTCGGCCGCATGAAGGCAGCCGCGGCGAGCAACATTCAGGAGTATCTCCAGGAAGATCATGAATGAGGAGACGGGCGGCGGCCCGGCAAAAGCACGCGCCATTGTCGTCGGTCACGGTGAGTTCGCCGCTGGCCTGGTTTCGGCGGTCGGCCAGATCTGCGGTATGGCTGACAAGCTCGTCGTGCTCTCGATGATGGGAATGACGCCCGAGGATATCGAGAAGACCATTCGGGATCAGCTTGTCCGAACCGGCGCCCAGGTGATTTTCACAGACCTGCCGGCAGGGAGCGCGACCATCGCAGCTCGCCGCCTCGTCAAGGAAACTCCAGGCCTGGTGCTCGTCAGTGGAGTAAACCTCGCGACACTCCTCGACTTTGTGTTCAGCACCGACCTTTCACCAACTGAGGCTGCTCGCACGGCCGCGGAGAGGGGAAAAGCATCACTGATCGTGGTCGGTCGCTGATGGGCGTGCACCTCTATCGCATCGATGACCGTTTGATCCATGGACAGGTGGTCGTTGGCTGGGGGCAGCCGCTCAACATTCGCCTGCTTGTGCTCGTCGACGATCTGGTCGCAGCGAGCGATTGGGAGCAGGAGCTTTACCGCATGGCTGTTCCGCCGGAAATGGAGGTTCGCTTCGCCGACGTTTCGACAGCCATTCGCGATCACGCCAAGTACGCCGATGATCCAAGACCCGCGCTCGTTCTGACCGGCGATATCGCGAGCATGTACAGGCTCGTGAAAGGCGTGAAGGCGATCGGCAGCGTAAACCTGGGCGGCATCCACCATCGCGCCGGTCGGTCCGAGAAGCTCCGTTACATCTACCTCACGCCCGATGAGGAACGTCAGCTCCGCGAGCTCGAAGCAGCCGGAGTGGAAGTAACCGCTCAGGACGTTCCTTCCGCGCGGGCGGTCCCGTTGCCCGAAGTCCTCGAGGGCGCGGCAAGGTGAACCTCGCCCAGGCGCTGCCGATCGGATTACTGGGAGCGCTCCTCGGCCTCGACGTCGTCAGTTTCCCACAGGCGATGATTTCGAGACCGATCGTGGCGGCAACGCTGGCCGGTGGTTTCATCGGCAATCCACAGGGTGGCCTCCTGATCGGCGTGGTGCTGGAGATGATCGCGCTCGACACACTGCCGTTCGGCGCATCGCGGTATCCAGAGTGGGGGTCGGCGGGCGTGGTCGGCGGCACCCTATACGCTGCGCAGTCGCCGTCCATGCCCGGCGCTTTGCCGGCGACGTTCCTCGCCGCGCTCCTCACCGCCAGCATCAGTGGCTGGAGCATGGTCGTGCTGCGACGAACTATTGCGGTCCGGTTGGAGAGCGTACGTGACCGTCTCGAGGAAGGATCGCGCGATGCTCTCCACTCGTTTCACCTGATGGGCATGTCGCTCGATCTGCTGCGTGGGGCGCTGGTGACGATCACGGCGATGCTGATCTTCGCTCCGATTGTCAGAGCAATCGTCGCGATCTGGGGAGCCGAGTCGGCAGCGTCT
>DATBXT010000266.1:0-2416 GCA_036514115.1 Gemmatimonadaceae bacterium
GATTACGGCGTGTGGGTGGAGTGCCCTCCGGAGCAGGCGAAAACAGCGGAAGATCTGCTGCGTCAGCACGGTGCGGTGGAGGTGCGACGTGAACGCTAGGCTCCGCATGCTGGTTCTCGTGCTGCCCCTCGGGCTGACTGCCTGCGAATGGTTCAGTGATTTCAAGAGGCAGCCATCGCTGTGGACATGGGAGCCGGTCAAGGATTCGCTGACTCCCTCGCGCGGCAACCCGCAGATGTCTGTGCCTACAACGGGCACTGCCGTCGCCGGATTTCAGGTTTCTTATGGAGCGTTTCCAGCGACCATTGACTCGATGGCCGGGCTGCGCAATCCTACGCCCCCGAGCGACTCCTCACTCGCCAACGGACACAAGTACTTCCAGATAAACTGCGCCGTGTGTCATGGCGATCGCGCGATGGGTGATGGACCGGCGACGAGGTTCGGCATGCCCGGAATCAATCTGACACAGGACATCACCAAGGCGCGGACCGATGGCTACATCTTCGGCATGATACGCAATGGTCGCGGGCTCATGCCACCCTATAACAGAATCGAAGAGATGGATCGCTGGGACGTCGTGAATTACGTGAGGGCGCTGCAGGGCGTTGTCGCCACGAGTGTCGCTGTGGGCCCGCTTGCTCCCCCGGGCGTGACGGGTGACAAGGTGCCCGGTCCGACCACGCTTGCGCCGCAACAGCCTGAACCATTCTACAACCCGCGCAGCGTGCTGCCGGGTGCCCAGCCGAGTGCGCCTGCGGCAAATCAGCAGGGACTGCAGACGCCGCCCGCCGCGATTCCCGGCGATAGCGCTGCGCATGGGAAGACTGATTCAACTTTGCGTGTCACGAGGCCACCCCGATGAGCGGACACAATCCACACGCTCCTTCTCGCGAGGAAGTGCTGGTCGGGATCGACCGGCCCAGTGCGCCGGTCCTGAAAACGGTTGCTCTGGTGCTGGCGGCGATCGGACTCATCGTTTTCGTCATCGGTCTATTCGTCCAGCCCGATCGTACCTGGCAGTCACTTCTCGTTAACTGGCTTTACTTCACCTCGATTTCATCGGCGGGTGTGATGTTCGTCGCGGTCCAGCGCATCACCACCGCGCGCTGGTCCCGTCCGATCATTCGCTTTCTCGAGGGTTACGTCGCCTTCTTGCCGGTCGCATTCGTTGTACTGCTGGTGATTCTCGCCTTCGGCAAGCACCACGTGTTCTGGTGGCTCAACCGGACACCGGAGATTCCGGAAAAAGCGGTGTATCTGAATCCACCCTTTTTCTACACGCGAGTCATCCTCGTCGCGCTCGTGATAACGCTGCTCAGTCTGTGGTATATCTACACCTGCGTTCGTCTCGACGTTGGAATACTGCCGGAAGCGGGCGCGAGTTGGGCACGTAAAATTCGCGAGCGTATGCGTAGAGGATTTGCCGACGAGCGCAGGGAGTTGCACTCAACTCACTCGCTCCAGGGCCGCCTCGCGGTCTTCCTCGCCTTCGCGTTTGGTTTCGGCTGGATCCTCCTGGCGTGGGATTTGTCGATGGCGCTCGATCCGCATTTTCAGAGCACCATGTACGGCTGGTGGTTCTTCATGGGGGGGTGGGTTGCAGCCCTCGCCAGCTGGACGATCATCGTGATGGCCTGGCGCAGGTATCTCGAGAGATATGACCTGATCCAGGAAAAGCACTTTCACGATCTCGGTAAACTCTGTTTCGCGTTCACCGCTTTCTGGGGCTACATCACGTTCGGCCAGTATCTGGTGATCTGGTACGGCAACATGGGCGAGGAAACGCACTGGATGCGTCTGCGTTTGATTGAAGGCTGGCGCATTCCCACGTTGCTGACCGTCGGTCTCATGTTCTTCTTCCCATTTTTCGGCTTGCTCTCGCGCGCGGCGAAAGTTTTCCATCCTACGATGGTACTCTTCGCGATGTGCACCGTCGTCGGATTGTGGATGACGCGCTACCTCGAGGTCTATCCGTCGATCTACGGTGTTCTCCGCGACATTCCGCTTGGCATCTGGGAGATTGGCATCGCGGCCGGAATGCTTGGGATCTGGGGATTCTGCTACCTGTCGTTCATGGACGCGTTCCCGCGAATGCGGGTGCTGTTGATGACGTCGCCGTATCGGGATGAGGTGCAGGTGCCGGTCAATCCGCATACGATGGAGCCGCTGCCCGCGCACGAGTAGCCGCCCGTGTCGACGCGCGGATCGTCACAACACCGCGTTGTGTGTCTGTGTCGCGGGCGTCTATATTTCGCGGTGAGGGGCGTTAGCTCAGCTGGGAGAGCGCCTGGTTTGCAACCAGGAGGTCGCAGGTTCGATCCCTGTACGCTCCATTTCCCCCGCCGCAAAAACGTTCGCGACCTAGCGCGATCTCAGCTCGTCGAAATCGACAACCGGAGATGCGGACACACGCATC
>DATBXT010000267.1:0-14507 GCA_036514115.1 Gemmatimonadaceae bacterium
TCAGGATGCGATTCTTTTCTTCAGGATGGGCGACTTTTACGAAATGTTCTACGAGGATGCGGAGGTAGCTTCGCGCACCCTCGGACTTACGCTGACGTCGAGAAACAACGGCGGCGCGAGTGAGGTTCCGCTGGCCGGAGTGCCCGTCAAAGCCGCGGGGGAGTACCTGCGACGGCTCGTTCAACACGGGTTTCGGGTCTCGATCTGCGAGCAAACCGAGGATCCCAAGTACGCAAAGGGCCTCGTCAAACGGGAGGTCGTCGAAACCATCACTCCCGGCGCCGCGTTCTCCGACGATCTGCTCGACGGCGCACGCAACAATTATTTGTGCGCACTCACCCAGCTCGGCGATTCGATCGGCATTGCCGCGACCGACCTATCGACGGGCGAACTCAGGCTGGCATTGGCCGCAAGCGCGGATGTCGAATCGGTGCTGTCGCGTTTTACACCACGTGAGATAATCCTTCCGCGCGGCGACAATCTTTCACATCTGATCAAGGGTCCGGTAGGCGCAGAGGGGCCAATGATAACAGAGCGCGAGCCATGGGAATTCGACGTGGAGCTCTCACGGGACCAGCTGACCAAGCGCTTCGCCGTGAGCTCACTCGAGGCTTTTGGATTGGAGAAGTCAGACGCACCGGCGGTAGCAGCAGCCGGCGCGCTCCTCCGCTACCTCGCTGAGCTCCAGCCTGGAGGTATGCCGCACCTCGCTCGTCCGAGAATCGACCGACCCGGTGGCAGCATGCCGCTCGATGAGATGACGCGGCGGAATCTCGAGTTGGTGGAATCGATGCGAGGCGAGACGTCCGGAACTCTGCTCGGAGTGCTCGATCGGACTCTAACGGCAATGGGTGCACGTCTGCTACGGCAATGGCTGCTTGCTCCACTCGTGGATCGCTCGGGGATCGAAGAGAGACTCGCGGCAGTCGATGCGCTGGGAGATGCACTGATACGGGCTGCGTTACGCGATGCGCTCGACGGCGTTCGTGATATCGAGCGGCTCTCAGGTAAGGCCGCCGCTGGCCGCGCTTCGCCTCGCGAACTGCGCGCACTTGGCGATTCCATCGCGCGGTTGCCGGATGTAGAGACAGCATTAACGCGGGCGCGCCTGGCGGTGCGTGACGGCGAGAACAGCGTGTTCGACAGGCACGCGGGTTCATGGCAAGCGTGCGGTGATATTTGCGAAGAGATCCTTCGCACACTGGTGGATCGGCCGCCCATTGCAATCGGCGACGAGCCAAGCGTGCGCGAGGGAATTGACGCTACCCTTGATGAATGGCGCGCCCTGCGCGACGGCGGGAAGGATGGAATTGCGCGTATCCAGGCAGACGAGCGCGCCCGCACAGGTATCGGCTCCCTCAAAGTTGGCTACAACCGAGTTTTCGGGTACTTCATCGAGGTGAGCAACAGCAACGCGCATCTGGTGCCGGACGATTACCAGCGGCGTCAAACGCTGACGGGCGCGGAGAGATATGTCACCAAGGCGCTGAAAGAATACGAAGAGAGGGTCCTGACGGCCGCGGAACGGGTCGAAGAGCGTGAGCGGGAGTTGTTCGAGAATCTCCGGTCGCGAATCGGCGCCGACGTGGGCCGCCTGCAGAGCGTCTCGCAAATCATCGCCGAGCTGGACGTTCTCGCTTCATTGGCAGAATGCGCAGCGAAGGAGGGCTATGTTCGTCCGGTGCTCAGTGAGGACTATGCTCTCGACATCGTGGCGGGACGCCACCCCGTTGTCGAACGCATGATGCCGCGCGAAAAATTCATTCCCAACGACGTCACACTCAGCGCGGATGCGCGCCTGATCATTCTGACCGGTCCGAACATGGCCGGGAAATCCACTGTTCTCCGGCAGGTCGGGCTGATCGTACTGATGGCGCAGGTCGGCAGCTTCGTACCGGCGTCCAAGGCAAAGATCGGAATAGTAGACCGTTTGTTCACGCGTGTGGGCGCCAGCGATAATCTCGTGCGGGGCCAGTCGACGTTCATGGTGGAGATGTCCGAGACCAGCGCGATTCTGCACACGGCCACAAAACGCAGCCTCGTGCTGCTCGACGAAATCGGTCGCGGCACTTCGACATATGACGGCATCTCTATCGCCTGGTCGGTAAGCGAGCACCTCCACAACTCAGTGGGATGCAAAACAATCTTTGCGACCCACTATCACGAGCTCACCCAGCTGGCTGACACTTTAGTAGCAGTAAGAAACTATAATGTCCAGGTGCGTGAGATTGGAGATACGGTTCTTTTCCTGCACAAGCTCCAGCCCGGCGGGGCGGACCGATCCTATGGTATCGAAGTGGGACGTCTGGCCGGTCTTCCCGCTGGCGTACTTGCGCGAGCCAGGGAGCTGCTCGGATTACTCGAAGCGGAACAGATCCTGCCGCGAACCGGACGCCCGCCAGCGGTATCAGTGGGGACAGTGGGCGACCAGCTGGCGCTCTTTGGAGTGATGACTCATCCTGTCGTTCAACAACTGAGAACCGTCGATCCGAACAAGATGACACCAATTCAGGCCCTGGAGATGCTGGCGAGACTCGTCGACGATGTGAAGCGAGAGGAGGGCACAGCTTGAGCGTGCGGACTGTGGTCAGGTGCCTCCTCCTGCTGGTCGTTGCAGATGCGAGCGGCTGCAAGAAAGGGGAAGGCTCGAACATGCCTTTTCAGACAGTTGGGAAACAGCCCGACGTGGCGCCGGTGATGCTCAACAAGGAGCTGCCATTCCGGTATCCGCCGGCGCTCTACGCGCAGAAGGTTCAAGGAAATGTCACCCTGCGGATCTACATCGATAGCAACGGGGCGATCGTGTCCGATTCCACCCGCATCGCCGAGACATCGGGCTTTACCGCGCTCGATTCGGCGGCCATGAAGGGCTCGCGGGAGTTGAAATTCGAGGCGGCAAAAACACTCGGACAGCCGGTTCCAGTTTCGATTCTGCTGCCTGTGTACTTCAGGCATCCGGACGCGCCTCCGCTCGCCGGGGATTCCGTCATAAAGCGCGATTCCGCGGCAGCCACCGCTAGCTCGACGGAAAAATCGCCGGATACCGTGAAGGCAGAACCGGCGAAAGCAGCGCCGCCGAAAGCTGCACCCGCGAAAAAACCGGCGGCCAAAGCGACGACGCGACGCAAATCGAGCAGCCGATGACGGTCGAGCGAAACCGCCAGCCGTACGACAATGTGCTCGACACGATCGGGTGGACGCCTCTCATCAGACTGAACCAGGTCACTCGAGGCATTCGTACGCCGGTGTACGCCAAAGCGGAATTTTTTAATCCCGGGGGTTCGGTAAAGGATCGTATCGGTCTACCGATCATCGAGCGCGCCGAGCGTGAAGGAAAACTCAAGCCTGGCGGTACGGTGGTGGAAGGCACGAGTGGCAACACTGGTGTCGGTCTGGCCATCGCTGCGGCGCTGCGCGGTTACAAGTGCATCTTCACCATGCCGGATAAAATGTCGCAGGAGAAAGTGCGGCTGCTCAAAGCATTCGGCGCGGAAGTGATCGTGACGCCAACGGCGGTGCCGCCCGATCATCCCGACAACTACGTGATGATGGCGAAGAGGATTGCGGAAGAGACGCCCAACGCAATTCTGGCCGATCAGTTTTACAACGAAGCGAACCCGGAGGCCCACTATGCCACTACCGGCCCCGAGCTCTGGGAACAAACAAAGGGCAAGATCACGCACTTCGTTGCGTCCGCGGGCACTGGCGGCACGCTCACCGGCGTGGGGCGGTACCTGAAGGAACGGAACAAGAAGGTGCGAGTCGTCGCCGGCGATCCTGCAGGTTCCATCCTGGCGGAGTACTGGCGCAGCAAGGGCAAGAACAAGATCGAAGGGACCCCGTACAAGGTCGAAGGAATCGGGCAGGACAAACTGCCGGGCACGCTCGACATGAGCTGCATCGACGAGTACTACACGGTGAGCGACAAGGAATCATTCGCCATGGCGCGACGACTCACCCGCGAGGAAGGTCTATTCGTTGGCGGATCGTCCGGCCTGATCACTTCCGTCGCACTGAAAATTGCGCGCGAGCTGGACGATCCAAACGCGATGGTCGTGACGATCCTGTGCGATACCGGTGAGCGCTATCTGTCGAAGCTTTACAACGATGAATGGATGCGCGAGAACCAGATGCTCGATGCGCCAAGGGTTGCGCTGCACAGTGTCCTCGGAAGGAAGAACGGCGGCGCACCGGCGGTAGTCAGTGTGGCGCCTGGCGCTACAGTTCGACAGGCGATCGGACTGATGTCGCTACACGATGTGTCGCAGCTTCCGGTAATGGATGGCTCGAACTGCATCGGCTCGGTGAGTGACTGGTCGCTCTCGCAGAAGAGCCTGGAGAACCCGAAACTGCTGGATACCACGGTGAGCGAGATAATGGACTCACCATTTCCGATGGTGGCTTCGGATCAGCCCGTCGACAGCGTGGTGAAGCTCTTGTCGAAGGCCAACCCCGCGGTACTGGTTCAGGAGCACGGGGTAGTGCAGGGGATCGTCACCCGGTCGGATATGTTGCACTTCATGATGTCGCGATAACTACAGGAAAATCGGTCGAAATGAAAATCACGGTACTCATGGGCGGCACATCCTCCGAGCGCAACGTCTCGCTCGCCTCGGGAATTCGGATCGTGCAGGCCCTGAGAGGCAAAGGGCACGATGTAACCGCAATGGATCCGGCCCGCGGAGTGATCAGTGATGCAGAGGAGCGCGACCTCAGCACTGGCAAGGTCGGCGCTGAACCGCCCAGCCTGGAGTCGTTATCGAAGTTCGCCGAGGGAACGTTTCTGACCAACCTGACAGCGATGAAGGAGATCAGGGATGCCGACGTGGTATTCCTGGCGCTGCATGGAGGGCAGGGGGAGGACGGCACTTTGCAAGCTCTCCTGGACATGGCGCAGGTGAGCTACACCGGCAGCGGGCATCTGTCGAGCGCCCTGGCAATGGACAAGGATCTTTCGAAGAAGCTTTTCCGCATGGAGCATGTGAAGACAGCGGACTGGGTAATGGCACCCGCGACGACTGAGAAGGTCGAGGGAATTCTGGGACTGCCCGTAATCGTGAAACCATCCAAGCAAGGATCTACGGTCGGCCTTTCGTTGGTGAAGAAGCGCGAAGACCTGGCGCCGGCGATCGCGGAAGCGAGCAAGTACGACGACGAAGTAATGATCGAGCAGTTCATTCCCGGCAGAGAACTGACGGTGGGAGTTCTCGGCGACGTGGCCCTTCCGGTCGGCGAGATTTTTCCGAAGCACGAGATCTACGATTACGAGTGCAAGTACACAGCGGGTATGGCGTCCGAAGAGTTTCCTGCCAAGTTGTCCCCGGAAGCAACCGAGAAAGTCCAGCAGCAGGCCTTGCAGGCATTCAAGGCGCTAAAACTCCGCGGTTACGCGCGAATAGATTTCCGGCTCACAACTGAAGGCGAGTTCTACTGCCTCGAGGCGAACACGTTGCCCGGGATGACCGAGCTCAGTCTGATACCACAAGGAGCCGCGGCGATGGGAATCCCTTTCCCAGAGCTGTGCGAGCGGATTGTGAAGCTCGCTGTCGGCTAGGGTTCGGAACCCGGCGCGGGCCGCTGGGTTTTAGGAAGTAGTCTCTTAGTTGCAGGTTTCGATGAGCGGAACGTACGAAGAACCCCAAACACCGCGAATGACACGCGCTGTTCAGTGGCTGCTGGCGCTGAATGTCGGGGTGTACTTCCTACAGCTCACTTTGTTCGGGTCAGATGCCGTGTACTCGGCGCTCGCCCTCGACCCCGCGCGCTTTCCGGCGGCGTGGTGGACAATCGGCACTTACATGTTCGTCCACGCGTGGCTGGCGCACCTTGCGTTCAACATGTTCACGCTCTGGATGTTCGGTCCGCGACTCGAGCAAGAGTGGGGAACGCGAACCTTCGTACAGTTCTATCTCTGGTCCGGGCTAGGCGGTGCGCTGGCCCATCTGGCACTGGCACAACACTCGGCGGTTGTGGGCGCGTCGGGGGCGATCAGCGGCGTACTCGTAGCCTATGCGCTGCGATGGCCGGACGAAGAGGTCTACATCTTCGGCGTGATTCCGATGAAATCGCGGTGGCTCGTCGCAGCACTGCTCGCGATGAACATTATCTTCGCTCTCGCCCCAAGCTCACGAATCGACTGGACCGCCCACGTGGGGGGTATGGCATTCGGCTGGATTTTTCTCAAGCTCTATGCTGTTGGGGGTCTCAACCGCGTAAGAGGCTGGGTGTCAGCTGTCCCCGATGAGTCCGAGGACATGCCCCGGGCGGTGCCGCGCAACCGCGCACCGATGCGTGACCGCGGCGGCAACGTGGACGAAGTGGTGGCCAGGAGCAATGCCATCGTCGTCCGCGAGAGCAAGCCGCTGCAGACCGTTCCGAAACAGGAAACGCCGAAGGAGTACGCCGCGAGAGTGAATCGGGTGCTCGACAAAATCTCCCAGCAGGGCATGGCCAGTCTCACCAGGGAAGAACGAAGGGTGCTGGAAGAGATGTCGCGCAAACTCCGGGATCAGTAAGAGAGGGACTCAAAAGCTTTCTCGCCGCGTTGATCTGCGACAGCGAGCAGTGCATCGTTCGGGATGCCCAGGCCAGAACTGCTCGAGACTTTCGACAATCCGTATGCGAACCGCGATTACGAGATCCACATGGATTGCTCGGAGTTCACGTCGCTTTGTCCGCTTGGCGGAATCGAGACCGACGCATCGGAGCTGGAGCTGTTGAAGGGTGGGGCGCCGGACTTTGGAATTATCCGGATCACGTACGTGCCGGGCGAGAAGTGCATCGAGCTGAAGAGCCTCAAGCTGTATCTGTGGAGCTTCCGGAACGACGGGATCTTTTACGAGCGCGCCGTTAATCGGATTCTCGATGACCTGGTCGGCGCGTCTTCGCCGAAATGGATGCGCGTCGTAGGAGATTTCAACGTTCGCGGTGGCGTAAAGTCGGTAATCACCGCCGTACATGGCAGGAATCCGTCCTAGAGAGCGTTCGTCGCCGGTTGATTACAGGCACCGGTGCGTTTTAATTGTTGGTCCGGACACGGTGTCCGATGGGCTAGGTAGCTCAGTTGGTAGAGCAGCGGACTGAAAATCCGCGTGTCGGCGGTTCGATTCCGTCCCTAGCCATGCACAATGAATGATCTAAACAGAAACGGCAGCCTTTGGGCTGCCGTTTCTGTTTAGACAACGCGTACGTCCTACTACTGTCCGGCGCTCAGCATGGAAGCGATTCCACTAACGAGTGTCGCTTCTCGTTCGACGGCCGCTGCAGCGCGCGAGATCTCCCGATCAGCATCCTGCCACTCACCCTGCTCGATTGCCTCGCGCACGCCGGGAATGGTCTTGACTCCGTAGCCTGTGTAGAAGCCCGGCGCGTAAAGCATGTGCACATACCAGGGCCTATTCTTCAGACCCTCGGCAGAGGTCAATGCGCGTTCCGCCTGAATCAATCGCTCGTTTACGTTCTTCGCATTGGTGAGTTTCCCGGCCGCCACGGCGCGGGAGTAGGCTGTTTCATATCGTGTTGCCGAGTGCGAAAGCGAGTCGACTGCGTTGAGAAGGGGCGCGAAATTGAGCTGTGGCGCAGGCTGTTGGTGCTTCGGCGCCGTGACGGGGTCGCGCGGATCGCTGGTGAATCTGTACAAGCCCTCTTCGATCTCGCGATTACGCTCGGCGATCTGCTCGGCACGTCGATCGCGGACGGATTGAAGATCTTTGACGTAAGTCTGGATTGTCTCGGAGAGATTCGTGAACGCGAACGGCAGCAGGTCGGCATTGGCGAGACGAAGTACTGCAAGACCTCCAGCCTGGGCGAGCGCCTTACCGTAGACGAAAGACGAATCGCTGAAGTGCATGAACCAGTAGAAATCGTCGTAGATGGAGTGATAGATCCCTCCATCGTCTTCGCCGCCATACCCGAGATTCAGCGATGCGACGCCGAGGTGGTCGAGGAAGGACGAATAGTCCGAGCCGGATCCGAGAGCACCGATGCGCAGGTCATCGCGATCTCGCGCATCACGCCGCGCGTCGGGCGAGCCGTTGAGAATTCTGGAGGCTTGGATGCGTTTCCAGGAACTGACTCCGGATTCGGGATCTTCGACATCCATGGAGACGCCGTTAATGAATTTCTCGAGGGAGTGAGAGCCTTCGATCCCGAGATAACCGCGGCTGTTGGTGTCACTGTTCAGGTATGCAACGGCATGCGCCCGGAGCTCGTCGGCGTGCGCTTCTACCCATTCGGTGGATCCGAGAAGTCCCGGTTCTTCACCGTCCCAGGCGGCGTAGATGATCGTGCGCTTCGGACGCCATCCCTGTTTATAGAGAGCGCCAAGAGCTCGCGCTTCTTCGAGCTCGGCGACGAGACCGGAAATGGGATCCTGTGCACCGTTAACCCAGGCGTCGTGATGATTGCCGCGGATCACCCACTCGTCCGCTTCCGTAGTGCCGGGCAATTTTGCGATCACGTCGTAGAGGGTCTTGAGGCCCCAGTCTGATTTCACCTTGAGGTGAACACGCGCGGGGCCGGCTCCAAGACGATAGGTCACCGGCAAACCACCTCGCCACGCGGCCGGCGCGAGCGGGCCACCAAGTGCAGCGAGCAACGGCTGTGCATCTCCATAGGAAATGGGAAGCACGGGGATCTTCGTGATTGTCGGCGCTTCGGCGACGGACAGACGCTTCGCCGATTTCGTAGCACCGACGCCCGGCGTCAGAGGATCGCCGGGGAAGGTCGGCATGTCGGCGACGGATCCGCGCTGAACTCCCTGCGCGGGACGCATGGGCCCGTTCGGAAACACATCGCCGCCCGCGAAGCCATCATCACGCGGGTCAGAGTAGATCAGACAGCCGACGGCACCGTGCTCGGCAGCGACCTTGGGCTTGATGCCGCGCCACGACCCACCGTACTTGGCGATGACAATAGCGCCCTTGACGGAGATTCCACGCTGCTCGAGCTCGTCGTAGTCGGCAGGGACGCCGTAGTTTACGAATACGAGGGGACCGGTGACATCGCCGTCGATGGAGTAGGCGTTGTAGGACGGGAGCTGCTCCGCCTGCTGGTCTGACGTTGGATCAACGGAAAGCGTGGGTTCCTGCAGCTTCGCCTTGAAGGTCGTGGGAGCTACGAGCTCGACGATACGCTCGACAGGTGTGGGGAACAGAACGTCGAAGTTCTCGATGTGGGCGTCCCAGCCGTATGATTTGAACTGCTCGAGAAGCCATTCTGCGTTGTCCCTGTCGTAGGGCGAGCCGACGTGATGCGGCCGCGCGCTGAGGCGGCGCATGGCTTCTCGCATGTGAGCCGGATCGGGTAGTGTCTTGAATCGCGTCTCGAGCTCCTGCTCGGCGCGTGCCGATTGCGGGGAGAACCCGCGGATGGGTGTGTCGGCTGGGGATGGCACGAGAGCCAAGCCCGTTGTGGAAATCAGGAGTGAAGAAAGCAACGCGCGCATCAAAATCTCCAAGGTGACTACGGTTTCGCGGGAGGGACAAAAAACGTAATCGCATCTGCGTGAACCGCCAGCGTGTGTCGGAATGAGCAAAAAAAAAAGACGCCAGCGACGGCGTCTTTTCGCTCAAGCGGGTCTGGCTTTCCGCCCGGGCTTCCTGGGGTGGACTAGTGTGATATCCGGCGCTTCATGCGGCACCGCGATCCATGTCTCCGCCCAAGTAGCTATTTCGCGCAATGCTTTCTGGAGCTCCCGCCCTTTTCTGGTGAGCTCATACTCCACACGGACCGGGCTTTCGGGGACGACTGCGCGGAGCAGCAACCCCTCCGTTTCGAGTGACCGAAGCCTTTCAGACAACATCCTGTCGGTTATTTCCGGAACAGCCGCCTTGATGGACGCGTAGCGGCTCCGTCCTTGAAGAAGAGTCTGCAGGATAGCGCCGGTCCAGCGGCTACCGATGAGCTCGATAGCCTGGTGAAAGCGGGTGCAGACGGGTGAAACCGGAGGAGTGTCGCTCATATGAAGAATTTCACGATTGACGGTGCTTGACACAAGTAACTTACTAAAATATATTAGCATACCATTCGTAAGTCCAGCGTAGCTGATTCTGGGGAACAGCTCGACAGACCAAGCACAGTGAGGATTAGACCATGTCCGCAGTTGAAACCGCTCCTTCGATAGGCAGCAAGACCACCTGGAAGCTCGATCCCAGCCATACGCTGGTGGAGTTCTCCGCGAAGCATCTGATGATCACCACCGTGAAAGGCCGATTCACCGACATTGAGGGGGTCATTCACGCCGACGAAAAAGACCCTACCAAGTCTTCGGTTGAAGCCACTCTGAAGGCAGCGAGCATCGATACCCGTACGGATCAGCGCGACAACCATCTGCGCTCGGGTGACTTTCTGGACGTCGAGAAATTTCCGGAGATCACATTCCGGAGCACCAGGATCGAAGGATCCAGGAAAGAGTTCAAGCTTACGGGGGATCTCACGATCAGAGGTGTGACCAAACCGGTGACTCTGGATGTGACGTTCGAGGGTCAGACCAAGGACCCATGGGGTGGTGAGCGCGTTGGTTTCAGCGCGTCTGGAAAGATCGACCGTCGTGATTTCGGTCTGACGTGGAACGTGGTCCTGGAGGCCGGCGGTCTTACGGTTGGCAACGACATCAAGATCAACATCGAAGTCGAAGCTGTACGCGTCTAGTACGATAAATATCTAACGCGGAAACGGGTATGCTCAGGCATACCCGTTTTGTTTTTACGGGGTACTTCCTCGAATGGGCGGTCCGAAATACTCCCTCCTGTGCGGGTCAGTTCGTGGCTGGCTCCTGCCCACGTTCCTGCTCTGGGTTGCGAGCTCAGTTAACGCGCAAGTTAGATATATCTCGAACGCGGCCGAGCGGGACGTCTTTGTTGTAGCCCATCAGGATGATTGGCAGGTATTCATGGGCGACGTAGCGACGAGAATTCTGAGAAGCGGATCGCCGGCAACCTTCATCTATCTCACCGCCGGAGACGATGGACGCGATTCCTTGTACTGGCAGACGCGCGAACGCGCCGCGCTGCACTCGACCCAGGTCGCAATGGGCCGACGAGCCGCCCCGGATGGAATCACGTGCGCATCAGTGATCGTCTTGCAACGTCCTCTTCAGAAATGCTCAGTTGGAAATGTCGACGCGTACTTTCTGAGATTGCCCGACGGCAGACGAAACGGCGCCGGGTTCGCGCGCTACGGTCACGAGAGTCTGCGCCTACTGAAAGCCGGTAAAATTTCCACAATTACGTCGGTCGATAAGCGCGCTACGTATACTGGCTGGCGGGATGTGGTCAGCATGGTCGATCACCTGATCGGGATCGGACGGGGAGCGGATTTCGTGGTACACACCACCGACCCCAGCAAAGTTTTGAATCCCCACGACCATTTCGATCACCGGATGGTGGGACTCATGATCGAAGAGGTGCGGAAGCAGCGTGGGATGCCGGTTCGCTATTACGCGGGATATGCACTCGCGAGCCGGGCGCCTAACCGAACGAGTGAGCAGACGCGCGACAAAACCGAGGTGTTTCTCGCCTACGACGCCGAGATGACGCGAGCCGATAAAACATGGAGCGCCTCCAGCGAGCACCGTGCATTCTATTCGCAGTGTATGCAGCGCACCTATGTGCGGAGTGGCCGACCGCTGCGGTGATCCTCGCAAACGGCGAGGTCGATGTCACTCGCCCGTTGCGAGCATACATTGACAGCCCGAATCGGTTCCCTTGCCGAGTGATCGTCGCTCACGGCCTGTTGCGATTCTAGCTTAGTCAACGTTTCTGATTGCCCACCGAGATCGACGAAAGAGGAGTGTTAATGCGACGAGGTCTGTTGGCTGGTGTATTTCTCATCGCCGGCTACGGCACTGCACGCGGACAGTGCAAAGTTTCAAGTGAAAGCAACGAGGGGAAACTTCTTGCGTTCTATACCGCTCCGATCGTTTTCTCGATGGCCGGCGCTCCTGAGGTATTGCCGCCCGCCAGCCTGAGGATCGGACTGGAAGGAGAATACATTCCGAAGCCGGATCCCGCGATCGAGCAGACGGGCGCGTGTTTCACACAAAAAAGCGAGCACACGTCGCTGTCGCCGGTCTTCGGTCGACCCAGAATTACGGTTGGAGGACCGTTCGGCTTTGCGTTCGAGGCGGCTTACCTGCCGCCGGTGACGATTGCGCGGGCCACGCCGAATCTTTTCAGCTTCGCGGTTTCCAACGCGCACCATTTTCCGGTCGGCGGCGCAAGTGGGGCAACGTTGATGCTCCGCGTCCACGGAACTTTCGGGAATGTGAAGGGGGCGATTACGTGTCCGGAGTCGCAGCTCCAGCAGGCCTCTGCGTCCCAGCCATGTTTCGGGACGAATCCGTCCAAGGACACCTTTCATCCGGACATGTTCGGCGGCGAAATATCCGCGGGATTCGCGCCGGGTAACGGCGGTATTTCCTTTTACGGTGGTTTAGGGGCGAACCGGATTGACCCGCATTTCCAGGTTGGCTTTACAAATGGCAATGGCGATGTCGATCAGACTCAGGTCGAGCTCGAGAGCCCAGTGACGCGCGGCGCGCTGTTCGGCGGATTCACGGCGGTCTTTGGTCGGATCCTGGACTTGGGTGCGCAGGTCTATTCAGTGCCGGCGGACGCGACGCTGTTCCGTTTAATGGGCGGCATCAGAATCCGTTAGCTGGCGGGTGGGCGACCAGTACAAACCTGGGTGATGTCGCGGCACGGATGGATCACCGACGCCGGCACCATCACCGCATACGCGCCTCACTAGCATCTCAGGTGAACCCCTTAGATATTCAGGTGAACATATGTCCACCCTTTCCACCCAGGAGAAAGGGTTGGGAAACTATTTGCTCAGTCCGGCGTGAGTCTACTGTCACAGGATACGATCGAGGAGCTCAAGGCAGCACTCGCGGAACAGTTAAAAGCGACGGACGGCCCAAGACCCGAGGTTGCCAGACTCCTCAAGCAGCTTGGCACTGAAGCGCGCGAGAAAAGGGTCAAACCCGAAGAACTCATAGTCATTTTCAAGCAAATCTGGAACTCGCTCTCCGAGTCGATTCGCTCGACGCATACAGAGCCACACGAGCACATGCGCCAGAAACTGGTGACGCTCTGCATTCAGGCGTATTACGCCGAGTAGCAAAACAGGGATAATTTGCCTGCGGCTACCCTCTCCGGGGGCGGCACATCTTTGGCGATGAGTACGTGACGTGGCAACAGCGATCCCGCCCAAGGCTCCAGCAACAATTCTGAGTCGTCTCTTCGGCCGCTCCCGGAATGGAGCTGGTGAGGAGCTCGTCGGTCCGATTCGTGGCGAAGTGCTCGGCCTCGAGCGGCTCGGCGAGCGGGCTCGCGCGGTCGCCCGCGGCCATCATCTTCTGCCGGCTCAGAAGCAGCGCGGCTCAGGGCCGCTGTTGCAACGTCTGGAGGACACGAAAGAGGTTCTCGATCGCGTCTATCGCGAGCTGAACAGCGGCGCCGAGCGTGGGCTGGATATCAGTCCGGCCGGAGACTGGCTGCTCGACAATTTCTATATCGTCCAGGAGCACATCCGCGAAATCAGGACGAGCCTTCCCAAGAGCTACTACGAGGAGCTCCCCAAACTGTCGACGGGGTCGCTGACCGGCTATCCTCGCGCGTACGAAGTGGCGATCGAGCTCATCGCACATACCGAAGGCCACCTCGATCTCGACAACATCACGCTGTTCGTGCGCGAGTACCAAACGGTGACTGCGCTCCGAATGGGCGAGCTGTGGGCAATTCCAACAATGCTTCGCCTCGGACTCGTCGAGAACATTCGGCGGATGGCGTTGCGCGTGGCGGCTCGGCTGCAGGAGGTAGAATCGGCTGATCGTGCCGCAACGCGACTGCGTGAAGCGAGCGAAGAATCACAACAGGCTTTGGCGGCGGCACTCGCCGCGTTCGTCGACGATCATCCGCCGTTCACCCCGACGTGGGTTGCGCGTTTCCTTCAGCAGGTCCGTTCGTATCAAACCAACTTCACTCCGCTGATCTGGCTCGAGCAATGGATCGCCGAGGACGGACCGAGCGCGGAGGAAGCGGCGACGCGCTCCAACAGACGCGTGGCACTGACGCAGGTTACGGTCGCCAACAGCATTACGAGTCTGCGCACCATCTCCAGACTCGACTGGAAAGATTTCGTCGAATCGCAGAGCGTCACCGAGCAGCTGCTTCGCCGCGACCCGAGCGGTCACTATTCGTCGATGACGTTCGGTACGCGCGACCACTATCGGCACGTGGTCGAGCACATCTCCAAACGCGTCAAACGGCCCGAGGAAGAAATCGCCAGCGAGGTCCTCTCGCTCGCCAAGCTTGCCGACCCAAACGACACGCGTCACTCACACGTCGGCTACTATCTGGTCGACAAAGGTCGCCGGACACTCGAAGTACGGGTCGGATACACGCCGCCGCCGGGCGAGTGGATCCACAGGTGGACTCAACGTCATCCGAACACAATCTACTTCGGCGGAATAAGCGTCTTTACAACGCTGGCGCTGGCAACGA
>DATBXT010000268.1:0-2278 GCA_036514115.1 Gemmatimonadaceae bacterium
ACGTCATACCTCGCTCGACCATTATCGCAACATCGGCATCATGGCCCACATTGATGCCGGGAAGACGACTATGACCGAGCGCGTCCTCTACTATACGGGTAAGACGCACAAGATCGGCGAAGTGCATGAAGGCACCGCCACCATGGACTGGATGGAGCAGGAGCAGGAGCGCGGAATCACCATCACGTCCGCTGCCACGACTGCTTTCTGGGAGCGCAACGGTACCGAGTACCGGATCAACATCATCGACACGCCGGGCCACGTCGACTTTACAGTTGAAGTCGAGCGTTCGCTGCGCGTGCTCGACGGCGCTGTCACCCTCCTCGATTCTGTCGCCGGCGTCGAGCCGCAGACCGAGACCGTCTGGCGCCAGGCCGACCGCTACAAAGTTCCGCGCCTGATCTTCGCCAACAAGATGGACCGCGTCGGCGCCGATTTCGATCGCTGCATGCGGATGATCAAGGATCGTCTCACCAAGAATGCGTACCCGATCCAGCTCCCGGTCGGCAGCGGTGAAGCCTTTACCGGCCACATCGACGTCATCGAGCGGCAGCAGTACGTCTTCGACGACGAATCGCTCGGCAAGAAATTCGAGATCACCGCTGTCCCCGAAGAGTACAAAGAGGCGATGGAGAAGGCCCGCCACGACGTGATCGAGGCGGCCGTCTCGCACGACGAAGCGCTAATCGAGAAGTACTTCAGTGGCACCGAGCTCACCAACGACGAGATTCGCCACGCCATCCGCAGCGCTACGGTCGGCGGTTTCATCGTGCCGGTTCTGTGCGGTGCCGCGTTCAAGAACAAGGGCGTGCAGGCAATGCTCGATGCGGTCGTCGATTTCCTGCCGTCGCCGGTGGATGTACCGGCTGTCGAAGGTCATCTTCCCAATGGCGAGCCTGGCCAGCGACATCCCAGCGATGACGAGCCGTTCGCCGGACTCGCGTTCAAGATTGCCACCGATCCATTCGTCGGTAAGCTGACATTCTTCCGCGTGTACTCCGGGTCGCTCAAGTCCGGGTCCTACGTTTACAACGCCACGAAGGACAAGCGCGAGCGCATCGGACGTCTGCTGCAGATGCACGCCAACAAGCGCGAGGAGATCGAAGAGGTAATGGCCGGCGACATCGCCGCCGCGATCGGACTCAAGGATACGCGCACCGGCGACACGATGACGATGGAAGACACGCCGATCATCCTCGAGGCGATGAAGTTTCCGGCACCGGTCATCGATGTCGCCATCGAGCCGAAGACCAAGGCCGACCAGGACAAGCTTGCCATAGCATTGCAGAAGCTGTCAGAGGAAGACCCGACGTTCCGCGTTCATTCCGATCAAGAGACGGGTCAGACTATCATCTCCGGAATGGGGGAGCTGCACCTCGAGATCATCGTCGACCGCATGCAGCGCGAGTTCAAGGTCGATGCGAACATCGGCCGCCCGCAGGTTGCTTATAGAGAGACAATCAAGAAGCGGGTGGAAAAGGTCGAAGGCAAGTTTATCCGGCAGTCTGGTGGAAAGGGTCAATACGGACACGTCGTGATCAACATCGAGCCGGCGAAGCAGGGCGAAGGCTTCGTCTTCGAGGACAAGATCGTCGGCGGAACGATTCCGCGTGAATTCATCAAGCCGGCCGAGCAGGGGATGCGCGAAGCCCTCGAGGGCGGCGTGCTGGCCGGCTATCCGATGGTCGATGTGAAGGCCGAGCTGGTTTACGGGTCGTACCACGACGTCGACTCCAGCGAAATGGCGTTCAAGATCGCCGGATCGATGGCTATCAAGGAAGCGGCGCGGAAAGCGGGCGCCATCATCCTCGAGCCAATCATGAAAGTCGAGGTCGTCTCGCCCGACCAGTACATGGGCGACGTGCTCGGCGATCTATCATCCCGCCGCGGCAGAATCGGCGGAATGAATCAGCGCGGCGAAGCGCAGGTTATCGATGCGCAGGTGCCGCTGTCAGAGATGTTCGGCTACTCCACCAAGCTGAGATCGATGACCCAGGGTCGCGCGGTCTACTCGATGGAGTTCGCTCACTACGAGGAAGTGCCGAAGAGCAAGGCCGAGGAAATCATCAGCAAGGTCAAAAAGTAGTACTGAGCGATAGAAATCAGAGAACAACGGCTACCAATAACCACATAGAACAATGAGCAAAGCCAAATTCGAGCGTAACAAGCCACACGTGAACGTGGGAACTATTGGCCACGTCGATCATGGTAAGACGACGTTGACCGCGGCCATAACGGCGATCCAGGCCAAGAAGGGCCTGGCTCAGACCGTTGCCTT
>DATBXT010000269.1:0-2135 GCA_036514115.1 Gemmatimonadaceae bacterium
CAATCGCGCAGGGCGAGCAGGATCTCAAGATGTCGGAGTTCGGCATCACCCCGCCGAGCTTCATGTTCGGCAGGCTCAAGGTCGGTGATGAGATCAAAGTGAAGTTCACTCTTAAGGCAGGTCCGGAGCTCCTGGCGCAGCTGGCCGCGGCATACGACGTCGCCGGTCGCTGAGCCCAGAGACGGCAGATACGAAGATCAGACAACCAAACGAACCCATCGAAGGAGATACCATGACACGTTTCAATTCAGTTCTCGCTGCAGCGCTCGCGACGGTTGCATTCACCGCTCGCTCGAGCGCGCAGGAGACCACCAGAGTCGCCGTTGCGACGCCACCCAAGGTCGCGGTCGAATCAGTAACGCCGGCCGACACGCTCAAGAAGGCGAAGAAGCCCCCGACCGTCGCCTTTGCGGCGATGGGTCCGCAGGTAGAGCTCCAGAACTACCGCCCCGAGGACAAACGGGGCATCAATATCTTCGAAGCGCCGAAAGATGAATCGGTCGAGTACACCGGATTCAAACTGCAGTTCGGCGCCGCTTTCACCCAGCAGCTACAAGGTCTGGATCACAGCAACACCGCCGCGGCGAAGCCGGTCACGACGAACGGCGTCACCACTAACGCAAACCAGCTGATTCGCATTGGCCACGGGCCGAACAACGCCACGGCCAATATCTATCTGAATGCGCAGCTGGCGCGCGGCATTCGCGTCGCGATGACCACCTACTCCTCGGCGCGCCATCACCAGGAAACATGGGTGAAGGATGGCTACCTGCTCGTCGATGCGTCACCGATCGACTGGCAGCCGCTGAATGACATCATGAAGTACGTGTCGATTCGCGCCGGGCATTTTGAGATCAACTACGGCGATGCTCACTTCCGCCGTACCGATAACGGCAACTCCATCAGAAATGCCCTCGTCGGGAACTACATAATGGATGCGTTCACCACCGAGGTCGGCGGCGAAGTTTATGTTCGCGCCAACGGCTTCCTGGCGATGGGCGGAATCACCGGTGGCGAGAGCCGCGGCATGATCACCCAGCCGGAAAGAAGGGAGCCCAGCTATCTGCTGAAGGGCGGATTCGACAAGAAGTTCGGCGACGTGCGCTTCCGGCTCACCGGTTCCGAGTACGCCACTGCTTCCTCCGTGAGCAATACTTTGTTCAGCGGCGATCGCGCCGGCTCACGGTACTACGACGTCCTCGAGAACACGAGCTCCACCGAAACCGCGCAGGCATGGTCGGGTTCGATGCAGCCGGGCCTCAAGAACAGCATTCACTCGGTTGTGGTGAATCCATTCCTCGAGTACAAGGGACTCGAGTTCTTCGGAAACTTCGAGAGAGCGACCGGCCGCGCACAGGCCGAGACTGCCAACCGCGTCTGGCGTCAGAATGTCGGCGAGGTGGTCTACCGCTTCCTGGCCGACCAGCGTCTCTACGTGGCCGCGCGCTACAACACCGTCAATGGCCAGCTGGTGGTCGGTCAGCCGGATGTCACGGTGAACCGCACCCAGGCCGGCGGCGGCTGGTTCCTCACCCCGAACATTCTTCTCAAGGGTGAATACGTGACGCAGAAATACCTCGACTTCCCGGTCAGCGATATCCGCAATGGCGGGAAGTTCAACGGGTTCATGATCGAAGGCGCTGTCGCCTTCTGACGCGAGAGTGTGGCGGCGGTCGACCAGGCCGCCGCCACAGAGTTATTCACGACTTCAGTGCAATGGAGGATACGAAAATGTCGGCCCCCGCCACTGTATTTCCGGTCCCGGAATCCCCGCAGGACCTGCCCCTTTTCAGAAGCCTGCCGCCGTCGGAGTGCGCAGCGATTCTCACCCGCAACAACGTTGGCCGAATCGCCTTTGCCCTCCACGATCGCGTCAATATTGTCCCTATTCACTACGTGTACGTCGACGGATGGATCTATGGTCGCACCGCGTCAGCGGGAAAACTCCGCGACATCATGCGGAACCGCCGCATCGCTTTCGAGGTGGACGAGCACGCGGACATGTTCCAGTGGCGCAGCGTCATTGTTCACGGACCTCTGTACCTGATTCAGCCTGACATCACCGAGAGGGCGCGAAGCATCTACCGCACGGCGCTCTCGGCAATTCGGGGACTGATCCCGGCCGCGCTGACGGA
>DATBXT010000270.1:0-17360 GCA_036514115.1 Gemmatimonadaceae bacterium
AAGCCGACGTGGGCGCCTTCCGTGATTATGCGGAGACGAGAATCACTCTGGCCCCTGATGCACTCCAGAAAATGGGTGTGACGGTCCCCGCGCAGAACGCCGGCGGTTACTCCAGCGGCAACGGAAACGTCGGCGATTCAGCGGCCGGCACTTCGTTCGTACTCCCCGCGTCCATGGAGGTCGCCGAGGGTTGTCGCTTCTGCGGTGGAACGCTGCCCGAAGGACGCGCGGTTACCTACTGTCCGCATTGCGGTCAAAACCTGTCGGCGAAGCACTGCGCGGGCTGCGGTGCCGAGCTGGATCCTATCTGGAAGTTCTGCATCAACTGCGGGAAGAAAACTTGACCGGTAAATCCACGGACATCGTCTTCCTCTCCGCGGTGCGCACGCCTTTCGGCACCTTCGGTGGAAAACTGAAGGACGTCTCGCCTGTGGATCTCGCGGTGCACTCATCGAAAATCGCAATCGAGCGCGCGGGCATCGCCGCCACCGATATCGACCAGACAATTTTCGGCAACGTGCTTTACACCACGCGTGAGTCCATCTACTTCGCACGACATGTGTCCCTCAAATCGGGCTGCCGTCAGGAGACTTCCGCTCTCACTCTGAATCGGCTTTGTGGCTCGGGCTTTCAGGCCGTCGTCAGCGGTGCGCAGGAGATTATCTTCGGCGACGCCCAGGCGTGTCTCGTCGGCGGCGCGGAATCGATGTCACAGGCGCCGCACGTCACCCGCGGTATTCGGTGGGGCACACCGCTCGGCAAGGCGCCCGTCCTCGAGGACATCCTCTGGGAAAGCCTGACTGACACCTACGTTGGGCTTGGCATGGCGGAGACCGCCGAAAATCTCGCTGAGCAATACAAGCTCGATCGCGGGTGCGTCGACGAGTTCGCGCTGAGATCGCAGCAGCTCTCCAAAGCAGCGTGGGATCAAGGTGTGTTCGCCGACGAAGTCGTCCCGTTTCCGTTGACGAATGCCAGGACAGGCAAGACCGAGGAGCTCGCGTCGGACGAGCACATGCGTCCACAGACTACGTCTGAAGCCCTGGCGGCGCTCAAGCCTGTGTTTCGAAAAGGTGGTGTGGTCACCGCCGGCAACGCGTCGGGCATCGGCGACGGCGCCGCGGCGATGGTCATCACCAGCGAGAAATTCGCGCGGGAGCGCAGCCTGAAGCCGCTCGGCCGTCTGGTCTCCTGGGGCGTAGCGGGTGTAGATCCGTCGGTCATGGGCATCGGACCCGTACCTGCTTCGAAGGCCGCGCTTGCCAAGGCCGGCCTGACCATGGGAGACATGGATCTCATCGAGGTGAACGAAGCTTTCGCCGCCCAGACGTGCGCCGTCGAGCGCGAGTTGTCGCTGCCGCGCGAGCGGCTGAACGTGCATGGCGGCGCGATCGCCCTAAGCCACCCGCTTGCCGCGTCGGGAGCGAGAATAACGGCCCATCTACTGCATGCTCTGCGTGCTCAGGGTAAGCGATACGGACTCGGCACCGCGTGCATTGGTGGGGGTCAGGGAATCGCTCTCGTAATAGAATCCATCCAATAGAACTGCGCCGCCCGCAGCGATCGAGGAAATCATGAAGCGACAAATCAGAGCATTTGCCGTGGCGTTGGCCGCAGGGTCAGCGTTTGCATGCGCGTCTGCTGGCAGTGGGACAGGCGGTACGCCGATGCCCGCTCCCGACCAGCTCCCTCCCCGGCCCGACGTCATGTGGCCGATGAAGGTCCGCGAGCACGTCGATCTCTGGCTGCACGGGTTTGCCATGCTGCAGGAGGACACAACCTTCGTCCCATTCTTCAGACGCGGCTACGGCACCGAGATGACCGTGGCCAAGAACAGGGCCAACGTTACCACACAGCTCGACGCCAACCGGGACAGACTGCGGGCCAGACTATCCACGAATCCACAGTTGATCAACGCCCAGTTCGTTCCGTTCGCGTTCTCATCGTGGGATGAGCTCGCGCAGACGGTCGATCTCTTCGTGCGGGCCAACGGTGATCCGCGCTCCGCATCGTCACAGCAACAGGCGGGCGCCATCGCGTTTCTCGCGGCGTACTTTCAAACCGGTCCCGACCGCGATTGGCTGCGGCTCTTCGTGCAGTCGCTCAACGACGAGAGCAATCACTTCTATCACTCTTACTGGCTGCAACAGCAGCGAGAGCGGAGCAACGTCCTCGAGCTTGCCGACACTCTCTGGCAGCACACTTATCGGCCACGCTTCCAGCGATTTCTGAACAACACCCAGCAGGCGCAGGGCGAAGTTCTGCTTTCACTTCCGCTCGATGGCGAGGGGAGAACGCAGACCAGCGGAGGCCGCTCGAATGTAACGGCGGTCACTTTCCCCGATCGGCCCAGCGACGCAATAGAAGCGATCTACGTCATCGCCCACGAATTGGTGGGCCAGGTGGCCAACACCGCCGTGTCGGACAACATCACCCCGGAGCAACGGCGAAACGGGCTGGGTGATCGTTATCAAAGTGCTGCTTCCGTGCGTGGTGGGGCTCTCCTCATCCAGCGAGCCTCGCCCGACATACTCGACGGGTACATGCGGTACTATCTGCGCGCCGTAAACCGCCCCGCGACCGGCAACCTTCAGACGGCGTTCAACGCGGCCTTCTCGATTCCCGACACGATTCGCGACGCGCTGAGCCGCCAGCTCGATGTCGTACTCGGAGGGATTTAAGCAGATATAATTCTGCATGGCTGACGAGAAGTCTCCCGCGCCCGCGGCTGTTCCCGCGCGCCAGCAACCACTGGATCGACAGGCGCTGGAGCGCGTCCTGGCGCGCGCCGCGGAGCTGCAAGGATCCAGCGCTGTTGCCGAGTCCGGCGACCTTATCAGCGAGAACCAGTTACTCGAGATCGGAAACGAAGTCGGGCTCAGTCCTGCCGTTCTCAACCAGGCTCTCGCCGAGGAACGCACACGAATCAATGTGCCGGAAGAGCGGGGCCTGGTCGCCCAGATCGCGGGCGCCGGATTCGCCAGCGCCACCAGAACGGTCCCCGGTAATGCCCGCGACATTCTCGCCCGAATCGATTCGTGGATGCAGCGCGAGGAGTGCCTGCAGGTACAGCGACGTTTCGCCGACCGGATCACATGGGAGCCGCAGCGTGGCCTCTTCGGAAAGATCCGCCGCACTGTCAACCTCACTGGCCGCTCTTACTATTTCATGGACGCCGAGCAGGTCTCCGCGACCGTCCTTGCCGTCGACGCGTCACGCGTTGTAGTCAGGCTGGACGCTGACATCCGCGCCAGCAGAGCGCGCCGCGTCGGAGCGGGTGGAGCTGTCGGAGCTGTGGGAACCGTCATGAGCGGCGTGGTTGGTCTCGGACTCGTCATCGCCCATCTTCCGCTCTTTATCGCAGCGGGGGTGGCGGTGCTGCCGTTCGCGGGCGGCACGCTGGCGGGCTACAGAGTCGCTCGCACCCATCGCGCAATTTTGTCGGGCGTACAGCTGGCCCTCGAGCAGATTCTCGACCGCCTGGAACACGGCGAGTTCGCGCGATCCGCAGGACTGCTCGACGCAATAACGTCCCGGCCGCGACTCAGTCAGCGATAGATTAGAGCGTACTCGCGCAACGGGCGAACATCTGATGAAGAAAATCGAACGCGTCGGTGTTCTCGGCGGGGGCCTCATGGGTAGCGGCATTGCACAGGTCTCCGCCGCCGCCGGCTTCCCTACCGTCGTCCGCGAGATATCCGACGAGCTGGGCGCGAAGTCACGCCAGTCGATCGAAAAAACCCTCGCCAAAGGAATCGAGCGCGGCAAAGTCACTCCCGAGGAGCGCGAGAAAACTCTCGCCAACCTCCGATTCGTTACGGATTTGAAAGAGCTTGGCGATTCCGACCTTTTCATCGAAGCCGTCGTTGAGGACCTCGAGGTCAAGAACTCCCTCTGGTCCCAGCTCGACAAGGTTGCGAAGCCCGACGCGATCTTCGCCTCGAATACCTCGAGTCTCACCATCATCGCCATGGCCGCGGCCAGCAGTCGGCCGGATCGGATGCTGGGACTTCATTTTTTCAATCCCGTCCCGCTGATGAAGCTGGTGGAGGTGGTCCGAACGATCACCACCAGTGAGGAATCAGAGGAACGCGCGACGGAATTCGTACGCTCGCTGGGCAAAGAGCCGATACGCGCGCGCGACAGCTCGGGCTTTGTGGTGAACCTGCTGCTTGTGCCTTACATGATCGACGCGATCAGGGCACTCGAGTCAAAGGTCGGGTCCGTCGAAGACATCGACAAAGGAATGCAGCTCGGGGCGGGGCATCCGATGGGGCCCTTCACTTTGCTCGATTTCGTAGGCCTCGACACCGTCTTCAAGATCGCGGAGATCATGTTCACGGAGTATCGAGAGAGCCGTTATGCCCCGCCGCCGTTGCTGAGACGAATGGTGCTCGCGGGAATGCTTGGCAAGAAATCCGGAAAAGGATTCTACGACTACTCGTCGAACCCTCCGCGGGTAAGTAGCCTCGGGCTGTGAGCCTTCCCGGATTTCGCGGCTACTTTCGCGAAGACGAGCTGGCGCGCGCGGTCTACTCGGAGGCTGCGGGAATCGGCCGCGCGATTCCATCGGCCGTCGCTGTGCCGGTCGACGCGGAGGACGTCGTCGCACTGGTCAAGTGGGCGGCCGCGTCAGGCGCCGCGCTGATTCCGCGCGGATCCGGCAGCAGCATGGCCGGCGGAGCAATCGGGTCGGGCGTCGTCGTTGATCTCTCCCGTATCAACCACCTCGGCCGAATTGACGAACGCGACAAGACAGTCTGGGTCGAACCCGGCGTTCTCTGGGCAACACTGGACGTCGCGGCGAGAAGAAAAGGCCTCAGGTTTCCGGTCGATCCGTCGAGCGGAGATTTCTGCACGCTCGGCGGAATGGTTTCGACTAACGCGGCGGGCGCCCACACACTGCGGTACGGCGCGACTCGCGCCTGGGTCAACGCGCTCGACTGCGTGTTCAGCGATGGCGACCGCGCCGTGATTACTCGCGGAGAGTCGCCACCGAAGCGAATCGAGGCGATCAGCCGATTCATGCGCGACGTCCACGGTGAGATCGTGGCCAGCGACAAGCGCCGGCCCATAATGCATCTCGGAGTTCGAAAGGAATCATCGGGCTATGCCGTTCACGAGTATGGGACGAATGCCGAGGTGATTGATCTTCTTGTGGGAAGTGAAGGCACCCTCGCGATCATTGTCGGGATCCAGCTGACCCTTTCGCCGATACCAGCCGCCACGAGCAGTGTACTGGGATCCTTTGCTACGCTGGAAGAGGCGACGATCGCGGCGACGAAGGCCGTCGAAGAGGGCGCGAGCGCTTGTGAGCTGCTCGACAAGACTTTTCTCTCGTACGCCGCGAGCAACGAGAGCGCAGACTCAAAACTCAGGAAGCGCATCGAGGGCGCGGCAGCGATCCTGCTCGCCGAGGTCGAGTCATATAGTCGCGACTCGGCGTCGGCGGCGGCCGAACAATTGGCGAAAGCATTCCGTCAATCCGGTGCAAAGGACGTCGACGTTGCCCTTACTCCCGAGGCCGAACACGACCTGTGGAAGCTCCGCCACGCGGCGAGCCCGATTCTCTCGACCCTCGAGCACGCCACGTCGATGCAATTCATCGAAGACGGAGCCGTGCCTCTCGCCAAGCTTCCGGAGTATGTGACGGGAGTCCGGGACGCCCTGGCTCATCGCGAAGTAAGCGGAGTGATTTTCGGTCACGCCGGAGATGCCCACGTTCACGTCAACCCGCTCGTCAACGTCGACCAGGCCGACTGGCGCGAACGCGTCTCCGGACTTCTCGACGACGTGGTGACGCTCACTGCACGCCTGGGCGGGACATTGAGCGGAGAACACGGCGACGGCCGCCTTCGCACGCCGCTGCTATCGCGCGTTTGGCACAAGGATGCGATCAAGGCGTTCGGACTGATCAAGAACGCTTTCGATCCGGGCAACATCTTAAATCCCGGGGTGAAAGTGCCGCTCAAGGATCAGAAGCCGATCAACGACATCAAGTATGACCCGTCGCTTCCACAGTTGCCTGAAAAAGCGAGAGCAGCACTCGATGCCGTGATCAAGGACCGCGCATACGAGCGTTTCCGGCTGTCGCTGATCGACGGCCCATCTTAGCTTTCTGCCGCGTGTATTATACCGAACCAGTCATCACTCTCCTCGCGCGCCCGACCTTCGTCGAGCCGGACCACCTGCAGGTTCGCTGGCTGGGCGAGAGCACCGACGGCGAGCGACTCGCGGAGTTTGCGGGGCGCCTTTGCTACATGAGCCAGAAGAATCCGGCCAACAGGGCAACGCGCGATTACCTGGAGAACATCAAGAAGCAGGGGCATGGATCGGTTCTCGAGCATGCCAACTATTCTCTTCTGCTCGAAGGTGTCAGCCGCTCTCTCACCCACGAGTTGGTCCGTCATCGCGCGGGATTCGCCTACAGCCAGCTCAGTCAGCGATACGTCGACGAGTCCGAGGCAAACTTCGTGGTCCCGCCGGCCATAGTCGGTGAGGAGTCACTCGAGAAGGAATGGCGGACCCAGATCGACGAGGCGCAGCGAACCTATGTTCGCCTCGTCGAGCACCTGATGGAGAAGTACGGGTGGGTGGCAGACAAAGTCCATCGCCGGAAGATGGCGCGCGAGGCGGCGAGAGGAGTCCTGCCGAATTCCACCGAGACGAAAATCGTGGTGACGGCGAACGCGCGGGCCTGGAGAACGATGCTGGAGCTGAGATCGAGCGAAGGCGCCGAGCTGGAAATTCGGCGGTGCGCGATCGCGATGCTGAAGCTGCTCCAGAGGGAGTCTCCGGCGTTTTTTTCCGACTTCGAGATCTATCAGGCCGAAGACCGACGAGACGCGGCGAGGATCGTCTACCACAAGGTCTGATCGAGCGACTCGTCCTCGCAGGAATTTTTTCGCCGAAAAAAATTTTAGGCGAAAAAAATATTTTCGGAATCGCGGAATAATTATTGCGCCACATCCTCGGTGTTTATATACTCGGTCCGATGATTCGAGCGCGAAAATTTCTGTAGGGTATCGATGACTCTTATCGGTTTCGCCTACAACCAAAAGCCCGAGCCGTCAGAGCTCGCCAGCCCAGTGGAAGAGGGCGACCGTCACGAAGACGGGGAGCTTCCGCGTCCCGATGAAGAGCCTCCCAGTAAAATTTTCGACCTCTCTATCGCGGCGCTAATCGCCCGCGACGAATTCGCGGAGTGGGACTCTCCCGCCACCATCGCGGCCGTAGAATCGGCCCTCTCGCGACTCGGAAAAGTGGTCCGCCTCGAGGCGACCGAGGATTTTCCGGAGCGCCTTCGTCAGACCAGGCCCGACATCGTCTTCAACATCGCCGAGGGATTTCGCGGCGTGAACCGCGAGGCCCAGGTCCCGGCGATATGTGAATTCTTCGGGATTCCATACTCGGGCAGCGACCCCTTCACCCTGACTCTCTGCCTCGACAAGGCGAGGACGAAGGAGACTCTGGCCTTTCACGGGATTCCGACGCCGCGGTTCGCCGTGGTCGAGAACATCGAAGACCTGGCGGAGCGGACCGCAAGTCTCCCCCTTCCACTTTTCGTGAAGCCGCTGCACGAAGGCTCGTCGAAAGGAATCACCGACCACAATCTTTGCTGGGACCGCGATCATCTCGCGAAGCAGACGCGATTCCTGCTCGAGAACTACGAGCAGCCTGTCCTGGTCGAGGAGTATCTGCCCGGGAAGGAGTTCACCTGCGCCGTCCTCGGCAATGGAGATGGGGCCACAGTGCTGCCCATCGTCGGCATGAATTTCGACACGCTGCCCAAGGGCGCGCTGCCGATCTACAGCTTTGACGCCAAGTTCGTTTGGGATCGTCCCGAGAAACCGCTCGACATTTTCCAGTGCCCGGCGCGTATCACCAGCGAGCTTCAGGCGTCCATTGAGCGAGTCACGCTCGATGCTTTCCGCGTTCTTGGATGCAGAGACTGGGCGAGAATCGATGTCCGTCTCGATGCGGCCGGCAATCCAAACGTGATCGAGGTGAATCCGCTGCCGGGAATTCTGCCCGATCCCGCGGACAATTCCTGTTTGCCGAAGGCGGCGCGGGCCGCTGGAATCGGGTATGACGAGCTCATTCAGAGTTGCTTGAAATACGCAGCGGCGCGGCAAGGGGTCGAGCTCGGCCCTCGAAGCAAGGCGGTCTCCGGCGAGCATGCGCTCGTTGCCGGCGGACTGGCGTGACCCACAGCGGACAGACGAGAGGGAGCACGCTATGAAAATTGCTTTGTTGTTCGACGGTCTATCCGCACTCGGCAAGGCGCCGGAGCTTCAGCTCCTGGAGTCGATCGAGGCGGTTGAGAGCGCGCTGCTGGATTGGGCGACGGAGGTCGTTCGCGTTCCCGTGACCAACGACGGACGCTGGGTCGAGCGCGTCCGGAAAGGCAAGTTCGATCTCGTCTTCAATCTCTGCGAAGGCATCGACGGCGAAGCTGTCTACGAGCCCATGGTCATCTCAGTCCTCGAGCTGTTGGGGGTTCCTTTCACCGGCAGCTCCAGCTGGACGACCGCGCTCACTCTACGGAAGAACGTCGTCAACGGAGTACTCGATCGCGCAGGATTGCCCGTTCCACGCTGGACGCACATCCGTCTCGGCGATGACGTTTCGAGCGTCGGCTTCCCCGCCATCTGCAAGCCCGTCGCCGAAGACGCATCCGTCGGAATCGAGCAGCGCTCGGTGGTGAGGAGCATGCGGGCCCTCAACGCGAGAGTCAAAGCGATGTTCGAAGGCTGGGACGAAGTACTCGTTCAGCGCTTCATCGATGGCCGCGAGGTCAACGTCGGAATACTCGGCGAAGAGACTCTGCCAATTGCCGAGATCGATTTCGGCCAGATGCCTCAGGGCATGTGGCACATTGTCTCGTACCGCTCGAAATGGGAGACGGGCAGCGACGAAGATCTCGGCGCCAAGCCCAATTGTCCGGCCGATCTGTCGGAAGATCTCGCCAACGAGATCGCCGTCATCGCCCGTACGGCGTGGAGCGTTGTCGGTGGCGAAGGTTACGGTCGCTGCGATTTCCGCATCGACCAGTCCGGTCGCCCATGGCTTCTCGAAGTGAATGCAAACCCGGATATCTCACCGGCCGCCGGTCTCGCCCGGATGGCGGGAGTCGCGACGGTCGGATATTCAGATCTGATTCGAAAGATCTGCGATCATGCGCTCGCCAAGCGTGGTGAGAATTACGCGGACCGTTGGGTCAAGACTCTCAGGCTGTCTGGCCTGGGGTGATGGTGGAAGTACCGATCATCAACAACGCCTCTCACGGGGCCGGAGTGGTGCACGCATGAGCGATTGGCAGCAAATCCTAAAGGATCAGAGCATTCCCACGCTCCAAAAGCTGGCCGAGAAGTTCGGGCACGACGCTATCGACGTCGAGGCGCTACAGCCGGCATTCGACAACTTCCAGATGCGGATCACTCCAGCGGCCCTGGAGCAGATCAAGGAAGTCGGAGATCCGATGTGGAATCAGTACATCCCGACCGTCGAAGAGCTTCATGTCGTCGACGGCGTGATCGATTCGCTCGACGAGGACGGCGACTCTCCGGTGCCGAACATCACCCATCGGTATCCCGACCGCGCTCTTTTCCTCGTGAGCCCGGTCTGCGCGTCGTACTGCCGTTTCTGCACTCGCCGTCGCAAGGTTGGGGATCCGGAGAAAATTCCGCTCAACCAGTACGATTCCGCCTTCCAGTACCTCCGCGAGCATACCGAGATCCGCGACGTCATCATGAGTGGCGGCGATCCGATGATGCTGAGTGACCGCCGGCTGGAATATCTTTTTCAGCAGCTGCGCGCGATTCCGCACATCGAGATCATCCGGATCGGGAGCCGCATCACCTCGCATTTGCCTGAGCGGATCACGCCTGAGTTCTGCGAGATGGTGCAGAAGTACCACCCCATCTTCATGAACACGCACTTCAATCACCCGAGCGAGCTGACTCCGGCGTCCGTCGCCGCGCTGGACCGGCTGTCGAAAGCCGGCGTCTCGCTTGGCTGCCAGACCGTGCTGCTCAAGGGCGTGAACGACGACGCAAAGGTGATGATGAAACTGATGCACGAGCTGCTCAAGGCTCGTGTGCGGCCATACTATATATTCATGGCCGATCAGGTCGCGGGCGGCGAGCATTTCCGGACCACGGTCCAGAAGGGTCTGGAGATCATGCAGGCACTGAGAGGCTGGACGTCGGGTCTCGCGGTTCCACAGTTTGTAATCGACTCACCGGGTGGCGGAGGCAAGGTGCCGCTGCTGCCGGAATACGTGGAGTCGATTACGGACGACGAAGTGATCTTCCGCAATTACGAAGGGAAGCGTTTCGCGTACAAGCAGCCTCACACCACCCCGGCGGCTCCGGTTGAACTGGAACCTGCCGCGGAAGTTGGGGTCGTACCAATCGGTCGTAAGAAATCCGCGACACCGCGCCGCACCAAGAGGCGCCGAGCCGCGGGAGAGTAGTAGCCCACCCGGGAGAAAGGCTGCTTCGAGGGCTGAAGCGGCCTTTCTTTTTTTATGTCTACGGAAGGAAGCTCGTTCTCTGCGGTACTTCCCACATGAGAGTTTCGTTGAGCGCGTCCAGCTCCGCCTGGATCTCCGCCCCCTCCATGTCGTCTCGGATTTTCGCCTGATCAGGCGAGAAAAGCGCCCGCGCTACCGCCACCGAGTCGTGTCCACCCGCGACTGCGAGGACGTCGCCGGACTGAATCACCTCTCGGCCAAGCGGAGTGGGTATCTGCTGGTCGCCGCGCCGGATCGCGAGAATTGTGGCGCCGGTGGCGCCGCGTAGATTGAGCTCCGCGAGACTTCTTCCCACGGCGATGCTTTCCGGAACGACTCTCATCGCCACCGGCTCTCCAAGGCCGGGAAGAATCGTGTTGACGTCTTCGAGTGTCGTCTCGCTTTGCGCTCCATCCGTCGAAGCCATCTGCTTGGAAAGAACCGTGGCGATGATCTGTGCGCCCGCGCGAGCGTGCCCCTGAAGATTTGAGGCATTCCGCCAGAGTGCGATCAGCAGCGCCAGTGTCACAATCGACAGAACGAATGCGCCTTGGTGAGGTGGAAGAAACGGCTGGGTGATCGCGACGGTGGGTATGCCGACAGCGAGAACTACCGCAATCTGAACCAGAATCACCAGGGCGCGGCGGGGAGCGTCGGCCGGATCGACCTTTCCTTTTTGAGTGGTGGCAAAGGCGCGACCCGCGAGGCGATTGCCGAGGGCTCTGGCGCTTGTGATCAGACCGTAAAGGAGGGGGACGGCAATCACGCCACTCACCAGCACGATCAGAAATCGGACGCGCTCGGGCGCCATTGTCAGCATCGCGCCAATGCTCACGCTCAGCCGATCGATTTCCAGATTCACTCCGATTACGAGCGCAATGATCAGCGCAGCATCGAGCAGGATGAAGCGCACGACGCGGTTCACGGCCGAGCGTTCGGTAGGCGCACGGGGGGCGTTCCGAACACGCTCTATCCACGATCCGTAAAGCGCCGCAACGGTTTGAATCGGCCCCGGGAGCCAGCGGTCGATCGAGCCTGCCGCTTTGTTGGACAGCTTGATCAGCAGTGGAGTAGTCAGTGTCGTTATCGCGGACACGGCAATTGCCACTGGATACATCCATGCGCCGATGACGCCCGCCGCGACTCCGACGCTGGCGATGATGAACGAGAATTCACCGATTTGCGCGAGGCTCATTCCGGCTTTCATTGCTGTGCGGCGCCCGTGACCGGCCAGGAAGGCCCCGATCGTGACGGCCAGAACCTTCCCGAGTATCACCGCAACTGTCAGCAGCGTCACTGCCCGCCAATGCTCGGTCAACGCCGTGGGATCGATCATCATCCCGACGGAAACGAAGAAGATGGCAGCGAACATGTCGCGCACCGGACGCACCATGTGCTCGATTTCGAGCTCATGACCGGATTCAGCGATCAGTGATCCTGCGATGAACGCACCCAGAGCGACGGAGTACCCGAAAGAAAGCGCAAGCAGAGCGGCGGCAAAGCAGATCCCAATGCTCGCGACGAGCGTTGTCTCCGGCCTGCCCAGGCGAACCACAGCGCGGATCGCGCGTGGAACAAGCAGCAGACCAAATCCAATCAGTGGAGCGAGGAACATCACCAGCCTCACCGCCGTCATCGCGAGGTCCGATGGCGAGATCGATCCGGACCGGGCAACGGTCGTGAGCACCGTCAGAAGGAAGATCGCAATCAGGTCTTCGATGATGAGGATCCCGAACACGAGCTCAGTGACTCTTCCTTTGACCTTCTGCTCTTCGAACGCCTTGACGATGATCGTCGTGCTCGAGATGCCGATGATCGCTCCGGCGAAGATGCTTTCGATCCGCGTGAAGCCGAGCATCTGTCCAGCCAGATAGCCCACCGAAACCATCACGCTGCACTCGAACAGCGCGACCAGACCCGCGCCCCGGCTTACCTGAACGAGCTTCCTGATGCTGAACTCGAGGCCGAGCGAGAACATGAGCAGAATGACGCCGAGCTCCGATAGCGCTCGAACCGTCTGCGCATCCGCGACGAGCGGAATCGAGATGTGCGGACCGACTATCATCCCGGCCAGGAGATACCCGAAGACGACGGGCTGCCGCAGCCGCTGGAATACCACGGTCGCAATGGCTGCGACGCAAAGGACGACAGCCAGGTTCTGAAGGAACGAGTGGGAGTCCACTTAGGATTCGGCGGGAATCATCGGGGGAAAATCGTTAGAACCACGTCGCCACGGAACCAGCAAATAAAAAAGGCCGCTCATTTGAGCGGCCTTTTTCTTCCGATGAAGAAGGTTCTTACTCGGCGTCGTCGTTATCGAAGGTGAGGGCGTCTGCCTCTCGCACGCGATCGAGCATGGCGTTGACCGGGACGGCTATCCCCCGATCGCTCAGCGCAGACTCCTTGCTCGAGCCGCGCTGAAACCAGCTGCCCACGTCTAGCGTTGCCCCTGTACCGCTCGCACCAGCCACCCCTTCTTCATCAGGGGCGGTATCCGAACCATACACGTCCATTCAACCTCCACGCGTTCAGTGTCCTTTGTGACGAGCTATCCTACCCCCAAACATTGGTTTCGAGCCACTGGCTCAAAGTACAGGTGGGACCAGAAACCGTCCAATAGTTTGACGCTCGCAGGCCGCGATTTCGTCACAACCGGGCTACGGTTTCTAACCAATCGCCTTAGGGTCTACTCCCCTAGTAGCGAAAATGCGGCCAATTGCCTCGCCAATTTTGTTGTTGGGAGTGCTGGCGCCTGCGGTCACACCAATGCGCACCGGACCGGTGCTTTTTATCCAGTCGGAGGTCGTGATTTCCGCCTTCTCCCCGAGCGGGCGGTGGCGGATCGTAGCGGCGTAGGGGTCGATATCGTATGCGTCTTCGACGTGGAACGTGCGGACAGTCTCGGAGCAGAGAGCCGCCAGTGACATCGTGTTGCTGGAGTTATAGCCGCCGATTACTACCATCACGTCGAGGGGCTCGCGCAACAGTTCTACAACAGCGTCCTGACGCTCCTGCGTCGCGCTGCAAATCGTGTCGAAGGTGCGAAAATTCGCGGCGGCATAGTCGTTACCGCGAGCCTTGATCATCGAAGCTCGCACCAGCTCCCCGATCGCCTGCGACTCACGGGCAAGCATCGTGGTCTGATTCGCCACGCCGATTCTCTGCAGGTCCCGCGCTGGATCGAAGCGCGGCGACGCTGCATGGGCGAAGCGCTCCATCAGGGCGTCAGCTGATAGCCGTCCCTCGATGAACTCACAGACCTCACCCGCCTCATCGATGTTGCGCACGATGAAGTAGTGGCCGCCTTCGTATTTCTCCGCCTGCGAAGCCGTGGCGCGGGTCTCTTCATGGTAGTACTTGCCGTGGATGAGCGAAGTGAACCCATCCCGCGCATAGCTTTCCACCCGCTTCCACACATTCAGCACCGACCCGCAGGTGGTATCCACCATCACGCATCCAAGCTGACGCAGAACCTCAAAATCTCTGATCGTCAGGCCGAAAGCGGGCAGGATCACAACGTCTTCTGCCCTGACTCCGCTGAAATCGATGCCACCTTCCCCCCCTCCCGCCTCCCGCCTCTCGCCGCCCGCTTTCTTCGGCAGCAGAAATGTGATTCCCATCGCCTGAAGATTTGAGTTCACATGCGGGTTATGGATGATTTCGCCGGCCAGATAGATGGTACGATCCGGAAACTTCTTTCTGGCCTGGTAGGCGTACTCGACCGCGCGCTCGACGCCATAGCAAAACCCAAATTCCTTGGCGAGGCGCACTGTCACGTCACCGGCGGTCAGGGCGTATTCGCGAGCCTTCAAAAGGTCTACCAGATGACCTGTATAGTCGGAATCCAGTTCGGACTGTATCTCGGATTTCAACCCGAAACCTTTCCGAAAGTACGTTGCCGCCCCAGTCCCGTTTGGGGGATTGGCCTGCATATTTCGATGCATGGGGGAGGAGCTCCCACCGGGGTCCGGCGCCTTCACCGACGTGTCCGACATTCATTGAATCTAGCAGTGGCCAATCGATAATGCGCTTCGAGAAACTACGATGACCGAGTCACTCGGGGCGTACACCGCAGAGCAGACAATCGCGCCAAACGATGGCGCTCCATCGCTTCCGTTTTCCTCGAGCGTTTCAAGGCAGCCCGGGCTGGCCAGACCTGCCGCGCTGCAAAAGGGCGACACTATAGGCGTGGTCGCTCCTTCATACGCGCCGCATGGAGGATGGCTCCTCCGGGGTGCGAAGACGATGCAGGAGGCAGGCTACAAGGTCCTTCTCGAATCGGACGTTGAGAAGGAGCGCCGCTTCCATCAGCGCGAGGACGAACAGCGCGCCGAGAATCTGATGACGATGTGGAGCAACCCGGACGTGAAGGCCGTCATCGCGGCCACCGGGGGGTACGGTGCCGTGAGAGTCATCCCGTATCTGGATCCAGACGTGTTTCGCAGGAACCCGAAGACTTTCGTCGGCTACTCCGACATCACAGCGCTGCATCTCTGGCTAATGCGCCAGGCACAATTGCGGGTCTTTCATGGACCCACCCTTGACGATCTGTACGCGGGCGTCACCGACCCTACCGTAGCTTCACTTCTGTCGGCGATCACCGATCCCCGTCCGGAGAAAAAGCTGACGGGATCAGGCGTCCGGGCAGTACGGCCAGGACGCGCAACCGGGCGCCTTACGGGCGGGAATCTTTCCCTCGTTCAACAGACCATCGGTACGCCTTACGAGATCGATACCCGGGGCGCCATTCTCTTCCTCGAAGAGACGCGGGATCCAATGTCCTTCGTGGATGAGCGACTCGTGCACCTTCGATCCGCGGGTCTGCTGCGCGACGTCAGAGGCATCGTCTTCGGCCAGCTCTCCATCGATCGGTGCGAAGAGGACGAGTTCGAGGATTTCCTTCTCGACCTGCTCCCGGATTTCGAAGGACCGATCCTCATGGACTTCCCAGCTGGGCACGAGGCACCGAACCTCACCCTGCCGCTGGGCACTGAAGTCGAGATCGTGGCCGACGGTGATTCCGGCTTGCTTTCATACGCCGAAGACGCTCTCGCCCGCACCGATGAGAGGCCGCGTCTAAGTCTGGTGTAGCGCCATCTCCAGCCGCGGCGAGTGCTAGAGTCCGCCGGCCTTGATCGTCGCGTCGACGGCGATGCACCAGACGTGCAGGATCATCAGATGGACTTCCTGGACATACGCCCCGTTCTCGCTCGGAACCGCGATGACATGATCGGCCGTTCCGGTTTCCACTCCATTCCTGCCGCAAAGGGCGATTGTCACTGCGCGCTTCTCCTTTGCGGCCTTCAGACCCCTGAGGACATTCGCGGATTTTCCGCTGGTAGTTATCCCGACCGCTACATCGCCCATCGATGCGAGGCCTTCGATCTGACGCTCGAAGAGCGCATCGTATCCAAAATCATTGGCGATGCACGTCACCACGCCGGCGTCGGCGACAAGAGATACAGCTGGAAGAGGTCTCCTCGTATCCTTGAATCGACCGATAAGCTCCTCGACCAGGTGACTCGCCTGTGTCGCGCTCCCGCCGTTCCCAAAGGCAAGAAGCTTCCCGCCGCGGGCGAAGCAGGAGATGATCGCCTCACCCGCCGCATCCGCAGCCGGCTGAAGAGAAGCGATGCACTGGGCGATAACCTTCTGGTGCTCGCCGAAATGCGTGGCGAAATGTTGGGTGGTCATGCGCCGGATTATATCGGCGACTGACGTTCGCGCCAGTACGCTATGCCGTTAACGCCCACGTCGCCGTTTGCGGAATTGTCCGCCACCGCGCTGGTTGTCGCGCCCATGTCTCGGTCCGTGCCGCGACCGATTTCGATCTCCGCGCTGTCGATGCCCGCGAAATTCGCTCGCAATTCGCTTGACCTCGCGCTCGGCGTGGGAAATCATGGCGCGATCTTCGTCCGACTCGACCACTTCATCCGGCGACCATGGCTGGGCGAGCAGATCCTGTAATTCTTCCAGCGTGTCGGCGCGAACCGCCCCCCGCTGGCCGCGGAGGACGACGAAACGAACCGGCCGGTCGAGAGCAGGAATTTCTCCTTCGCTCAGCGTGCGGGCGATTTTCTCGGGAAGTCGGAGTCTGGCGACCCCACGTCGCTCGCCATCGCGCTCTTCGACGTCGTAATCGATCTCGATCTCACGGTCCCTGATCTGCGCCGTGTCCGGGAGAGAGGCGAGCTGCTCGCGCATTTCGCGCGGCACGAACTGGTCGCGATCGACGACCAGCCTCGCTGCGCGGAATTCATCCATCGAGTTGACGTCCCTCAGTTGATCCGCGTAAAGAGCTGTTAGATCGGCCAGGCCCAGACGCTTCGTCGCACCGCCCGACCGTTTGAAGGCCTCCCGAATCTCGTCGATCGCATGCTGGTTCTTTTTCACGGCGAAATGTCTGGCCTCACCGCGCGCCACCGCGGCGGCGAGCAGCTCCCGCGCCTCCGATGCATGTTCGGCCGGAAACTCTTCGACGGTCTCCAGTTCGCTAGCGAGCTCGAAGCCGAAGTAATCCAGCCTGCTCTTCAGAACGAGCGGGCCATGCTTCCGCCGGGCGTCGTAGATCAGCTCCGCTTTGGCGCGTGTAGCATAGCGGCGAATGAGCTCCATTGGGATTTGGGTCCCTTCGATGCCGGCGCGCGGAATTCCAGATCTGTCCGCGAAATAACGTAGACTGCCGGCGATCGCGCCCCAGCTCCCGCATACGCTCGTTTTGGATACCCTCGCCTCGCCACCATCTGCGGTCTGCTCGTCGATGACGAGGTCGAAAGGCATGTACTGCGCGAGCAGCTCCGTGAATTTTCGAAAAATGTGATCCCGAGCGTTTACCATCCGCGCT
>DATBXT010000271.1:0-9809 GCA_036514115.1 Gemmatimonadaceae bacterium
GGTCACGAGATCGCCCTCGTCGAGATTGACGAGCTTGACCCCCTGCGCGATACGGCCCGTCACTCTCACCTGGGAGACCGAGCTACGGATGATCACACCATGTTTTGTGATGATCATGATCTCGTCCGCAGGCAGAACTTCCATGAGGGCAACGACATCACCTGTTTTCTCGGTTCTGTTTACCGTGATGATCCCCTTTCCGCCGCGCTTCTGGACTCGATAATCGGCAATGTTGGAACACTTGCCGAGGCCGCGTTCGGTGACGACCAGCAGCGTTGCGTCGCGCTTGACAACGACCATCCCGATCACCGAATCGCCTTCGCGCAGCTCCACGCCTTTGACGCCCGTGGTGTCGCGTCCCATTTCCCGGACGTCCATTTCATGGAATCGCACGGAGAGGCCGTGACGGGTGGCCAGTACGATGTCGTTCGAGCCGCTCGTCACCTGCACGTCGATCAGCTCGTCGTCCTTGTCGATCTTGATCGCCTTGATTCCGGTCTGCCGAACGTTCGAGTACTCCGAGAGCGCCGTCTTCTTCACCGTTCCGTTGCGTGTGCAGAAGAGGAGGAACTGTGTGTCAGAGAACTCGCGCACCGGTACCATCGACTTGATCTGCGTCTCGGCGGAGACGTTGATCAGATTGACGATCGGCTTGCCCTTCGATGCGCGGCCTGCCTGTGGCACTTCGTACACTTTGAGCCAGAAGCAGCGGCCATCATCGGTGAAGCACAGGATGTAGTCGTGCGTCGACCCGATGAACAAACGCTCGATGAAATCCTCGTCCTTCAATCCCTGCCCGCTGAGACCGCGACCGCCACGACGCTGCTTGCGATACGTCGAGACCGAAGTGCGCTTGATGTAACCGGAGTGGGAGATGGTGATAACCATGTCCTCTTCGGCGATCAGGTCTTCGATGGTGAACTCACCCTCGTCGCTGGTGATCTCCGAGCGTCGCTCATCGCCGTACTTGTCGGCGACGGACTGCAATTCATCGCGGATGATCTTCAGACGGCGCGGTCTCGACGCGAGAATCTCCCTCATGTCCTTGATGAAGCCGCGGACTTCCGTCAGCTCTTCCTCGAGCTTCGAGATCTCGAGGCCAGTAAGCTTGGCGAGGCGCATGTTGAGGATCGCTTCCGCCTGGCGCTCACTCAGCTTGAATCGCTTCTGGAGCTGGCTGCTCGCCGCCGGCGTATCCTCGGCGGCGCGAATCAGCTTGATCACCGCGTCGATGTTATCGACGGCGATCTTCAGACCTTCGAGGATGTGCTCGCGCTCGAGCGCCTTGTCGAGCTCGAACTGGGTCCGCCGGACTACGACCTGGTGACGGTGATCGAGATAGTGCTGAAGAACTTCCTTGAGAGGCATCACCTTCGGCACCAGCTGGCCCGTATGCGAATCCGGCACGAGCGCCAGCATGATTACGCCAAAGGTCGACTGCATCACGGTGTGCTTGTACAGCTGGTTGAGAACGACGCGCGGAATCGCATCGCGCTTCAGCTCGATGACGACACGCATTCCATCCTTGTCGCTCTCATCGCGCAGGGCGCTGATTCCTTCCAGCTTCCCTTCCTTGACGAGATCCGCCATGTCGATAATCAGCTTCGCCTTGTTCACCTGGTACGGCAGCTCGGTGACGACGATCTGAGACTTGCTGGAGGACTCCTTCTCCTCGATTACCGCGCGGGCACGCATCACGATCTTGCCGCGGCCGGTCTCCTGATAGTCCTTGATCCCGGCGCGGCCGTAGATGTATCCGCCCGTCGGGAAGTCGGGGCCTTTGACGAGCTTTCTGATGTCGGCCGGGGTCATCTCCGCGTTGTCGAGCATCGCGGTGAGCGCAGCTACGACTTCACGGAGATTGTGGGGCGGAATGTTGGTCGCCATTCCCACGGCGATTCCCGATGATCCGTTGACGACCAGATTGGGAACGGCCGACGGCAAAACCTTCGGCTCCTGAAGGCGATCGTCGAAGTTCGGCGCGAAGTCGACGGTGTTCTTGTCGATGTCCGCCAGCAGCTCCATCGCGATGCGCGTGAGACGTGCTTCGGTGTACCGATAGGCGGCGGCTGGATCGCCATCCACTGATCCGAAATTCCCCTGGCCGTCGACGAGCGGATAGCGAAGCGAGAAATCCTGGACCATGCGCACGAGCGCGTCGTAGACCGACGAATCACCATGCGGGTGGTACTTGCCGAGCACGTCACCGACCACCGTCGCGGACTTCTTGTACGGCCGGCCCGGAACCAGTCCGAGCTCGTTCATCGCGTAAAGGACGCGGCGGTGTACTGGCTTGAGTCCGTCGCGCACATCGGGAAGCGCGCGAGAGACTATGACGCTCATCGAATAATTGATGAACGATTCTTTGATTTCTTCGTGAATGAGGCGCGGGAGGATGCGCTCTCTGTTGTTCGGAGCCGTCATTAAATCAGGTGGACGCTGCGGGGTTCGGAGGCAGGGCGGGAGGTCAGAATTGCCTCAGTGATCGGTAGCTCGAAATGTAGCCTTTTGGTCGGCCTAAATCAACGGCGGCGACGGAACGTAAGTGGCGATATTACAAGCGCTTAGGAATCGACCATCGATGTCACCACAGGCATCCGTGCTTGCATCGACAAACGGACCTCGCGGCAAGCTCAGCAGTACCAATAATTTGCCGCATTTGAGCGAACCGAAATCCATATGTTAGTTTTGCGTTCCTCGCTAACCATTCCGGAAATCCGATGAAATTCATGGTGCTGATCTACAACGATCCCGAACTGCTCGGCGCGGTGCCCCAGCAAGAGTTCGACGAGACTATGCGCGGCTGCATCGACCACGCCGTGGACCTGCAGGGACAAGGCTACCTCATCGAATCGCAGCAGCTGGAACCGCCGACAACGGCCAGGTCGATTCGGGTCCGAAACGGAAAGACTACGACAATCGACGGACCGTTCGCCGAGACCAAGGAGGTGCTCGGCGGATTCAACCTGATCGAAGCCGAGAACATGGACGAGGCGGTGCGTATCGCCATGGAATTTCCGTGGGCCGAAACGGGCTGCATTGAGGTTCGCCCCGTCCGTGACATCGGTGCAGTTGCCCAGCGCGTGGGCGCGAAAGGAGCGCCGGCAGCCGCGACACGTTGATAGGGCGAGCCGAGCGCTCGCCGTTCTGTTGACGGCAGTGCCTCCAGGCAATCTTTGGTTGCCGGAATTAGCGCCGTGCCGGATATTCTCCGAGCCGGACCTCGCGTCCGGTACACGAAATCCAGCACATGGCCGAACTCAACATCTCATCCATAGGTAAGTATCGAATCCTCGAGCTGGTCGGCGAGGGTGCGATGGGTGTGGTGTACAGGGCGCACGATCCGGTGCTCGAGCGCACCGTGGCGATCAAGGTCATGAACGAGTCGATCGCGCGACAGGAAGATCTCCGGAAGAGATTTCTGCGCGAAGCGCAGGCTGCCGGTTCGCTCCAGCATCCAAACGTCGTGACGGTATACGACCTCGGCGAAGCGGATGGACATCTCTTCATCGCCATGGAGTTCGTGCCCGGGGTTGATCTCGAGCAGATGATAGACCTCGGCGAGCCGATGTCGCTCCAATCCCGACTCGACATCGTGATCGATGTTCTGACCGGGCTCTCCTACGCGCATCGAAAGGGCATCGTCCACCGCGACATCAAGCCGGCCAACATTCGAGTCGCGGAAGATGGCCGGGCAAAGATCATGGACTTCGGAGTCGCGCACCTCTCGTCATCGAGCATGACGCGCACGGGATCGTTTCTCGGGACGCCGAGTTACATGGCGCCAGAGCAGATCACTCAGGGGCAGACGACATCGGCGACGGACATCTTCGCCGTCGGCGCTGTACTCTATCAGCTGCTGGCGATGATGAAGCCGTTCGACGCGCCCACTCTTCAGAATCTGCTTTTCAAGATCATCACCGAGAAGCCGCGGCCCATCACCGAGATGACACCTGGGCTGCCACCGTCACTCGACCGGATCGTGATGAAGGCGCTGGAGAAGGAGCCTTCCGCGCGGTACGCGAGCGCGCTCGACATGGCCAATGAGCTCACCAACGTCCGGGCAAAGTTGAGCGGACCGGCATACCCGGCGTCGATCTCGCTCAGCGCGTCGGTGGCAGACGCGATAGAGCAGTCGCGCAAGAAATCGCGGTCGCAGGCTCAGCGAATTGCAATAGTTGGATTCGCGGCCCTGGCGGCGGCCATCGCGTTGGCGATTTTCCGCGGTCCATTGTCGCGTGTGGGCACAGCGCAGACTCCGGTCCGTGACTCGGCAGCAATCAGTGTCCCTGTGGCTGGCGCCCAGTCCGTTGAACCACGCCAGACAACGCAGGTTCAGACTCCTGCTGTGAATTCGCCCGAGCCGGCGCCGGCGATTGCCAGCGCGGCTGCGATCCAAACTCCGGTGGCAGCACAGCGCTCAGTGAAAGTCGAGAAGCCCCGCGTGACACCGCACGAGACGCGGACCGCTACAGTCCCGAACAAACCGCCGCCGTCGCGGCCGACGCAGCCAGCGCCATCGGTACAGAGACAGACCACGTCCCCGCCGATCGTCGTCTCTCAGGCGCCTGTCACCGCGCTGCGACCGGACCCGTTGCCGTCGCAGCCTGCGGTGGAAGTGGCGAAGCCTGTAGTCAAACAAGAGTCCACTGCCGCGGCACCACCAGCGCCAAACGCCTCCGATGTTGGACCGGCGGTACAGGCATACGCGCGCGCGATCGAATCAAGAGATGTCGGTGCGGTTCGACGGGCTTACCCGGGACTGACCTCCGGTCAGCAGCGCGGCTTCGAGGATTTCTTTCAGTCCACTCGCAGCATCAACGTCACCTTCAGAGTCACCAGCGTCGAGGTGACAGGATCATCCGCCGACGCTCGCCTTGTAGGTGCTTATGAGTACGTGACCACGACGGGTCAATCCAAGCGCGACCCGGTGAGCCTGACAGCGACACTCCGCCACGACGGCGGACAGTGGAGACTGGTCTCGATTCGCTAGCGCCGCGCGCGAGGCTAGAACATGTACTCGAGGCCGAACGTATACAGCAGGTTCGGCCGCATTCCCCCACGATTCAGCGGAAAGAGCGCATTCAGCACAATGGTCGTCTTGGTTACCGGCGTGAGCTTGAACCCGAACGAGCCGTTGACGATGTCATCGCGCATGTCGGGGATGTTGGTCGGGTTCACGGTGCGCCGGAACGGAGACTCGTAGTTGACGACCGGCGGCAGGTGCAGCTTGCTGTCGGCGACCTGTAGCTCCGTCACCAGATCCGCCGCGAGAGTGACAGCATCCGAGATGCGGTGGTCGAACCCCCCGGTGGCGAGCACCGCGTCGTTCTGCTGAGTGCTGGCGCGGTACAGGTAGCCCACGTTTATGTGCGGCGAGAAATCGCCGGCCTGGGAATTAAAAATCATGAGCGCACGGCCCGCGAATTTCCCCGACCCGAGGAGATCCTTTTCGCTACCGGTCGGGAATCTCCCATCCATCAGAAAGGCGAAGCTCGCCTTGGGTGCGTCGTGGAGGTTGAACTTCGCGCGCACTGCTACGTCGCCGAGCCCGGACGCCGAGCCAAGACTCTCGCGGTGAGCGTTCAGCACAGGATTATCAGGCGTGCCCGCAAAATAATGTGCGGCTGTGGTACCGCCGAACGGACGGATCTCCGCGTCGCTGGTTCCGCGGAAGTCGGCCTGAACCACCGGTACAACGAGGCCGAAGTCGAATTTATCGGTGACACCAAAGGTGACGTACATCGATGTGATTCTGACGTCGAGATTCATCGACAACTTGAAGTCCATCACGTCGTTCTCGAGAACAGGCACGCCCATCAGGCTGCAGTCGCCGTTGAACTGAGCGTCGCAGCCGGGGAAGTCGACGTTCTGGTGCGTGAAGGTGAGGTCGAGATTGTTCATGTCGACCCCGCGAAGCGTCGCGAAGCGGAAGGAGTTCCGGCTGATACCAGCCAGGAGTCTTCCCCGCCCCAGAGTCTGGGCGCGTTCGGCGAAGATTGGTCCTGCCGAGGTCGACGTGCGCACCGGTACACCCGCCTCGAATCGGAATGACTCCGCGCCGCTGGTGGATCCGGTAGGAGTGTTAGCGACGCTCGCGCCAAGGGCGTCGGTGATGAATCCGATGACGGATGCGTTTTCGGCTGCCGATGCAGGCACGAAGTGGCTGCCGTGCGCCTGGAGAGAAATCGGATTGTTCGGATCGCCGGAGCCGGCGAGGAACAGCGGATCCTGTCCGGCGCCGAATATGAAGAGCGACGAAATCTTATCTCGAAGGCCCTGCGCGCTCACGGCTGTCGACGCGACTACGAGTGTGAACGAGATAAGCGAAAAAGTCCGGCAAGCTTCATCGAGCAGCGAACGAGGACGGTTGCTCATTGGAATCACCGGACGATTGTCGGATATGGAACCCTGAGGCGGGACTATCATAGCCGCGGACGGTTGGACAGGCAAACCGCACCGATTCTGTCATCTGAGTGTTATCTGCGGCACGTAAAGCATGCTTGACATCTTCAGGCACAACGTTTAACCTTCGGGTGGAAAGCTAACTTTACATGGCGACCATTCGAAATCGTGTCAAAGAGCTTCGTAGCGAGCGCGGCTGGACGCAGCAGCAGCTGGCCGAGGCGGTGGGGGTTTCGCGTCAAAGCATCAACTCGATCGAGCGCGAGCGCTACGTGCCGAGTCTGGAGCTGGCGCTGACTTTCGCGCGCGTTTTCGGGCGAACGACCGACGAGATCTTCAGCCTGGAGAGGAAAAAATGAAAATCCCGATTCTCGGTACCGAGATCGACGAACGCTTTTTCAGGCACCGTCAGCGGTCGACCAGCATTGCGGGAATGGCAGGCGCGTGCGTAGCGGGTGGACTCTTTTTTTACCGCTATTTCACAGAGGGGATACTCAGTTGGGATCTCTTTGCGGTGATAGCGACGCTTGCTGTGGTGAAGATGGCTTTGATGGCGTGGTACTTCCTAACCGAATGAATGGAGAATGAATGCTTTTTAGAAATGGAGAAAAAGACCCGAGGGTCATGATCAGGATCGGTTCGGTGCTGCTGTTGATTTTCTTCGGCATGAAGCTGGTCCCGCATCCCACCTCGAGCTTTGCCGATGGCGTCTTCGATGGGGTGAGCGGCATGATGCTCGGAGCAGCGGGCAGTCTCATGCTCTGGGCGGCTTATCTGAACGGCAAGCGCCGGCGCCTTCGCAAGAACTAGGATATGCACGAGGGGCCGCGACGAGCGGCCCTTCGTTATGGTGGCGCGCCGAACACAGAATTCGCCGACGCACCGCGCTGAACCGGCGGGCTGAACGGGCCCAGCTCCTGGCGACGCCACCATGCTCCGGTCCGGCGCTTCGTTTCGACGTCGGTGAACCAGTACTGCCATAAAATCGTTCTCAGCATCACCGGTGGTTTGCCTTTGAATGGATCCGATCGGAACAACGACAACACACTCGGACTTCCTTCGAGCAGCCGCTGCTCCGTCAGAACGACCCACGGGTTCTGCTGCCACGGGGCGAGCGACGCAAACCACAGATTCCAGTCGAAGCGTGGCTGATAAGGAGCGTAGAAGCCGGGATGTTCACGCACATCCTGTGGCTTGTAGCGGAACGGATACGCGATCCAGTTCACTCCGTCGTTGCTGCCCTGGAACTCGATCTCGTAGCGCGCGGGGGTCATCACCGCGAAAAGCCCATAGGCATTGGCGATGCGAAACGGCGACAGCAAACGATCGGGCAGCGCGAGAATGGACTCAGATCCGCCCATCACGAACGCGGTGGCGGTGACGTACAGCGCGACACCGAGTATTCCCGTCTCGAGCCGGCGATAGAGAAGTGATCGCGCTACCGGCTCCGGTCGAATTGCGATTCTCAACCGGATCCACTCGAGCGCGCGATCGTCCAGCAGCAGAACCCCGAGCAGCAGGACGAGGTAGTTGAGGAATGCGTAGTTGGCGGTGGCGATGATTCCGACTTGCAGAGCCGTCACCACGAAGAAGCAGGCAATGCGGAAGCGCCGCGGAAGAAACACCGCCCAGACGAGGAACAGCTCGACGAGAAACGTGAAAGCCACGGTGCCTGCGTGATACCAGTGTGGCAGCTGCTGGACGTACCATCCCGGCCACGAGGGCAGCGGACCGTTCTGGTAGTAGTCGTCCATCGCCGTGAAATTCCGCCAGTGTGGATCGCCACTCAGGATTTTCACCAGCCCGGACTCGAAGTAGATCCGGAACCATTCCCAGCGCAGCATGAACAGACTGAGCCACGAGGGAGGATCCGCCAGCCCGAGGCGCGGGCGGGCGCCACGTGGCGCGAAGAAGAAGGAGATGAAACCGGCTTCGAGGAGCATCCCATCGGACTGGTAGGACGAGAAGTCCTGAAGCGCAGCGATGCACGAAAGAAAAAGGATGGTGCACGCCGCGACAGCCGGGCGCGTGGCCACGTTGAAGATCACCAGAAGCGACGCAACTATCCCAGCGATGACGACGACCCAGAGGGCGAGGTCGGACGTATTGAGCCAGAAGAGAGTCGGCGCGTACCAGATTCGCTCCACCGCTCCGAGGGAGGTCGCGACCTGGTGGAGGTAGTAGTCGGCGGGAAGAATTCCCCGCTCGCCGATCAGGCCATGTATCTGGAACGCGAGCGAGTAAAAGGCCGACAGGAAAATGAGCCCGAGGCCACGCAGAAAAATCCAGCGCGGCCAGAAGGCGTCGATCTCGTATTTTTGCATCGCCCACTCGATGGGCGAAATCGGGGCCGAGCAGCGCTCGGCCCGCCGACGGATTAGTCGGCCTGGATCAGTTCAGGCTCGGGCGCGAACAGGAAAACCATTCCGCCGTTGGCGAGCTCGGGAAGAACGCGCTGGGCACGCTGCTGTTCCATTGCGGGGCAGCCTTCGCTGCGGCCGGCTTTCGTCTCGGTGACGTAGGGAGCGCCGTGCGCAACGACTCCGCGAGCAAGCGCCCTGTCGTTGGTGCTCGAGACGCCCTTGAGGCGCAGTCCAATCGAGCTGTAACCCTGGCCGCCCGTCTTACCGTGGAACGGGTACAGATTCTCCGCGAGGTAGAGACCGAGGGACGTCATCGCGCTACCCGGCGCATTGGAGAATCTCGTCGGAATGCCGTACTGGGTGGTCGATGAGCCGCGGCCATGAGCAACGGTGAACGGTCCCTCGACGATGTGGAGGGTGCTCATGTCGAACACGTAGCCACGCGGCTCGGTGCTCGGCAAACCGTAATCGACAAAGTAGAGGTACGGCTTGGTGACTTCGCCGGGATGCGAAGACGTGTAGGTGAAGTAGCTGTGAAAAGCCGTCTTCAGCGCCTTTGGGTGGCTCAGTGGACGGACCGCAGTCTGGAGGGCGTTGATCGCGGAGTCAGTCCTTATCGCAAGCACATCCAAAACCTTTAATCCGGCCGAATCAGCTTTGTGTTTTGGAGCGGCAAAGGCAACCGCCGCCGACAGAACCGGTCCGTTCTGACTCGCGCCAGGGATGAAGCGCGATCCCACGCAAAGGAGAGCGAGCGCGCCGATCGAACCGTTCTTAAGGTATTCGCTAAGCTGATTTGGCTTGACCAAAGTTGACTCCTGGATAGTGGAAATACGTGACTGTTGGAGACGACTAGGCGCTCCAAAAGTGACCTGCGATTCTATGGCTGAGCTAGCGAAAAACTGGCGAATTCCGCTCTCACAATATACTAAAGTTCGACGGCTCCGGGGTAAATTTGTTAATGGCCCAACGCACTGGTAGCGCTACACTTCCGCTTCACGGCGGCAGAGCTCCAAAGTGGCTTTTCAAGCGCATGGCTCA
>DATBXT010000272.1:0-10090 GCA_036514115.1 Gemmatimonadaceae bacterium
AACAGTCGCCAAGATCGGCGAAGCGGAGGTGCTCCCCGGCGACGACGTGCTGATCGCCTACCCGCTGGTGAAAGCAAAGCTGCCGCGCTTGCGGGAATTGGCGAAGACTCGGCGGGTCAAAGTGGCGGTGGATTCGATCGAGGTCGCGCGCGATCTCAAGGGGATCGAGACACTGGTGGAGATCGATGTCGGCGTGGGCCGCACCGGCGCGCAGACCCCCGGGCAAGCCGTGCAAATCGCCAGGGCGTGCTCAGATTTTCAGGGGATCTTTTACTGGCCGTCGTGGCTGGACGAAGCAGGATTCAAGTCAGCCTGCACGAAGATCGACGCGGTGATCGGTGCCCTCGCCGCAGCGGGTTTCGAAACGAAGATTGTCTCCGGGGGCTCGACTCCAGGCGCCGCCAGGACTCCACTGGTTCCGCAGACAACCGAGATCCGGCCCGGCACCTACGTTTTCTACGACGCGAGCAGTATGGAAGCGAAGGTATGCGAGGAAGGGGACTGCGCGCTCCGGGTTCTCACCACCGTGGTCAGCACCTCGGTGCCCGGACAGTGCGTGATCGACGCCGGGTCAAAAACCCTGTCGAGCGATCAGACAGTCGGCACCGGCACTTACGGCCACTTCATCGACAAGCAGTGGACGCCGCGCAAGCTCAATGAGGAGCACGGCTACGTCGAGATCCGCGAACCGGCCAAGGTCGGCGAGAAAGTGTGGCTGGTGCCCAGTCACGTCTGCCCGACCGTCAATCTCCACGACGAGATCTGGTACGGGCGCGACGGGCGCGTGGAAGGAAGCTGGAAGGTGGCAGCGCGCGGGAAAGTGCGCTAAGCCGAACCTAGCGGGTCTGGCTGATCGCCCGTCCGTTCACGGACTGCACGGGACGCGCGTTGTGGGGATACTTCCGCGCAAAGCTCAGGACTTCGCCGCTGGACACTTCGGTCGGCGTCTTCAGCACGAACCACGTCACGCCCTCCGAGCACGGCGGCGTCGTCAGGGAGCCGCCGAAAGTAAAGTATCCGCGGACCGTCGGCAGCAGCTCAGTCGCATCAACCATCTCGCTCGTCGCTGCCACTTCCTTTCCTTGTTCGGCCGGCAAATTCTGCCACAGTTTCGCGATGAGGGGGTTCGCGGCGCCCTTGGTGAAGAGCACCGCCACTACAGCCAGCTTTCCCGCCGCATTCCTGTGCACGAGATGCGCGACCATCGGATACGACCTGCCCGCCACTTTTTCCTCGGCGGGATGGTGAAAGTGGAACTGCTGCAGCTCGTAACGTTCCCCGCCAACCGTGATGAAGCTGCCCGGCGCGTAGCTCACCTGAATGGTGTGTCCGTTGTCGATCAGCTTCAGCCGCGTTGGCCGGTACGAGAAGTTGATCGCGGGCAGATCGCTCGCCTTCGCATCGCGGATATCTATCGGCGACTGCTCCCTGCCGACGCCGCAGGTCTTGTAGGCCGACTCGAGTCCGCCCCAATGCGCAGGCCCGCCTTCTCCGTCGTACGCCCAGTGGGAGTGCGGGGCGTGCTGCGCGGCGACGGCGGATGCCAGGGTCACGGTCGCGAGCGCGACACCGATGACCGCGATGGTGGTCTTTCGCTTGATATTCATGCTGTCCAGTCTGCCGACAAGCGCAGACCAGATGAATTGCACTTTGGGCTATCGGACCCCTTCAATCGGTATCGACCTTCCGCATTACGGCGACTGCGATTCGCATGTAGAGTCCCCTATCAACCTTAGCCTGGCCGTGAGCGAAGCGGGTGTTCCAATCCGCCATAGCGGAATCCTCACGAACCATGAACCCAACGGCGTGCAGATCGGCCGCCATCTGCCTGGGCGTCCATGCGCTGACCTGCGGCTCGCCGATCAAACGGAAGATCAGGCGGGCAAAGAACCGGCGATGCGCAGTGTGGTAGTTGACTATAAGGGTCGATCCGCCCGCGCTCCGCCTTCCGATAGCGGCGAGGGTCGTCCGCATCACATCTCGCGACAGGTACATCACCACGCCTTCCCAGATCCAGCAAGTCGGCGTGGCGCGATCGTGGCCGGCGCGCTCCAGCACAGCATCGAGAGACTCCTGCTCGAAATCGATCGGGACGAAGCTGACGACGGCCTTTGACGCGGGAAGCTCGCCCACGTGTGCGCGCTTTTCGCCTTGTGTGGCCGGATGGTCGACCTCGAAGACCCTGACGCCGGCGAGCTCGGACATTCGCCACGCACGTCCGTCGTATCCCGCGCCGAGTATGACGAGCTGTCCCGCGCCGTCCGCGATCGCGTCGCGAACCGCGGTGTCGATTGCCGCCGTGCGCAGCGCAATCATGTCCGCCATCACCCGCGCCATCTGCGCGCTGATGCCGCTATCCCCGTCCCGAAACGCCTTGGCGGTTTTGGCCAGACTCGCCTTCCCACTCTCGCTCAGGAAGACGTTCGCGGTCGGATCCCGGAAATCGGGCACGTGCGATAGCCCGGCGTCAGCCATCGCTCGGCCCAGCGCTACGAAATGCGCGGTGCGACTCGGACGCTCAGCTTTCACGATTCATCAGGTTTTTCTCTCGAGCCGAGATGAATATGGTAAGTCATTTACCATAGGAGTCCTGTAACGAAATAGTTAGTAGCGCGCACGACGCGCGGTCTGCGTTATGCGCCGCCCTTCTTTCCCAAGTCATGCCGACGCGGGACAAAGACCAACGGACGAGAGGGCAAAATGAAAACTTCACTCACAAAATTGACCGTCGGCGCGGCAGTGGCGGTAATCGCGTGCGCGCCTCAGCAGTCGCCGAATAACCGCATCGCGCGCACGAACATTCCGCCGGGGACCGGACTGTCCAACACGGACACCGGGACAGGCGCGGGCGCGGGAATGTGGATGGACAGCACCGGGGGCGCATGGATGGAAGGTGATGGAACGATCTACATGGGCGGCCGTGGGGGCAGAATGATGGGTCTCCAGGCAGCTGACATCCGTTCGATGACCGACGCGAACATCGTATCCCACCTCGCGGCGGGTGATTCACTGGAGATTGCCCTGTCGCAGCAAGGAGCTTCGAGCGCACAGAACCCCGCTGTTCGCGATTTCGCAAATCGCATGGTTCAGGAGCACACTGCGCATCTGCAGCAAGGCCGGCAGCTCGCGTCGCAGGCTGGCATCACGCCGATGCCGTCTCCCGCTGACACCGCCGATGCGATGATGGCGAATCGCATGATGATGCGGCTGGCCAGCAATCAGAGCGGCAGCAGCGACAACAACAACGCTTCTTACGACAGGCGGCTGATGCGCGCGGAAGTCATGATGCACCAGCACATGCTTCACGAGCTGACGATGCTGCAGCCGCAGGCGTCGGGGGCGACACGGCAGCTGATCGATCAGACGATTCCCACCGTGCGGCAACACCTCACGCTCGCGCAGTCGGTTTGGCGTCAGGTCGGCGGAGGGATGGACGACCGCTAGCGGACGAGTCTCTGGCGGGTGGTCCAGTACCCCCGCCAGGGATCCGCTCTCAGTCGGCGCAGGCGCTCTCCGATGTTGCCGACGTTCCAGGCATCCCCGCCCCCCAAGCGTCCCAGCTCCTCCCACTTGACCGGCACTGAAATCGAGCCCTCCGGCGTAGCACGGGTCGAGAATCCTGCAACTGCGATCGACGTCCGATAGTTCCGCTTGTAATCGATGAGCAACTTGCCGCGACGAACGCCTTTGTCGAAGGACAGCGTATAACGCGCATCCTCCGCGGCCATCTGCGCGGCAATCCCGCGTGAGAATTCGAAGACCGCGCTCCAATCGTGCTCGGCGCGGAAGGGAACCACGACGTGCAGGCCTTTGCCTCCGGTCGTCTTCACCCAGCTCTCGAGATCGCGCGCCTCGAGCATCGCGCGCAGTCGACGGGCCGCCGCGACGACGTCGCTCCACTTGACCGATTCGCCCGGGTCGATATCGAAGACAACGCGATCAGGTCGTTCCACGTCGCCCACGCGCGCATTCCACACGTGCCATTCGACGACACCCGCTTCGACAAGGGCGACGAGGGCGGCCCGCGAATCCACGTAACAGTACTCGCCGACTTTCTTTTTCTCGGCGATGCTCATACGCGGCACGACATCAGGCACGAAGCGCTGGTCGCGCGGCGTGTGGTGAACGAACTTCGCCTGGGTGCGCAGCGCGTCCTCACGAGTGATCGGTGCAGTCGCTCTCACCAGAGTCAACGGCCGGCCTTCGACGTGTGGCAGCACCCAATCCGCGATTCGGGAGTAAAGCTCCACCAGATCGGCCGTGGTAACACGAGCTCGCGGGAATACGACGGTAGACGTCGCGCCTGTGTCGGATCCTTGCTTGCCCGACAGGTGGGATTCGCGCTCGCGATGCACATCGCGCGGCAGCTTGTCCGTGCGAAAACCCTGCAGCGATGGATGACGTACGCGTCCGTCCGAGGTCCATTCCGTGAACTCGACCTCGACGACTTTCTTTGGGCTTACCCAGTGAGCGTTTCTGCCCAGCCATCCCGGCGGCGGTGGATCGAACGGAGTCCGCTTGACCTCCACCTGTTCCAGCTGCCGGCGCAAGCGCAGACTGAACGCGTTGCTCCATCCGGCCCCCGTGCCGACCTTGCCGGCGAAGCGCAGCGCGTCGCCCTCGTAATAGCCGACGAGAATGGAACCCACCCCCGCACGCGCGCCCGACGGGTCGGTAAACCCGCCGACCACGAATTCCTGTCGCTTGATGCACTTGATCTTCTGCCAATCCGAGCTGCGTGCGCCAGGCCGGTAACGTCCGTCGCGCAGCTTGCTGATGATTCCTTCCGCGCCCAGCGCGCAGGCGTTCGCAAAAACCTTGGCTCCGTCGCCGTCGAAGTGCTCAGTGTAACGGATCATGCCGGCGCGGTTGCCGAGCAATTTGTGCAGTACGCGTTTGCGTTCTTCGAGCGATGTGCGGGTAAGGTCGTCGCCGTCGAGTGACAGGATGTCGAAAGCGAAGTAGGCGAGCCCCGATCGATTGTCCCCGAGTTGCTGAAGGAGCTGGAAGCGGGAGACGCCTGCTTTGTCGAGCACGACGATCTCGCCGTCGAGGACCGCATTCCTGGTTTTCAGCTTCCGCGCAGCGGCGACGATCTCCGGGAATTCACGAGTGTACTCGGTCCCGCGTCGGGAGATGATCCGCGCGTTGCCGCGGGAGATCAAAAGCCCCATCCGAAATCCGTCGAGCTTGATCTCGTGAATCCAGCGGTTGCCGGTTGGCGGGTGATCAACGAGCAGTGCTTTTTGTGGGCGGTATTCCGAAATCTTCACGCGGGTTGGTGAAGCGACTTTCAGGCCGCGGAATCAGCGGGTCACCGAGATTGCCACGCGTGCATAGCGCGTAAGAGCCGGCGTTCCGTTGTCCGTCACCTCGAGCACCAGCTGGATGGACTGACCTGCCGACGCATCGTCAGGCACACGCAGCGTCGCGACGAGCGAAGTCGGATCAGAGATGACCACATCACCGGAGTAAGTGTCCACGTCTTTCCACCGCCACCACTTAACTAAGAGCGCGTTTCCGTCCGGATCCGATGCCGTACCCTCCAGGCGCACCGTCTCCCCGGGTCGCGCCGAAACTCGCGCGCTGCCTTTGAGCGCCACCGCGGGTTCATGGTTGGCGCCCGCGTACGTGGGAGTCACTGACCACTTCATTCGCGCCGCGAAGTCGTTCTGCGCTGCCGACGTGAAGTTCGGCTGCGGCGACGGCGGGCGCGTCGAGGGTCCCTCTGGGCCAATGGCTTCCAGACTCTTCATGAAAGCTTCGAATGACGTCGGCGCGCCGGGCTGACCCGCGCGCGCTGTGCGCGAGGATGGATTGATTGACACGTGTCCCGCCCATCCGCCGGGAGTCGCGTTCCCGAATCCGTGGAGTCCATTGCCGATCAAATTCAGGTAAGTGAAAGTGTCGCCCTCGCCGAGGAATTCACCCTTTGGCCGTGGCGGCAGCCAAACCACGTAGCCTTTCGCGCGCAAATCCGCGGCGGTCTGCCCGGCGATACCGAAGTAGTCGAAGCGATCGCCAGGCACCATCTGCTTCCCATCGCCCCACACACGGTAATGCTCGCCGAACGCCCCGCGGCTGGAGACATTCGCGCGCGTCCAGTCCGCGCTGTAGTACGGCGCGTTCTCGACGGACGCGAAAACGAAAGCGCCATAGCCAACTCCAACACCACCTTCGCCCGCGCTGAGTGATACGATGTTCGGCCATATCGGACGGATGTAATTCGCGTAGGTGTCGTCCTGATCGCCCGACAACGAGAGAATCGCCTTGCGCGAGACTCTGGCGTGAACCGCAGGCCACTCCGCCTTTTTATCGTAGCGTTCCTGAATCGACTTCAGCGCCCGTGCTATGGTGCTGGCACCACCCCACGCGAGCAGATAGATGGGCTCGGGATCGTCGTCCAACAATAGGTCGCGAATGAGGTCAGATCCCGGCGTATCCTTGGAGATGTCGCCGTCGAACTCGACGTTTCCCCAGCGGATCTTCGAGCGGAGCGCCTCCGGCGTTGGATATCCGGCGTCGTGAACGCGCAGGTTTGGATAGACTCGTTCGTAGATGTCGACGGCATCGTCGATGAACCGCTCGTTCGGTGCCCAGCGCCACGACTCGCACGGGCAAAGATTGAGACCGAAGCGAAAATACTCACGATTTGGAACCGCCCACTTCTTCCCGGTGCCGTCGCCTTTCCAGTGGTATTGACTGCTGGCGTAAACGAGACCTTCTGTCCGGAAATCCGCGCTGTACAACAGATATCGGATCAGAGAGTTGGAGTCGTCGAGCTCGGGATCAGTAGTGACGACGACCCGCGGCTTCGGTCCTTCCGGAGTTCCGGCGCCGTGTGGGGCGCTCGGCAGCTGGAACATCACCGTCGCACAACCGCCGAGGGCGAGAAGCGCAAGCGGGAGTGCGACTGATCTCGCCACATGTACTATATAAAAAGACCCGGAACTTGCGGCAAGCCCCGGGGGCCGTTGCAGACTGGTTGATCATTTTCTGCGGAGTTTCTGCGATGCGAGTGTTGCCATGACCGGCCACGCAGTGTTGATCGCCGGCGGAGGTCCGACCGGATTGATGCTGGCGGGCGAGCTGAAGTTGGCGGGTATCGACGTCGCCATCGTCGAGCGGCGGCCCAACCAGGAGCTCGCCGGTTCCCGCGCGGGAGGTCTCCACTCACGCACCATCGAGGTGCTCGATCAGCGCGGCATCGCCGATCGGTTCGTCTCCGCGGGGCAGACCCATCCGAATGCCGGATTCGGCCTGATACCTCTGAAGATCAGCGACTTCCCGACCCGGCATCCCTACGTGCTTGCACTTCGGCAAAACAAGATCGAGCCCCTACTCGCGGACTGGGTCGACGAACTCCAGGTGCCGATCTACCGCCAGCGCGACGTGACGGGTTTCTCACAGGACGACACGGGCGTCGACGTCGAGATATCCGATGGCAGCACCATGCGCGCACAGTATCTCGTCGGCTGCGACGGAGGACGCAGCATCATCCGCAAGGCAGCCGGTATCGACTTCCCGGGCTGGGATCCGACGACGAGCTGGATCATCGCCGAAGTTCGTACGACAGAAGAGCCGGCGTGGGGCTTCCGTCACGACGCCGCCGGCACGCATGCGATCGGCAAGGTGGAGACTGGCGACGGCGTGCACGCGGGCATCGTGCTCGTCGAACGGACAGTCAAATCCGGTGGCGAACCCTCGCTGCGCGATCTAAGCGAAGCACTCATCGCCATCTACGGGACCGACTTCGGAGTGCACAGTCCAATCTGGCTCTCACGATTCTCGGACATGACTCGTCAGGCGGCGACTTACCGTGAAAGGCGAGTGCTGCTGGCGGGTGACGCCGCACACGTACATCCGCCCATGGGAGGGCAGGGTCTCAACATCGGAGTACAGGACGCGGTGAACCTGGGATGGAAGCTGGCACAGGTAATCAGGCAGGTATCACCGGATAGCCTGCTCGATACTTATCACGCCGAGCGTCATCCGGTCGCCACACGCGTGCTGCGCAGCACGATGGCGCAGACTGCGATGCGCCGGCCCGACGAGCGCACGAAGGCGCTGAACGAGTATATCGCCGAGTTCCTCAGCATGGACGAGCCCCGCAAGCAAATAGTCGCCGAGATGTCCGGACTCGGCGTTCACTACCACCTCGGCGCGGGACATCCTTTGCTCGGCAGGCGCATGCCCGATCTCGATCTCGTCACCGCGAATGGACCGGTGCGAGTGTACGCGCTCCTGCACAATGCGCGTGCGGTGCTGATCAACTTTGGTGAGTCCGACACGTTAGACATCAAGACGTGGTCAGATCGCGTTCAGTCGATCGACGCGCGCTACAATGGTACGTGGGAGCTGCCCGCGATCGGACCGGTCGATGCGCCCTCCGCCGTTCTGATCCGACCAGACGGCTATGTGGCCTGGGTTGGAGACGGCTCCGACTCGGGACTTGCTGACGCGCTCACCAAGTGGTTCGGCCCGGCCACGCCTGAGTAAGACTCAGACGTGTAGCAGTCCGCGGAACCCTCTCGCGGCGTAGTACGACTCGGCGCCGTTGTGATAGACGAAGACCTTGTTGTAGCGGCGGTCGCAAAACAGCGCTCCGCCCAATGCGCGCACATCGGTCGGCGTTTGAATCCAGCTCGACGTCTTCGTATCGAACTCGTCGAGATTCTGCAGATCTCTGTATTGTTCCTCAGTGAGCAGCTCGATGCCCATCGCCTTTGCCTCTTCGACGGCGCTGCCCTTCGGCTTGTTCTCTTTGCGCGCGTTGAGCGCTTCGCGGTCGTAACACAAGCTCCTGCGGCCCGCCGGGCTCTGAGCGGCGCAATCACAGAATGTCACCTCTCCGGATTTCCTTCCGATGCCAATGACATCCGGCTCGCCGCCGCTCGCTTCCATTCCTCGAAGTGTGTTCAGTGCATTGGGATTGCGATCAAGTCTCGCGCGGACTTCTGCCCAGGTAATGCCCTTGTGTCGGTGCATGTTTTTCGCGAAGCGTGTCTCCAAAGTTTCGAGCAGCTTGTCGCGTTCTTTTTCTTTCATTCCCGGCATGAGTTGCTCTCTGGTCTGATCGTCCGACTACCTCAACCGCGGACCGCCCGCTCGATCGCGGCCACGTCGATCTTTTTCATCTGCATCATCGCGTCGAACGCGCGCTTGGCTGCAGCGGGATCGGAACCGCTGACTGCTTTTGTCAGCGCGACCGGGGTGATCTGCCAGGACAATCCCCATTTATCCTTGCACCACCCGCACATGCTCTCCTCACCACCATTGCCGACGATCGCGTTCCAATACCGATCGGTCTCGGCCTGGTCCGCCGTCGCAACCTGGAACGAGAACGCCTCGCTGTGCTTGAACATCGGTCCGCCGTTCAGCCCGACACATGGGATGCCCATCACGGTGAACTCGACGGTCAACGCGTCGCCCTTCTTACCCGACGGGAAATCTGCAGGTGCGCGGTGCACCGCGCCGACGGACGAATCAGGAAAAGTCTTGGCGTAGAACCGCGCGGCCTCTTCGGCGTCGCGATTGTACCAGAGACATATCGTGTTCTTTGCTGGCGTGCCCATATCAGTTCTCCGGTGAGGTGAGCTCACCCAGTCCGGAGACGATAGTGTGCTCACAGGTAATCATTGAATCCACATGGCGTATACGACGCCGCCGACAAATCCTGCCACAACGCTGGCTGCCAATCGCAACGGCCAGTTCCGCACGCGTCGGCGGTCGGCGACGGACTGGAGAATGGGAATCAGGAACAGAAATACTCCAAACGCAATTGACTCCGAGTGCGGCCATGCTTCACTCTGGCCGACCGCTGATACGACAATGGATACAAACACCGCAAACACCGCCGCTGCTGCGGTTCGGAGCCAGTAGCGCCGCCGCGGAGCCGAGGTGGAAGGTTGAGGCGATGGTTGATTGTCCATGACTCTCCAGAAAGAGGAAGCGACTACGCCCGGGACACGTACCGCATCGCGACCGCTCCCGACGCGAATTCCTTCCGGCTCACCAGCTTCAGCTCGACACGCTTCGATAAACCCGCAAACAGCGTCGGTCCGTGCCCGGCGATTATTGGCTGCACCAC